>NZ_JACAQP010000207.1:0-360 GCF_013387025.1 Pseudomonas reactans | reverse complement strand
AGGAAAAAGCAACCCCCTCGCCCACTACTGGTTGATCCTCAGACCTGCCCCCCCTCTTCTTCCATCAACTAAATGGATTCTTAGATCTTGTTCATGAGATTAAGAAAAAGAACTCTCTTTCTAAATTCTTCTAATTTTTATGTATACTAAATTACTAATCTTTTTCTATTTCTTTTTCTCTGTTAGAAAAGAGAGAGTTTCCAATTTTTTACTTCACTTCAATACTCAATAACAATATTCAATAAAATAAATAGGAGACTGGAAAGAGAGTCTTTTTCTCGCATCCATTCTTTATACGATTGTCGGAACAAAAATCTTGGATGCAACGAAATGGAAATTTTTATCAAGCCGCGATCTTAT
>NZ_JACAQP010000206.1:0-409 GCF_013387025.1 Pseudomonas reactans | reverse complement strand
CGATCTTCCAAGAACTACCTAGTTTTTAAGTCAAGCACGCTCCAAGGTTGAGTTCATACCCCTCATTTTCATCTTTTCTAACCTTTTTGGGGGAGAATACAAGTTTAATTACTATAAATGTTGTTTTATTCAAGTTCATATGTGTTTAAATGCTATAAGTGATGTTTTACACAAGTTTATAAAACTAGTTGTTGTGTAAAAAATGTTCTTGATATGAAATATGGATAGATCCATGTATTATAAACACTATGATATATTAAGTTGTGTAAAAGTTGCAAAAACTACAAATAAAGTGTACAAAAATACTAGATCTTGGATAAAAACGTTATAAAAACGAAAACTAGTAAAAACTACGTTTTTATAAATAAAGGCACTATTTTCTAGCAAAAATGGCTATAATCAAAATATT
>NZ_JACAQP010000205.1:0-329 GCF_013387025.1 Pseudomonas reactans | reverse complement strand
TACTTTTATGTTTTGTAGTTTATATTTATATTTTCCGCTTTTAATAAACTTTTGCGTTGTCTCTTGACACGAGTCAATGCATTTTCTCAACCTCCCCTTTTTTAATTACTGTTTGGTTGAATAATTGTTAATTGATAATTGATTTTCTTAACTTAAAGATAGCCGTTTTCCCTTGGGTCGACAACCCGGATTTACCATTACTATACTACAATCGACTAGGTACACTTGCCTAATTGTGTTGTTCTATTCATACATGGTATTTCCCTGTTCATAAATGTAAAACTAATGTGAAATCATTTTCGAAAATCTTATAAACGCTAATAACACAT
>NZ_JACAQP010000204.1:0-346 GCF_013387025.1 Pseudomonas reactans | reverse complement strand
GAAAATTTAATGGATAATTGTAGATATTATATTAGTAAGTTTGAAAAAATTTGAAAAAAAAGGTTTTTTTCGTGTTCATTTTTATATTTTAAGTAAAAAAACACATCAAAATAGCAAAAAAATACATATGATCCAAAAATATTAAAATCAAAATATGTTTTATGATTCAAAACTTATGATCAAAGATGCAATATTCGTTATGATTCAAGATCCAAAAGTCGTTATGATCCAAAACGAGTTAAAAAAACATATAACGACAAAATGATTCAAAACTTATGATTCAAGATTCAAAATTCGTTATGCTCCATGATCCAAAACGAGTTATGATAAAAAACGAGTTAAAAAA
>NZ_JACAQP010000203.1:0-853 GCF_013387025.1 Pseudomonas reactans | reverse complement strand
GGATATGCATTGATTCTTAGTCCTGCAGTCTGTTGTGTCTTGGTTTTCTCCAACGTTGTCCGTAACTGGCAGCCATACAGAGAATGTCCAGATATGACATGATGAGTGGGCGAGATCCGTGTAGTCAAAGTTTATTTGTTCCTTCTGCCCTAACAGGAGAAGCGATATCTGTGGGCCCCTTGATGATTTGGTGTTGACAGCAAATGTACGGCCGTACTCGAACTGAATTGATATAGAATCAATAAGTGCAGTTTTTTGTGGTCATCACAAATCTCTATCGGGAAACATAATCTTGAATGTTTGAGACTGACAGAATTCCATGTTAGACGTTCATATGGATATCTTGTAGAACAAAGGAATATTTGATCACTTGCCTAAGGGCTGTTTCATTAGATGAACGCGGCATTTGTCTAGGATGACATACACCTTACTAGGTTAATGAATATTAGACCATACAGTTGTTATAACAAGTGCAAGTGGGAGACTGTTGGTTATATGCCCATCGTTATAACAAGTTGGTAATATTACTATAAATAGTAGGGTCCTTTTGGGTTACACGCAAGAGACGATTTAGCTAAAAGAGATCGAAAATAAACTTGAGGGTTTATGTTTATTAATATATCAAAGTAAAGGTATATTAATTAGAAACTTAATAAGGATAAAGGACTAAAGTGAAATATCCACAAGGGAGGGGATAAGGATGAGGAGCACTATAAATACAACCCTAGATCTGAGTTGTAAGGGCTGCCAAAACCCTAATTTTCGTCACTCTCCTCCCACCCCTCGGTATACGGCCGATTTCTTTCAAAACCCTAAGTATTACGTGCTAAAACTTCAAGCAAAGGTATATACT
>NZ_JACAQP010000202.1:0-366 GCF_013387025.1 Pseudomonas reactans | reverse complement strand
CAAATGGTCTTGTTCTTATTAATTGGGTTTAGTTGACTAATGATATCAGACCAGCTATCAGTGGAGAAGGAGAGATTCATGACATGATGGAGGTCATGCCAAACCAAAGAAGTGAAAGAACATTCAAAGAAGAGATGGGAAAGGGAATCCGGACAGTCCCCGCAGAACGCACAAATGAGATTGGAATTAGTGTCCCAAATTTTGATTTTATCATGAGTCTTAAGACGATCTTTAAGAGCAACCCAAAGAATGAAAGCATGTCTGGGTATATTCTGGGAGAACCAAACCAGATGATACCAATAGACAGGCTGATCACATGGGCGTATAGATTCCCAAACCAAACGTACAGAAAAAGGGGAGAGAGGT
>NZ_JACAQP010000029.1:0-90719 GCF_013387025.1 Pseudomonas reactans | reverse complement strand
TTCAGAAGCTTTCAGAAGCTTTCGAAGATTTCTTCAACAACTTCAACCACTTGCGCTTCCGATCTCTCGTCAGCGGGAGGCGAATTCTACAGCGTTACACGCTGCTGTCAACACCTCTTTTTCAACTTCCTTTTGGCTTCGATGAACTGAAGCAACCTACTGCCGAAACTTACATAACTCATTGTTTACCAAGGAGTTTTCCGTTTCGACTGCGCCGGAAGTGGGGCGAATTATAGACAGTTATAATTCGCCGTCAACACCTAATTTCAGACTTATTCGGATTTGAGCGTAATACGCGCAAATGCCTTCTTGCCGGCCTGGCAAACGTGGGTAGCACCCAGCTCGTATATAAAGGTGCGATCAACAACCTCACCATCTATACGCACACCACCGGAACCCAGCAGGTCACGCGCCACTGCCGAGTTTTTGACAAGACCTGCTTTATTGAGCACAGCAGCAATTGGCATCGCCTCGGCAGCAGACAGCTCAATCTCCGGCAGATCATCCGGCAGCTCGCCATCCTTCATGCGATTACCCGCGGCACGGTGAGCATTGGCAGCAGCCTCTTCACCATGGAAACGCGCAACAATCTCTTCAGCCAGCTTGATCTTCACGTCACGCGGATTGGCGCCCGCCTCTACATCAGCACGCAGCGCATTGATCTCATCCATCGAGCGGAAGCTCAACAACTCGAAGTAACGCCACATCAGCGCATCCGGAATGGAGACCAGCTTGCCGTACATCACACCCGGCGCTTCCTGGATGCCGACATAGTTGCCCAAGGACTTGGACATCTTCTTGACGCCATCCAACCCTTCAAGCAAAGGCATGGTCAGAATGCATTGAGCTTCCTGCCCATACGCACGCTGCAGTTCACGCCCCATCAACAGGTTGAATTTCTGGTCGGTGCCACCCAGCTCAACGTCCGCACGCAAGGCTACCGAGTCATAGCCCTGAACCAGCGGATAGAGGAACTCATGAATGGCGATCGGCTGATTGGTGGAGTAGCGCTTGTCGAAGTCATCGCGCTCAAGCATCCGCGCAACGGTGTACTGAGAGGTCAGACGAATGAAGTCCGCTGGTCCCATCTGATCCATCCAGGTGGAGTTGAATGCCACTTCGGTCTTGGCCGGATCGAGAATCTTGAACACCTGGGTTTTGTAGGTCTCGGCATTGTCGAGCACCTGCTCACGCGTCAGCGGCGGACGCGTCGCGCTCTTGCCACTCGGATCGCCGATCATCCCGGTGAAATCACCTATAAGGAAGATGACCTGATGCCCCAACTCCTGGAACTGGCGCAGCTTATTAATAAGCACGGTATGGCCCAAGTGCAGATCCGGCGCAGTCGGATCAAAGCCAGCCTTAATACGCAGGGGCTGGCCACGCTTGAGCTTTTCAATCAGCTCAGCTTCAACCAACAGTTCTTCCGCACCACGTTTTATCAGCGCTAGCTGCTCTTCAACCGACTTCATAACAGACCCGCAAGGCTCAGATTCAAAAGGGAACCAACCATACAAGATCAGGGACTAATTACAAGTTTTGCCCTGCGAACGGACACCGTTCAGCAAGCCCAGCGTTCGCGAGCTTGCGCCACAGATGATTTGGTTATATTTTATACAGTTATTTCATCTTCATCATGTCATTCATCTTTTCCATTTCATCTTCAAAGTCAAATTACCTATGACCACTGAACCGTCTAAAGCGCCGCCGCTTTACCCGAAGACCCACCTGCTCGCCGCAAGTGGTATCGCCGCCCTTCTCAGCCTGGCACTCCTGGTATTCCCTTCCAGTGACGTAGAAGCCAAACGAACATCCCTGAGCCTTGACCTGGAAAGTCCCGTTGAACAACTGACACAAGATCAAGACGCTTCCGACGCGCAACAAGCCACAAATGCACCGACCGAATCGCCGTTCGCCCAGATAGAAAGCAGCCCCGAAGATACCCAGCAAGCCACCCAAGAGCTGCCTGCACCGGTCGCCGACGCCGCCAAGAACCCACAACACCGCGAAGTGATCGTGGCCAAGGGCGACACGTTGTCGACCCTGTTCGAGAAAGTCGGCCTCCCCGCAGCCACCGTCAATGAAGTACTGGCCAGCGACAAGCAGGCCAAGCAATTCACCCAACTCAAACACGGCCAGAAACTTGAGTTCGAACTGACGCCTGACGGCCAACTGCACAACCTGCATAGCAATGTCAGCGACCTTGAAAGCATCACCCTGACCAAAGGCGCCAAGGGTTTTGCCTTCAACCGCATCACCACCAAACCAGTGATGCGCTCCGCCTACGTACACGGCGTCATCAACAGCTCGCTGTCACAATCCGCAGCCCGCGCCGGTCTGTCCCACAGCATGACCATGGACATGGCCAGCGTGTTTGGCTACGACATCGACTTCGCTCAGGACATCCGTCAAGGCGACGAATTCGACGTGATCTACGAGCAGAAAGTCGCCAACGGCAAGGTCGTCGGCACTGGCAACATTCTCTCCGCGCGCTTTACCAACCGCGGCAAGACCTACACCGCTGTGCGTTACACCAACAAACAAGGCAACAGCAGCTACTACACCGCCGACGGTAATAGCATGCGCAAGGCCTTCATCCGTACCCCGGTGGACTTCGCTCGTATTAGCTCGCGTTTCTCCATGGGTCGCAAGCATCCAATTCTGAACAAAATCCGCGCCCATAAAGGTGTGGACTATGCGGCACCGCGTGGCACGCCAATCAAGGCTGCCGGCGACGGCAAGGTATTGCTGGCCGGTCGTCGCGGCGGTTACGGCAATACCGTGATCATCCAGCACGGCAACACCTACCGTACGCTGTATGGTCACATGCAAGGTTTCGCCAAAGGCGTACAGACTGGCGGCACCGTGAAGCAAGGCCAGGTGATCGGCTATATCGGCACTACCGGGCTGTCCACTGGCCCGCACTTGCACTATGAGTTCCAGGTCAATGGCGTCCACGTCGACCCACTGGGCCAGAAACTGCCGATGGCCGACCCGATCGCCAAGGCCGAGCGCGCCCGCTTCATGCAACAAAGCCAGCCGTTGATGGCGCGCATGGATCAAGAGCGCTCCACCCTGCTGGCTTCGGCGAAGCGTTAAGGTATGCCACTCTATATAGGCGTGATGTCCGGGACCAGCCTCGACGGCCTGGACATTGCCTTGATCGAGCAAGACCCGGCGATCAAGTTGATCGCCACGCACTACATCCCAATGCCAGATACCCTGCGCGCCGAGCTGCTTGCCCTATGCGCCAGCGGGCCGGATGAAATCGCCCGCTCCGCCATTGCCCAACAGAAATGGGTGACCTTGGCCGCACAAGGTATTCACGCTCTACTCGATCAGCAAAAGCTCAAGCCGCAGGACATTCGTGCGATTGGCAGCCATGGCCAGACCATCCGCCATGAGCCTGCCCGGGGTTTTACCGTGCAAATCGGCAATCCGGCCTTGCTCACCGAGCTGACGAATATCACCGTGGTCAGCGATTTCCGCAGCCGTGATGTGGCCGCCGGTGGCCAGGGCGCCCCGTTGGTACCCGCCTTCCACGAAGCGTTGTTTGGTGAGCGCACTGGTAACCGCGCCGTATTGAATGTCGGAGGTTTCAGCAACCTCAGCCTTATCGAAACCGGTAAGCCTGTAGCCGGCTTCGACAGCGGCCCGGGCAACGTCCTACTGGATGCGTGGATTCACCAACAACGCGGCGAACACTTTGATCGCGATGGTCAGTGGGCAGCCAGCGGCAAGGTCGAGCCCCAGTTGCTCAATGCCCTGCTCAGCGACCCCTTCTTCGTGACCAAAGGCCCCAAGAGCACTGGGCGCGAAGTGTTCAACCTGGAATGGCTGCATCAACACCTTGGCCGCTTGCCAGCATTTGAGCCTCAGAATGTGCAGGCAACGCTGCTTGAGCTGACCGCCCTGACGATCGTTGAGTCCCTACAGTCGGCCCAATCCCAGACAGAAACATTGCTGGTATGTGGCGGCGGAGCTCACAACGCCACGCTGATGAACCGTCTGGCCACCCTGCTTCCGTCAACTCACGTCAGCAGCACCGCTACCTACGGGGTGGATCCCGATTGGGTCGAAGCCATGGCCTTCGCCTGGCTGGCGCATTGCTGCCTTGAAGGTATTGCCGCCAACCGCCCGAGCGTCACCGACGCACGCGGTCTTCGAGTACTGGGCGCGATCTACCCCGCCTAAAATAGCCGGACAGCAAAACGCCGCTTGGCCTATCACAGCCAAGCGGCGTTTTTGTATGCGCTACAGATCAGATCGAGAACGAAGACCCGCAACCACAGGTCGTGGTGGCGTTAGGGTTCTTGATCACGAAACGCGAACCTTCCAGACCTTCCTGGTAATCCACCTCGGCACCTGCCAGGTATTGGAAGCTCATCGGATCCACGACCAGGCTCACGCCCTCGCGTTCAACGATGGTGTCATCATCGGCCACATCTTCATCGAAGGTAAAACCGTACTGAAACCCTGAACAACCGCCGCCCGTAACGAACACGCGCAGCTTCAAGCGATCATTACCCTCTTCATCGACCAGGCTCTTCACCTTGTGCGCAGCACCGTGGGTGAATTGCAAAGCCGTGGGGGTGAAGGATTCAACGCTCATGCTGATAATCTCCCGGCGTACCGCCGCCATATGCGTAATGGCGGCATTATCCGCTTCTCCTAGAAAAGCGGTCAACTATTGTTACGGTATATCAATCCGCGCTGCCGCCCTTAAAAACACAAAAGGCCCGATCAACGGGCCTTTTGCTTAACAGCCAGGAAGCCTTAAGGCAGCATGCCCGCGTGGGACAAGCCGAGCTTCTCATCCAGGCCAAACAGGATGTTCATGTTCTGCACCGCTTGGCCCGACGCGCCCTTGACCAGGTTATCGATCACCGACAACACCACCACCAAGTCGCCATCCTGCGGACGGTGCACGGCAATACGGCACACATTGGCGCCGCGTAC
Organism: Pseudomonas reactans; assembly: GCF_013387025.1. Classification (NCBI taxonomy): domain Bacteria; kingdom Pseudomonadati; phylum Pseudomonadota; class Gammaproteobacteria; order Pseudomonadales; family Pseudomonadaceae; genus Pseudomonas; species Pseudomonas reactans. The sequence goes on along the minus strand of NZ_JACAQP010000029.1, from coordinate 85,760 downwards.
GCTGCGGGTCTCCGGGTGGCTACCAGCAGGCATCACGTCGACGAACGGTTCGCTGGCATAACGTTTCTCGAACAGCGCCTGCAGGTCTACCGAGCGATCGACCACAGTTGCGTACAACGTGGAGTGAATACCGCGGATCATCGGAGTCAGGTGTGGCACGAAGGTCAGGCCTACATCTTTACCGGCGGCGCGACGCAGTCCCTGGCGGATTTCCGGCAAGTGGCGATGCCCTTTTACTGCATAGGCCTTCATGCTTTCCGACGTCTCGGAGTACAGCGAACCGACCGCTGCACCACGACCGGCGCCACTGACGCCTGACTTGCAATCCGCGATCAAACGCAAAGCGTCTGCCAGCCCGGCTTCCAGCAAAGGCAGGAACCCCAATTGAGTAGCGGTCGGATAGCAACCCGGCACCGCAATCAGGCGCGCTTGCTTGATCTGCTCACGATTGACTTCCGGCAGGCCGTACACCGCCTCTTTCAACAGCTCCGGCGCACCGTGAGGCTGACCGTACCACCGGGCCCACTCGTCGGCGTCCTGCAGACGGAAGTCCGCCGACAGATCGATCACCTTGGTGCCAGCCGCCAGCAACTCACCGGCCAATGCGTGGGCAACACCGTGCGGGGTAGCGAAGAACACCACGTCGCAGGCGCCCAAGGTCTTGATGTCCGGAACGCTGAACGCCAGGCCGTCGTAATGGCCTCGCAGGTTCGGGTACATATCGGCCACGGCCAGCCCGGCCTCGGATCGGGAAGTGATGACCACCACCTCAGCTTGCGGATGCTGTGCCAACAGACGCAGCAATTCGACACCGGTGTAACCCGTGCCGCCGACGATACCGACCTTGACCATAAACCTGCCCTCAACGAACCCACTGGAAAGCCGTCGATAATAGGGGCCGTATCGTCCTGCGACAACCGTCAACGTGACGTACGGGCGCATGAGCCACTACTATCTCGGCTACCGTGAACCTGGGAATAACTAAAAATGCTTTATCTATGGGTCAAAGCCTTTCATATCGTCAGCATCGTCTGCTGGTTTGCCGGGCTGTTCTACCTGCCACGCCTGTTCGTCTATCACGCCCAAAGCGAGGACACCGTCAGCAAGGAGCGTTTCAGCGTCATGGAGCGCAAGTTGTACCGCGGCATCATGGGGCCGGCGATGGTTGCCGCGCTGATCTTCGGCGGCTGGCTGATCTACCTGAACCCGAGCCTCTTTCATTCGGGCGGTTGGATTCACGCCAAGCTGACGCTGGTCATACTGCTTATTGGCTACCACCACATGTGCGGCGCACAGGTGAAACGTTTTGCGCGTGGCGAAAATACCCGCAGCCATGTCTTTTATCGCTGGTTCAATGAAGTGCCCGTTCTGATATTGCTGGCTATCGTAATTTTGGTCGTGGTCAAACCGTTCTAATTTCAATTACTCGGGGTACCTCCAATGTCATTGCCCGCTCTGCTTGAACAAACTCTGCGCCTGCCCGTCGTGGCGGCGCCGATGTTCCTGATTTCCAACCCGCAACTGGTCCTGGCGTGCTGCCGCAATGGGGTGGTCGGGAGTTTCCCGGCGCTCAACCAACGCGAAAGCAGTGGGTTCAAGGCCTGGCTGGAGGAAATCGAAGCGGGCCTGGCCCAACTGAACAATCCCGCGCCTTACGCCGTCAACCTGATCGTGCACAACAGCAACCCACGGCTCGAGGCGGACCTGGCGATCTGCGTCGAGCACAAAGTGCCGATCGTCATCACCAGCCTGGGCGCCGTGAAGGAGTTGGTAGACGCCGTACACAGCTACGGTGGCCTGGTGTTCCATGACGTCACCACCCGACGTCATGCCGAGAAGGCGGCCGAAGCCGGCGTAGATGGCCTGATCGCCGTGGCGGCCGGCGCGGGTGGCCACGCTGGCACCTGGAGTCCGTTCTCGCTGATTGCCGAAATTCGCCAGTTCTTCGACAAAACCTTGCTGCTGGCCGGCTGCCTCAACCACGGGCACGAAATTCTCGCCGCCCAGTTGCTCGGCGCAGACCTGGCCTACTTCGGCACACGTTTTATCGGCACCACCGAAAGCCACGCCCCGGATGCTTATAAAGAGATGCTGCTCACATCGCGCGCAGCCGACATCGTGCACACTCCCGCTGTCTCCGGCGTGCCCGCCAGCTTTATGCGCCAGAGCCTGGAAAACGCCGGTTTCGACCTCGCCGCCTTGCAAGGCAAAGGCGAAGTCAACTTCGGTTCCAAGCTCAAGCCGTTGAGCGACGAGGCCAAGGCATGGAAGACTGTATGGTCAGCCGGCCAAGGTGTCGGTGAGATTGATGATTTGCCCAGCGTCGATGAACTGGTTGCCCGTCTGGATGCCGAATACCGCAAGGCCCGTGAACAGGCAGCTCAATTGCGCTGGCCGCGCTGACCCACTGCAAGGCCTGCTGCTTGAGCCGGCCTGCACTACCTCCCTGAATCAAGTGACAAGGAAGCCCGCATGAGCGACAACCGTTTCAAGATTGTGTTTGACGGAGCCCTGCTCCCGGGTGTCGAAAGCACCACGGCCAAGCTGAACCTGGCCGAGTTGTTCAAGAGTGACGTCGAAGCCATCGAGAAGCTCTTCACCGGTCGCCCTGTCGCGCTCAAGCGTGACCTGTCGCGCCCGGATGCGGAAACCTACCTCACCGCACTGAAAAACGCCGGTGTCGATGCGCGCATTGAGCCCGAACAGCCTGTGGCTTTCAGCCTGGCTGAAACTCACGAGACAGACTCTGGCAGTTTCTCGCGCCCTGCGGCCTCACCGTATGCACCACCGCGCTCCGCCGTGGGTGATGACCTGCCGGAGTACGCCACCCTCAAGGTGTTCACTATCCACGGGCGCATCGGTCGTCTGCGTTATCTCGCCTGGACCCTGGTGTTGACCCTGGCACTGTTGGTTGCCGGCGGCATCATCAGCACCGTCAGCTTTGCCGTTGCCACTGCTTCGCCGACCGCTGGCACCATCCTCGGCGTATTGCTGGGCCTAGCATTGTTTGTTGCCCTGGTCTGGGTCAGTGTACAAATCGGTGTGCAGCGCCTGCACGACCTGGGTTGGTCGGGCTGGTTGTACTTCCTCAACCTGGTTCCTCTGGTGAACAGCGTCTTCCCGATCCTGCTGCTGGTATTGCCGGGCAATGCAGGCGCCAACCAGTACGGCGCGCCACCACCACGCAACTCCACGGCGGTAAAAGTCCTGGCCACCCTGTGGCTGGCGTTTATCCCGATCATGCTTGCCATCGTGGTGACCCTGGGCATGAACGGTTACCTGAACCAGCTCGAAGCCAACATGGACAGCAGCTACGAAAGCAGCTCCATCACCTCCGATGAAGATGCCGACCAAGCCGCGACCGTCGAAGAAGACGAAGCACAGAGTGCTGACGAAGCGGGCGAACCTGTAGACTCTCCAGAACAGTGAAGAAACGCCCCCGGCCTGTGATGCCTTTGTCACAGGCGCGGGGGCGTTGCGATGGAGAAAGGCATGACCCGTTACGCTCTGATCACCGGCGCCTCCAGCGGCATTGGCCTGGCCATGGCCGAAGCCCTGGCCCGTCGCGGCCGCAGCTTGATTCTGGTGGCCCGCCAGCGTGATCAGTTGGAAAGCATTGCAATCGAATTGACCCAACGCTTTGGCGTCGAGGTGCTGTTCCGGGCCTGCGACCTGGGCGAGCCGTTGCGCTTGTCCGGGTTCCTGCTGGAGCTTGAAGAAGGCGAGCGGCAGATCGACCTGCTGGTGAACTGCGCCGGCATCGGCACCAGCGGGCCATTCCTGGCCCAGGACTGGATGACCGAACAAGACCTCATGGAGGTCAACATCCTCGCCTTGACCCGTATGTGCCACGCGCTCGGTAACACCATGGCGCTGCACGGCGGCGGGCAGATTCTCAATGTGGCGTCCATCGCGGCGTTCCAGCCCGGCCCGTGGATGAGCACTTATTACGCCAGCAAGGCCTATGTGCTGCATTTCTCCGAAGGCCTGCGCGAAGAACTGAAAACCTGCGGCATCAAGGTCTCGGTCCTTTGCCCCGGCCCGACACGCACCGCATTCTTCGGTACCGCGCAAATGGACACCGCCAAGCTCGACCGCAGCCAGCAACTGATGAGCCCCGAGGAAGTGGCGCTCTATACCGTGCGGGCCCTGGAAAAGAACAAAGCCATCATCATTCCCGGCCGACGCAACCGCTGGCTCGCCTTCAGCCCGCGCTTCAGCCCACGTTGGCTGACCCGCAAGATTGCCGGCGCCATCAACAAGGCCTATTGCCCACGTTGATTGGCTGAGTACACTCACCCTGCACATTCATAATGGAGAAACAGCTGTGGATACTCTGTTCACCAAGATCATCAACAGAGAAATACCTGCGGATATCATCTACGAAGATGATCAAGTCCTGGCGTTCAAGGACATCCATCCGGCGGCACCTGTGCATTTCCTGGTCATTCCCAAGAAACACATCCCCACGCTCAATGACCTGACTGAAGAAGATAAAGCCCTGGCCGGTCATATTCTGTTCACCGCCCAGCGCCTGGCCGTGGAACAAGGCTGTGAAGAAGGTTTCCGGGTAGTGATGAACTGCAACCCGAAAGGTGGGCAAACCGTCTATCACATCCATATGCATGTGCTGGGTCAGCGCCAGATGAACTGGCCGCCGGGCTGATCAGCCCTTCATCTAAGGTCGCGGCCCCAGGCTGCGACCCCATGCCCTTGACGCAGCGCAAACGCTTCCCCCTCTCTTGCGGTAAACTGGCCGCCGAGATTCTTCCCGGAGGTCAGCATGACTACCCAACGTCACTACTCGCCGATTGACCGTCTGTTGCTGCAAGCCGATATGGCCATGCGCACGCTGCTGCCGTTCAGCGGCCAGCCGTACCGCCCTTCGCCCGCGATCGTGCAGCCCGACGCCCAGATGAGCGAGACCGAGACCCGCCACGTTGCCGGCCTGATGCGTATCAATCATACCGGCGAAGTCTGCGCCCAGGCGCTGTACCAGGGCCAGGCCCTGACCGCCAAGCTGCCGCAGGTCCGTGCTGCCATGGAACATGCCGCAGAAGAAGAAATCGACCACTTGGCCTGGTGCGAGCAGCGCATTCGCCAACTGGGCAGTCACCCGAGCGTGCTGAACCCCCTGTTTTATGGCTTGTCGTTCGGGATTGGCGCCGCTGCCGGCCTGATCAGCGACAAAGTCAGCCTGGGTTTTGTCGCCGCCACCGAACATCAAGTGTGCAAACACCTGGATGAGCATCTGGAACAACTGCCAGCCGAGGACGAAAAGTCCCGGGCGATTCTTGAGCAGATGCGCATCGATGAAGAACACCACGCGGAAAGCGCGTTGGATGCGGGCGGTTTCCGTTTCCCCGCGCCGGTGCGGTTCGGCATGAGTCTCTTGGCCAAAGTCATGACCAAAAGCACCTACCGAATCTAAAGCTTCACCCTGTAGGAGCGAGCTTGCTCGCGAAACCCCCAGGCGACTCGGACATTCTGGATGCCCGCGTAATCGTTGAAGTTTTTCGCGAGCAAGCTCGCTCCTACATTAGTCCTCGATCAATCAACCCAACTCGATGATTTCGTAATCATGGGTGATGGCCACACCGGCCGCGCCCAACATGATCGACGCCGAGCAGTACTTCTCGGCCGACAGCTCGATAGCACGCTTGACCTGGGCTTCTTTCAGCGCCCGGCCCTTCACCACGAAATGCATGTGGATCTTGGTGAATACCTTGGGGTCTTCAGTGGCACGCTCGGCTTCCAGGAAGGCTTCGCAGCTTTCCACGGCCTGGCGGGATTTCTTCAGGATGCTGACCACGTCGAAATTGCTGCAACCGCCTACGCCCAGCAGGAGCATTTCCATCGGGCGTACGCCCAGGTTACGGCCACCGGCTTCCGGCGGGCCATCCATGACCACCACATGGCCACTGCCCGACTCACCGAGGAACATGGCTTCGCCCGCCCATTGGATGCGTGCCTTCATCGCCCAGACTCCACTGCTAAAAAAGGGTCGCCAGCTTAGCACAGGGCCCGCCTGCGTCAGCGTTTGCAACAAAAGCGATCAATAGCAGGGTTTGCACGAAAAATTGGCTAATCGAGTCAGAATGTGTCTGTTAAGCTGACGCCAAATCGATGGCGTAATGCCACCCTTTATACAGCGCGTATCAGTGCCGATACCCGATGAATACAACAACTCAAACTATCTAGCGCAGTCTTTTCGGGATACAACCATGGTTGCCCTTACTCCCATACCCAAAATCAAGAATCTCGACAAACTGTTGATGCATTGCCAGCGCCGCCGCTACCCGGCCAAGCACAACATCATCTGCGCCGGCGAACGCTCCGAAACGCTGTTCTTTATTATCAAAGGCTCGGTCACCATCCTGATCGAGGATGAAGACGGCCGCGAAATGATCATCGCCTACCTGAACACCGGGGATTTCTTTGGGGAGTTGGGGCTGTTCGAACAAGCTGGCAAGGAACAGGAACGCAGCGCCTGGGTGCGCGCCAAGGTCGAATGCGAAGTGGCCGAGATCAGCTACGCCAAGTTCCGCGAGTTGTCCCAGCACGATCCTGACATTCTGTATGCCCTGAGCGGCCAGATTGCCCAGCGTCTGCGCGACACCACGCGCAAGGTCGGCGACCTGGCCTTTTTTGATGTAACCGGACGAGTCGCGCGCTGCCTGCTGGATTTGTGCAAGCAACCCGACGCCATGACGCACCCCGACGGCATGCAGATCAAGGTCACGCGCCAGGAAATCGGGCGCATTGTCGGCTGTTCGCGGGAGATGGTCGGTCGCGTGCTCAAGGACCTGGAAGAGCGCAACCTGGTGCACGTCAAAGGCAAGACGATGGTGGTGTTCGGTACCCGCTAGACCGGCAGGAAGCTGGCCAGCATTTGACGGTACAGGGCGTCCAGCCGGCTGAGCGCATTCGGTGCCGGAAAGGCTTCGTGCAGGGCGATATGGCTGTCGGCACGCACCCGCTGGTCGAGGTCGCAAGCTTCATTGAAGCGATTGACCGCCGCGATCAGCTCTTCGCGATCGTTCTCCAGCAACAGCGCACCGTGCACCAAGCCCACCGGGCGGCCACCACTTTGTCGCCAGCGCTGGGCGGTGCCGACCATTTTGCGGCCGTTGAGGTTGACGTTGTAGCGGCCGTCGCAAAACGCGCCGTCGATTTCACCGACGGACGCATCGCCTCCCAACTCGATCAGCAAATCGCAGATCGGTTGGCATAAACGCAAATAACCGGTTTCGATACGATTCTGGTCGCCTTCACTGCGTGGCGGTGCGTAGACCAGGGCGATGTTGACCGTGGCACTCGACTGCGGCACCGGTTCTCCACCGGTTTCACGTAGCAGTACTGGCCAACCGGCGTCGGCGGAGACGTGGCTGGCGGTCTCAAAAGCCGGCAAGCGGCTCAAACGACGCGGCATGACCAAGGCTTGGTCGCTGGGTTGCCAGAACAGCAACCCATATTCCCGCTCACCCGCGCAAACAGCCGACAGCAGGTCTTGCTCGGCGGCAAGCCCTGCTTCGACGGTCATCGCCACCGGCTGCATCAGCATCAATCCAGTGTCGAACCGCTGACCGCCACACCACGCTCCGGGAAGAACAGGCGCTGCAACTCAGCTCCCGGGTTCTCGGCACGCATGAAAGTCTCGCCCACCAGGAACGAATACACGCCACTGATCTCCATCAGCTCCACATCGGCACGGTTGACGATGCCACTCTCGGTAATCACCAAACGGTCACGCGGAATGCGCGGCAGCAGGTCGAGGGTGTTTTCCAGACTGACTTCGAAGGTGTGCAGGTTACGGTTGTTGACCCCTACCAGCGGTGTGTCGAGGGTTTTCAGGGCGCGTTCCAGTTCGTCACCGTCGTGCACTTCCACCAGCACATCCAGGCCAACGCTTTTGGCCACGGCCGCCAGTTCGGCCATCTTCACGTCATCCAGGGCGGAGACGATCAACAGCACACAGTCGGCGCCCAAAGCACGAGCTTCGACAATCTGATACGGGTCGACCATGAAATCCTTGCGGATCACCGGCAACTTGCACGCGGCGCGGGCCTGCTGCAGGAACAGGTCGGAACCCTGGAAGTAGTCGATATCGGTCAGTACGGACAGGCAGGTCGCACCGCCCTTCTCATAGCTCTTGGCGATCTCTTCAGGAATGAAGATCTCACGAATCACGCCCTTGCTCGGCGAAGCTTTCTTGATTTCAGCAATGACGGCGGGCTGCTTGAGCTTGGCCTGGGCGATCAGCGCATTGGCAAAGCCACGCGGCGCATCGGCGATCTTCGCCTGGGCTTCCAGCTCGTCCAGGCTCACGCGGGCACGGCGCTCAGCCACTTCTTCAGCCTTGCGGGCCAGGATCTTTTCCAGAACGGTCGGCACACTCATCCTTCATTCTCCATCTTGAATACCGCGGTGAATGCGCCCAGCTCTTCGAGCTTCTCGCGAGCCAGACCCGTATGCAGCGCATCGTGGGCCAAGGCGACACCTTCTTTAAGACTGTAGGCGTGGTCCGCCGCATACAGCGCAGCACCCGCATTCAACACTATCATCTCGGCAGCTTTTTGACCGTTCTCGGTCTTGCGACGCCCCAGGGCATCGCGAATCAACTCCAGGGAGGCCGCCGGGCTTTCCACCGCCAGGCCGTGCAGGCTCTGGCTCTTCATGCCCAAGTCTTCCGGCTCGACCCAATACTCGGTGACCTGGTCATTTTTCAGCTCCGCCACAAAGGTCGGTGCCGCCAGGCTGAATTCGTCCAGGCCGTCCTTGGAATGCACCACCAGTACGTGCTTGCTGCCCAGGCGTTGCAGTACTTCGGCCAATGGCCGGCACAGCGCTTGGCTGAACACGCCCACTACCTGGTGTTTCACACCGGCCGGATTCGTAAGCGGGCCGAGCATGTTGAACAGGGTGCGCAGGCCGAGGTCCTTGCGCGGGCCGGCGGCGTGCTTCATCGCACCATGGTGGGATTGGGCAAACATGAAGCCAATACCGACGCTGTCGATGCAGCGCGCCACTTGTACCGGCGTCAGGTTCAGGTAGATCCCGGCCGCCTCCAGCAAGTCGGCGCTGCCGCTCTTGCCGGACACCGCGCGGTTACCGTGCTTGGCCACGGTGCAGCCCGCCGCCGCGACCACAAAGGAAGAGGCCGTCGACACGTTGAAGATGTTCGCGCCGTCACCGCCAGTGCCGACCACATCGACCACGCCGTCGAGGGTCTTGAGTTCGACTTTGTCCGCCAGCTCGCGCATCACCGACACGGCGCCGACGATCTCGTCGATGCTCTCGCTCTTCATGCGCATGGCCATCATGAACGCGCCAATCTGCGCGTCGGTGCATTGACCGGTCATGATTTCGCGCATCACATCGCTCATTTCAGCGGTGCTCAGGTCCAGGTGGCCGACGATACGGCTCAGGGCAGTCTTGATATCCATGGAAAGTCCTTAGCGCGTGCCGCCGCTCTGCTTGAGAAAGTTGGCGAACAGCTCGTAGCCCTGCTCGGTCAGGATCGACTCGGGGTGAAATTGCACCCCTTCGATATTCAGTGTCTTGTGGCGCAGGCCCATGATCTCATCGACCGAGCCGTCTTCCAGCTGGGTCCAGGCGGTCAGCTCCAGGCAGTCCGGCAGGGTTTCGCGCTTGACCACCAGCGAGTGATAGCGGGTCACGGTCACCGGCAGATTGAGGCCATGAAACACGCCTGCATCTTTATGGAACACCGGGCTGGTCTTGCCGTGCATCACCTGGCGCGCGCGCACCACGTCACCGCCAAATGCCTGGCCGATGGACTGATGGCCCAGGCACACGCCCAGGATCGGCAACTTGCCGGCGAAATACTGGATCGCCTCCAGGGAGATGCCCGCCTCGGTCGGCGTGCACGGGCCTGGCGAAACCACGATGCGCTCCGGGTTCAGGGCAGCAATCTCGGCCACGGTCAGTTCATCGTTGCGCACCACCTTGACCTCGGCACCCAGCTCGCCCAGGTACTGCACAACGTTGTAGGTAAAGGAATCGTAGTTATCAATCATCAGCAACATGGGGCAACCTCAGGAATTGGGGGTCTGTTCAGCCAGCGCAACGGCGCGGAACATCGCGCGGCGCTTGTTCAGGGTTTCTTCCCATTCGAGGGCCGGCACCGAGTCGGCGACAATCCCGCCACCGGCCTGCACGTGCAGTTCCCCGTCCTTGATCACGGCGGTGCGGATCGCAATCGCCGTGTCCATGTTGCCGTTCCAGGCGAAATAACCCACGGCGCCGCCGTAGACACCGCGCTTGACCGGCTCCAGCTCGTCGATGATTTCCATCGCGCGGATCTTCGGCGCACCCGACAAGGTGCCCGCCGGCAGAATCGCGCGCAATGCGTCCATCGCGGTCAAGCCGGCTTTCAGCTCGCCAGTGACGTTAGACACGATGTGCATCACGTTGGAATAACGCTCGATGACCATCTTCTCGGTGAGCTTCACCGAACCGATTTCCGAGACACGCCCGGTGTCGTTGCGGCCCAGGTCGATGAGCATCAGGTGCTCGGCGATTTCCTTGTCGTCGCTCAGCAGGTCTTCTTCGAGCGCCAGGTCGGCCTCTTCGGTCGCACCGCGTGGGCGGGTGCCGGCAATCGGGCGCACGGTGATCAGGTTGTCTTCGACGCGCACCAGCACTTCCGGCGAGCTGCCCACCACGTGGAAGTCGCCAAAGTTGAAGAAGTACATGTACGGCGTCGGGTTGAAGCAGCGTAGCGCGCGGTACAGATCAATCGGCGCGGCCTTGAAGTCGATGGACATACGCTGCGACGGAACGACCTGCATGCAGTCGCCGGCGAGGATGTATTCCTTGATGGTGTCGACGGCGCGCTCGTAGTCATCCTGGGTAAAGCTGGAGCGGAACACCGGGTCGGCGGCCGGCGGACGGCTGAGGTCCAGGCCGCGACGTGGGGTGATCGGCTGACGCAGTTTATCCAGCAGGGCTTCGAGGCTGGCCCGGCCTTGCTCGAACGCGTCCTCCTGGGATGGATCGGCGAGTACGATCGCGTGCATCTTGCCGGCAAGGTTGTCGAACACCACCACGGCATCGGAAACCATCAGCAGAATGTCCGGCACGCCCAGCGGATCCGGGTTCGGGCATTTGCCCAAGCGTTTTTCCACATAACGCACGCAGTCATAACCGAAATAACCCACCAGACCGCCGTTGAAACGCGGCAGACCCGCAATGGTCGGCACGTTGTAGCGCGCCTTGAACGCTTCGACGAACGCCAGCGGATCTTCTACGTCGTGACTTTCGATCTCGACGCCATCATGGGTAATGCTCACATGATGGTCGTGTACCCGCAGCACCGTACGGCACGGCAGGCCGATGATCGAGTAACGCCCCCACTTCTCGCCGCCCTGTACGGACTCGAGCAGGTAGGAGTTAGGCTCGTCGGCCAGTTTCAGGTAGATCGACAGCGGCGTGTCGAAGTCGGCCAGGGTTTCGCAGGCCAGGGGGATGCGGTTATAGCCGGCAGCGGCCAAACGCAGGAATTCTTCGCGGGTCATGATATGCCTCGTGGCTTGAGGGTCTAACAGTCAGGTATGCAAACGCGCCGCAGAGTGCGGCCAGGATCAGTCAGGCGCGCCAACGCCAGCGGGCCAGGGCCTTGATGACTTTCATCCAGAGTTTGCGAGTGACCACCACGATGGAATTTCCAGAAGGGGACGGATCGGTATCGGGCAACGTTATCTCAGCGCCAGCTCCCAAGCAACCGGGGATTAACAGGCGCAGGTCATCAATGACCAATGAAGGCGACTCTTCGGCGATCGGCCGACCATGGTTATAGCCGTAACTGAGGGCCACACACTGCACGCCCGCGGCCTTTGCCGCCAGCACATCACTGCGCGAATCGCCGACAAACAACGATTGTGAGGCCGGGATGTTGGCCATTTTCATCACGAAAAACAGCGCCGCCGGGTCGGGTTTTTTCTGCGGAAGGGTATCGCCACCGATGATCCAGCGGAAATACCGGCCGATTTTCATCTGGTCCAACAGCGGCGCAACGAAGCGCTCCGGCTTGTTGGTGATCAGGGCCATTTCCACGCCCTGCTTGCTCAGCCACTTGAGCGTGTCGCGCACGCCGGGGTAGACCACAGTCAGTTCATGGCCGTCTTCATAGGCGGCGTTGAACAGTTCCAGCGCATGCTCGGCTTCCACATCATCCACGCCCTCAGCATCGATGTTGTTGGCCAAGGCCCGGCGTACCAGCATCTGCACACCGTTACCGACCCATTCGCGCACCGACTCGATCCCGGCCGGCTTGCGCCCCAGCTTGAGCAGCATTTCGTCCACCGCCGCCGCCAGGTCGGGCACCGAGTCGATCAAAGTGCCGTCCAGATCGAACATCACCAGCCGTGGCAATTTGCCGGGGAACAGCTGCTCAAAGCCGCTCATGGACGCGCCAGCGCCAGCTCGGCACGCATCTTGTCGATGACTTCCTGGTAGTCCGGCGCGTTGAAGATCGCCGAGCCGGCCACAAAGGTATCGGCGCCAGCGGCAGCGATTTCGCGGATATTGTTGACGTTGACCCCACCGTCGATTTCCAGGCGGATGTCACGGCCGGACGCATCGATCAGCGCACGGGCTTCACGCAGCTTGTTCAGCGTGCCAGGGATGAACTTCTGGCCGCCGAAGCCTGGGTTGACGCTCATCAGCAGGATCATGTCGACCTTGTCCATCACGTACTCAAGCACGCTCAACGGAGTGGCCGGATTGAACACCAGGCCCGCCTTGCAACCACCTTCGTGGATCAGTTGCAGGGTGCGATCGACGTGCAGCGAGGCTTCCGGGTGGAAGGTGATGTAGGTGGCGCCGGCTTCGACGAAGTCGCCGATGATGCGATCCACCGGGCTGACCATCAGGTGCGCATCAATCGGCGCAGTGATGCCGTACTTGCGCAGTGCGGCGCAGACCATCGGGCCGATGGTCAGGTTGGGTACGTAGTGGTTGTCCATGACGTCGAAGTGCACGAAGTCGGCACCGGCGGCCAATACCTTGTCCACTTCCTCACCCAGGCGGGCGAAGTCGGCGGAGAGAATCGATGGAGCAATAACGAAGGGCTGCATGACGCACCTTTTTTGAGCTAAATCACGATGGCGCGCATTGTATACCTCATGCTTTGCCGCGCGCACCGTGACCTAACTCAACGGTTAGTAAGCGGCCCGGTAGATTTTCTCGATATCGGCCGCGCTGAGCTTGCGCGGATTGTTGCGCATCAGCCGTTCAATGCCCGCTGCCTCAACGGCCATGGCGGGGATTGCATCTTCGGGAACCCCGAAACTGTGCAGCCCGGCCGGGATCTCGACCGCGGCACACAGTCGCGTCATCGCCTCAACGGCCTGGTCGGCGGCATCGTTGACACTCAAGCCGGTGATATTCACGCCCATGGCCTGGGCAATCTCCTGCATGCGCTCCACGCAGGCCAGCTTGTTCCAGTGCATCACATAGGGCAGCAACAGCGCATTGCTCACACCATGGGCGATATTGAAACGCCCACCCAGTGGATACGCCAACGCATGCACCGCGCCGACCCCGGCATTGCCGAACGCCATGCCGGCCATCAGGCTGGCGGTGGCCATGTCGTCGCGGGCCTGCAGGTTGGCCGGGTTGGCGTAGGCCTTGGGCAATGCACTGGCGATCAGCTTGATGGCGCCGATGGCCAAGGCGTCGGTGATCGGCGAGGCATTCAGTGACAGGTAGGATTCGATGGCATGCACCAGCGCGTCCACGCCGCTGGCGGCGGTGACGCTGCGCGGACAGGTCAGGGTCATTTGCGGGCTGATCAGTGCCACATCCGGCAGCAAGTAGTCGCTGACAATGCCTTTTTTCAGCTGCGCGGCCTTGTCGGAAAGGATCGCCACATTGGTCACCTCCGAACCGGTGCCGGCGGTGGTGGGGATAGCGATCAGCGGCGGGCCTTTGCGTGGCACCTGATCGACGCCGAACAAGTCGGCCAGCGCGCCGTGGTAGCCGGCATACGCCGCAACACTTTTGGCGATATCGATGGCACTGCCCCCGCCCACGCCGATCAGGCCGTCGTGCCCGCCCTCGCGGTAAACGCGCATGCAGTCTTCGACAATGGCGATTTCCGGGTCGGGTAACACCCGGTCGAAAATCTCGTAGGTGCGCTCGCCCAGATGTTCGAGTGCCAGCGCCACGGTGCCGGACTTGACCAGCGCGGCGTCGGTGACGATCAGCGGGTTGTCCACATCCAGGCGGGTCAGTTCAAAGGCCAGTTGTTCGATGGCGCCAGCGCCGGTCAGCAGTTTGTGGGCGATCTTGAATGAGGAAGTACTCATGTGCGCGGCCTCTTATTAAGTGATGGGCTGGCACAAGAGTAGCTGAGTCAAAGAGGTTGTCTGCCATTCAGCGGCTGAATGGCTATCTTATGAATGAACACAAACCAGTGTGGGAGCGGGCTTGCTCGCGAATGAGGTTTGTCAGTGAATACACCTTTAACTGATCCACCGCTTTCGCGAGCAAGCCCGCTCCCACATTTTGATCGCCAACGGGCTCTAAACCTGGGCGGTACGCAGTTTCTCGCTACGGCCACGCAGCCATTCCAGGGTCAGCAACAGCAGCACCGAGAACGCAATCAACAAGGTCGCGGCAGCGGCAATCGTCGGGCTGAGATTTTCGCGGATGCCGCTGAACATCTGGCGTGGCAGGGTCGCTTGCTCGGGGCCGGCGAGGAACAGCGTTACCACCACCTCGTCGAATGACGTCGCGAACGCAAACAGCGCTCCCGAAATCACCCCCGGCGCGATCAACGGCAAGGTCACCCGGCGGAATGCAGTCAATGGCGAGGCGCCGAGACTGGCCGCCGCCCGCACCAGGTTCTGGTTGAACCCCTGCAACGTGGCCGACACGGTGATGATCACAAACGGCACACCCAGCACCGCATGCACCACGATCAGCGAGAAAAAGCTATTGCCCAGGCCCAACGGCGCAAAGAACAGGTAGCTGGCCACGCCAATGATCACCACCGGCACCACCATCGGTGAAATCACCAGCGCCATGACCAGCGCCTTGCCAGGGAAGTTGCCGCGGGTCAGGCCAATCGCCGCCAGGGTGCCGAATATCATGGCCAGCACCGTAGCCGCCGGGGCGACGATGATGCTGTTCTTCAGCGCCCGCATCCACTCGGCGGAGGCAAAGAAGTCCTGATACCAATGCAGCGAAAAACCTTGCAACGGGTACACCAGGAAACTGCCGCTGTTGAACGACAACGGGATGATCACCAGCACCGGCAGAATCAAAAACAACAGGATCAAGCCGCAGAGGATCCGCAAGCTGTAGAACCACACCCGCTCAACGGGCGACATATAAGGGCTCAGCATCACAAGGTCTCCTCAGCTCAGGCGCAGGCGGCTGGCGCCTACCAGGCGGTTATAGATCAGGTACAGCACCACCGTGGCCAGCAGCAGCAAGCCACCTAGTGCCGTGGCCATGCCCCAGTTGATGCTGGTGTTGGTGTAGAACGCCACGAAGTAGCTGACCATCTGGTCGTTCGGGCTGCCCAGCAGCGCCGGGGTGATGTAGTAACCAATCGCCAGGATGAACACCAACAGGCAGCCAGCACCGACACCGGCGTAGGTCTGTGGGAAATACACGCGCCAGAAGCTGGTGAATGGGTGGCAGCCCAGGGAAATCGCCGCGCGCATGTAGGTGGGCGAGATGCCCTTCATCACGCTGTAGATCGGCAGGATCATGAACGGCAACAAGATGTGCACCATGGAGATGTAGACGCCGGTGCGGTTGAACACCAGCTCCAGCGGCTTATCGGTCAGGCCCATGCCCATCAGTGCGCTGTTGATCAGGCCGCCGGATTGCAGCAGCACGATCCACGCGGCGACTCGTACCAGGATCGAGGTCCAGAACGGCAGCAACACCAGGATCATCAGCAGATTGCTTTTACGTGCTGGCAGGTTGGCCAGCAGGTAGGCCAGCGGATAGGCAAGCAGTAGGCAGACCGCCGTGATCACCAGGCCCATCCAGAAGGTGCGGGCGAAAATATCCAGATAGATCGCCTGATCCGGCGTGGCCGGCGCCACTTCACCGAGGTCATCGATGCGGTGATCGACGGCCGCCAGCAGATAGAACGGGGTAAGACTGCTGGTATTGCGCCGGATCGCCTGCCAGTACGCCGGGTCGCCCCAGCGTTCATCAAGGCTTTCCAGCGCTTCTTTATAGGAGGCAGGCGCGTCACTGAACGGCAGCGCCCGCGCGGTTTTGGTCAGCAGGCTGCGATAGCCGGCCAGTTCCATGTTCAAGCGTTTGGACAGATCGCCCAAGGTCTGATTTTGACGGGCTTCGCCCAAGTCTTCACTGAGGGCCTGGTACACCGGTTCGCCCGGCAAGCCCCGGCCATCCCAGGCCGTCACCGCCACCACGGTACGCGGCAAACCGCCCACCACTTCCGGGTTGCCGACGCTTTTGAACAGCAGCGCAACGATCGGCACCAGGAACACCAGCAGCAGGAACAGCACCAGCGGCGCAATCAACGCCTGGGCCTTCCAGCGATTGAGCCGCTCGGCACGCGCCAGGCGCTGCTTGAGGGTGGGGCTGTTGACCTCGTTCGAGGGAACGGCGATGGCCATGGCAAACTCCGAAAATCTACGGTTGGGACCTTGGTCAACACGGTCCCTGTAGGAGCTGGCTTGCCTGCGATGGCATCGCCTCGGTGCATCAGTTGCACCGAGGTGTCTGCATCGCAGGCAAGCCAGCTCCTACATGAGCCGGTTTCGCCCGAGGGTTATGCGGTGTTACTTGGCAGCCCAAGAGTTGAAGCGCTGCTCCAACTGCTCACCGTTATCCGCCCAGAAGCTCACGTCGATCTGCACCTGGTTGGCGATGTTTTCCGGGGTGGTCGGCATGTCCTTGAGGATGTCCTTGGCCAGCAATGGCACGGCTTGGGTGTTGGCCGGGCCGTAGGCGATGTTTTCCGAGTAGGTCTTCTGCTGCTGAGGCTGCACCGAGAAGGCGATGAATTTCTTCGCCGCTTCGGCTCGGTCTTTCGCCAGGCCTTTAGGAATCGCCCACGCGTCGAAGTCGTAGATCCCGCCGTTCCACACCACTTTCAGGTTGCTTTCTTTTTGCACGGCGGCGATGCGGCCGTTGTAGGCCGAGCTCATCACCACGTCGCCGGAAGCGAGGTATTGCGGCGGCTGGGCGCCGGCCTCCCACCATTGGATGTACGGCTTGAGTTCGTCGAGCTTCTTGAAGGCACGGTCTTGGCCATCTTTGCCGGCCAGCACTTTGTAGACGTCCTTCGGCGCGACGCCATCGGCCATCAGCGCAAATTCCAGGGTGTACTTGGCGCCTTTGCGCAGGCCGCGCTTGCCCGGGAACTGCTTTACGTCCCAAAAATCTTTCCAACCGCCTGGCGGTGCCTTCAGCTTGTCAGCGTTGTAGGCCAGCACCGTCGACCACACAAAAAAGCCCACGCCGCAGGGCTGGATGGCCCCCTTCACATAATCCGCAGTGTTACCAAACAGTTTCGGGTCCAGCGGTTCGAACATGTCTTCGTCACAGCCACGGGACAGCTCCGGCGATTCCACTTCCACCAGGTCCCAGGACACGCTCTTGGTGTCGACCATGGCTTTGACCTTGGCCATTTCACCGTTGTACTCACCGGCGATGATCTTGCCGTTGCCCGCGCTTTCCCACGGTGCATAGAAGGCCTTGACCTGGGCCGCCTTGTTCGCGCCGCCAAAGGACACGACCGTCAGGTCCGGGCCTGCCATGGCCTGTGTCGCGCCCATCAAGCCCAAAGCCAGGGCGGAATACTTCAGGGATCTCAACATTGTTGTTCTCTCCACGTGCAGGGTTGGTGAAGCCAGGGGGCGATCAATTCGCCTCTAGAAGTGGGTCGAGTGCGCGAACGTGCTCGACTTGCCAGCCAATCGGTACCACGTCGCCGACCGCCAGGGCTGGGTCCAGCTCGGCAATCGGTTGTTTCACAAAAAAATCGGCCTTGCCGCAGACTTCCAGGCGCACGCGCACGTGGTCGCCCAGGTAGATGAATTCGGCCACGCGCCCAGAGAAGCGGTTGACGCAGCTTTCGCTGGAGCCATTGAGGCTGACGCGCTCCGGGCGCACCGACAGGGTCACCGGACCGCCGATCTGGCCGACATTCACCGCCAGCGCCTCGACCTTCTCGCCGCGCGCCAGCTCCACCACGCAGCGCTCGCCGGTATGGCTGTGCAAGCGGCCGTTGAGTCGGTTGTTCTCACCGATGAAGTTGGCGACGAAGGTGTTCTTCGGTTCTTCGTAGAGGGTGCGCGGCGCGGCGATCTGCTGGATCTCGCCCTGGTGGAATACCGCCACGCGGTCAGACATGGTCAGCGCCTCGCCCTGGTCGTGGGTCACATACACCACGGTCACGCCGAGGCGCTGGTGCAGGTGCTTGATCTCCATCTGCATGTGTTCGCGCAGTTGCTTGTCGAGGGCGCCGAGGGGTTCGTCCATCAGCACCAGTTGCGGTTCGAACACCAGCGCGCGGGCCAAGGCCACACGCTGTTGCTGGCCGCCGGAGAGTTGCGCCGGGTAGCGCTGGGCGAACGCATCAAGCTGGACCATGCTCAACACGCGTTTGACCCGCTCGCTGATATCGGTCTTGCTCAAGCCCCGCACCGACAGCGGGAACGCCAGGTTTTCGGCCACAGTCATGTGCGGGAACAGCGCGTAGTTCTGGAACACCATGCCGATGTCGCGCTTATGCGGCGGCACGTTGTTGATGGAGCGCCCGGCCAGCTGGATTTCGCCGGCGGTCGGCGTTTCAAAGCCGGCGAGCATCATCAGACTGGTGGTCTTGCCCGAACCGGAAGGCCCGAGCAGGGTGAGGAACTCGCCCTTGCGAATCTCCAGGTTGAGGTCTTTGACGATCAGGTTCTCGCCGTCGTAGCTCTTCTGCACGCCACGAAAGCTGACCAGCACATCATTTGAATCCACCTCGCTCATACCCGCACCTTTTTGTTTTGGACTGCTTTGAGACAAGCGTAGTCCAGGCGCAAGGCCCCGGAAATCGGGGGCCAGGAGAGAATTGCATCAGTCGGATGGAAGGTTCGGGGTAGGGATTGCCCTACACGGATGGCGCGCACGGGACGGTGCAGCGACAAGAGGCGAGCTGCAAGCGGCAGAATGGGCTCGGCGGGTTTTTTGCTGTGTCGCTTTCAGGTATGCGGCTAGAGCAGCTTGTGTTCCATGGCGTACTTCACCAACTCCGCCAGGGACGTGATATTGAGCTTTTGCATCAGCCGCGCCTTGTGGGTGCTGATGGTTTTGCTGCTTAGCGCCAGTTGCTGGGCGATGTCGTTGACGTTGGCGCCCTGGGCCAGGCGCTCGAACACCGAGAACTCGCGCTCCGACAGTAATGAATGCAGCGGTCGCGTATCGGTGAGGCCGACTTCGAAGACCATCCGGTCGGCCAGGTCCGGGTCGATATAACGCCCACCCGCCGCCACCTTGCGAATCGCCGTGAGCAACAGCGCCGGGTCGCTGTCCTTGGTGGCGTAACCGGCCGCGCCGACCTTCAAGGCGCGGGCGGCCATTTGCGCTTCGTCGTGCATCGACAGCACCAGGATGGCCGGCGGATTGTTCAGCGCACGGATCCGCGCAATGGCTTCCAGGCCGTTGACGCCAGGCATCGAAATGTCCAGCAACACCACCTCGCAGGCCACGTGGCGCAAGGTTTCCAGCAATTGCTCGCCATTGCTGGCCTCCCCCACCACTAACAGGTCTTTGGCCAGGCTAATCAATTGCTTGATGCCTTCACGAACGATGGTGTGGTCTTCGGCTACTAGTACGCGGATCACAGGGACCTCCTCTTGGTGTTATGCATCCAATGGCACCGTGACACTCAGGGTCGTGCCCTCCCCCAGCTCGCTGTCCAGGCTCAATTGCCCACCCATGATCAGCACGCGCTCGCGCATGCCCACCAGGCCAAACGACACCGGGCGGCCCTGGGCCTGGACGAAGCCGACGCCATCATCGCTGATGGTCAGGCGCAAATCCGTGCCCTCCAGGGCAAGGGTCAGTTCCACAGTATGTGCCTGGGCATGGCGCATCACATTGGTCAGCGCCTCCTGCAGGATGCGGAACAGGCCAATGGCCTTGGCATCACTGAGGGTCGGCAGGTTATCCGGAACCTGCACCAAGCAGGGAATTTGCGTGCGCGCTTCAAAGCGCCGCGCTTGCCATTCAATGGCCGAAGCGATACCCGCATCCAGAATCGGCGGGCGCAGGGCCGTCGCCACATCGCGCACCAACTGGAACAACTGGGCGATCAAACGCTTCATGCTGTTCAAGCGTTCATGCAAACCCGGATCTAGCTGCGCATAGGCCAACTCGCACATGGAGGTTTCGAGCTTGAGCACGGTGAGCATTTGCCCGAGTTCGTCGTGCACTTCACGGGCGATACGGGCTTTTTCTTCTTCGCGTACGGTTTCCAGGTGGGCGGACAGTTCGCGAAGTTGCGCACGGGAGGCATCCAGTTCCAGCTCGATGCGCTTGCTCTCGCTGATGTCCCACACAATCCCATCCCACACCACCGAGCCGTCTTCCAGGCGTCGGGTGACCGCCTTGATCTCGGCCCAACGCTGCTCGCCCTGGCGCGGAAGAATCCGACCTTGCCAGAACCAGTTGCTCTCAGTGTCGGTAGCCTGGTCCAGCGTGCCAAGGTAACTGACTCGGTCGTCTGGATGCACCACGCTGCGAATCCCCACTTCCGGCCGACTCAGCACCGAAGGCGCGTAGCCCACCAGGCTTTCGCTGCCCTCACTGATGTAGGCAAATTCGATTTCGTCGCTCAACGGCAAGCGCTCCAGGCGGAACACCAGCCCCGGCACGTTCGCCGCGATTCCTTGCAGGCGTGCCTCACTCTCCTGCAAGGCCGCCAACGCGCGACGACGCTCGGTGACGTCATTCAGATAAACCACCAGGTATTCGCCGTCGGCAAATCGTAGGAAGCTCAAGGACACATCCGCAGGCAACACGCTGCCATCCGCCCGCAGGCAGTCAGTGGCAAAACTCTGCGGCCCCTCTTCACTGGCGCGGGCGCGTCGCCACAGATTCAGCCAGCGATCCATGGTGAGAGTGGGATCGAACTCGACCAGCGGCCGCTCGATCAGCGCACCTGGACCGTAGCCGAGCATGCTTTCGGCCGCACGATTGGCGTAGCGCACATGGCTGTCCCAGTTGACCCAGAGAATGCCGACGGTGCTCTGGTCGATGGAAAACTGCGTCAACCGTAAGGCCTCGGCACCCGCGGCGCGGGCGGCGCTTTCTTCCCGCGCGGCCAACAGGCCGTGTTCCAGCACCCGTTGCTGGCGGCGTTGCCAGAACACCACGGCCAGGCTGGCAAGCAGCAACAGACCCAGCAATAGACTGAGGTTTTGCCACAGGCCAGGGGACTCGGTTAAGCGCGGGTATTTGGGCTGCAGCCAGCGGTTGTGCAGTTGGTCCAAGTCGCGAGCGGGGATGGCGCGCAAGGCGCTTTGCATGATGCCGGCCAGTTCCGGCCATTCCCGTCGCGTGGCCACGCGCAGTAATTGCGGCAGGCCGATATCTCCCACCACTGCCAGACCGGCAAACTCCGCCTCGCCGGACAAGCGGCTCAATTGCGCCTCATCCACCACCGCATAACGCGCTTGCTGGCTCACCAATAATTGCAGGGCCTGGCGCTCCATCGGCACGCCTTGCAGGTTGAGGCCGGGATAGGTGCTGCGCAGGTAGTCGGCTACGGCGCTGGGCATGCGCACAGCGACACGGGACTGTTCATCGAGTTTTTCCAGCTCCACGGCACCGCCGCCTTCGCGGATGCCGACGATGTGCTGTGGCACGCGCATATAGGGGTCGGTGAACAACCACAGGCGCAGACCCGCCGGGGTTTGTTGCAGGCCGGGGGCAATGTCCACCTCGCCCTCGCGCACGGCGGCTTCCAGTTGTTCCTGATTGGGGAAATTGCGCCAGGTCAGCTCGATATTCAGCGCCTTGGCCAGCCACTGCATCAACTCGACATTCGCCCCGGACAGCCGCTGCAAACGCCGATCGTATTGCGCGTAGGGTGCTTGCAACACCAGGCCCACCCGCAGCTCCGGGTGCTGGGCCAGCCATTCGCGTTGCTGCGCATTGAGCTGCGCCTGGGGCGCGACGGTCGCCGGGGCAGCATTTGCCATCAAGGCAAGGCACAAACAGCCGATAACCAGCAGACAGCGAAAACCCATGATCCACGTCTCACATCACTGACAAATACTGACCAACCCATTAGGCTGCTGGAATCACTTCTGGCCGGGAATTTACGATGCCCTTTCTTCACCGTTCAGCATTGCCAGCATTGTGCCTGTCGCTGCTTTTTACCAGCGTCTTTTCTGTACAGGCCGCTGACGCACCCGCACCTGCCGCGGAAAAACCGGTCGAGCGCCAGCCCTTGTCCGAGCGCAGCCAGGCAGAAGCCAGCGCTCTGGAACGCAAGATCCCGCAACAAGAACAGCAGCAATTGCAGGCCGGCAGCGATTCATTCCTCGCCCTGTGGAAACCCGCCAACAGCGCCGAGCCCGAAGGCGTGGTGATTATCGTACCGGGCGCCGGCGAAAATGCTGACTGGCCGCAAGCAATCAGCCCGTTGCGGCATAAGTTTCCGGATGCCAATTGGGGCAGCCTCAGCCTGTCGTTACCAGATGTAAGCGTGGATACACTGCCACCACGTGTGATGGAAGCGCCCCAGGCGACTGTCGACACCAGCAGCAAGGAAGCGAGCACCGCCGACAAGCCCATCGAGCAAGCCGCCAGCGCCGAAGCCGAAGGCACGGACCCGGCGGTGGTGCCCGGTGCCGATGAGCAGGACAAGACCGACGCTTCACGCATCTTCGCGCGCATCGACGCCGCCGTGGCCTTCGCCCAGACCCAGAGCGCACGCAGTGTGGTGCTGCTCGGCCATGGCACCGGTGCCTGGTGGGCCGCACGTTATTTAAGCGAGAAGCAACCGTCCCAGGTACAGAAGTTCGTCATGGTCGCGGCGCAAACGCCCACCGGACGGCATCCGGATGTGCAGCAACTGGCCCCCGCCCTGAAGTTGCCGACCGCCGATGTCTTCTATCAGGACAACGCCCAATCACGCAAAAACGCCCTGGCCCGCGCCCAGGCAGCCAAGCGTTTAAAGAATGACGGTTACAAGCAAGTGTCATTGAAAGCCTTGCCCGGCAACAGTGCTGCCGAGCAGGAGCAGTTGTATCGCAGGGTTCGCGGCTGGCTGAGCCCACAGGCCAACGCTGACTGAAACCTACCGGAAGTCCCGGCGCTCGCGAATCAATGTATAGGCAGTGTGCAATTCGCGAGTGCGCTCGGTGGCCTCACGCACTTGCGCGGGGCTGGCGCCGGTGCCGGCGATCTTGTCCGGGTGATGACGGCTGAGCAGGCGACGATAAGCCCGTTTGATCACCGATGGCTCGGTGGTGGCCGTCACGCCCAGCAGGCGCAACGCGTCCTGATAAGTGGGGCCCCGGCTGACCAGCGGCTTACGCTCCGGTGTGTAGTCAGCCGCCAGTGCCTGCAACTGTTGCGGCGTCCAGCCCAGCCATTTGCCCCAGAGGTCGATCAGGTCTCGCTCGGCGTCATCCGCCTTGCCGTCCGCCCAGACCATACGCCAGCAGGCGCGTAATACGCCTTCCGCCGCATGGGGCTGAGCCTTGAGCACGCGGAGGTAACTGCGCACCCGGTCGGAGCCGGACTTGCCGCGATTGAACGCCGCAATCGCGCGGCGCTGGGCCGAGTCCGTCATGTCGAGCGAGCGCATCTCCTGACGCGCCTGCTGGATATGCCCATCCACTACCCGGCCATTGCTCTTGGCCAAACGCCCCAGCAACACGAACAACAGCTCGTCATTGCGCAACGCCGGGCGCCCACCCAGGCGCTCGCGCAACTGCGCCCAACTGTGCAATTGCAGGCGACGGTCCAGCGCCTGCCCCAACAGCGCACCCAACATGGCCCCCGGGATACTGGCAATGGCAAAGCCAGCCCCGGCGCCGATCAGCGTCCCTGGCCACAGCATGTTACTGCCCCGCTGTCAGCAGGGTTTCGACCTGCGCCAAGCGCTCCAGCGTGCCGACATCAATCCAGCGTCCCGCCATGTGTTCCCCCGTTACCAGACCTTTGGCCATGGCTGCCCGCAGCAGCGGCGCCAGCTTGAAGGCACCCGCACTGCAACCCTCGAACAGCTTGGGGTCGAGCACTGAAATGCCACTGAAGGTCAGGTTATCGGCACCGGGCGCTGCATCATGAAGCAAACCTTGATCAAGGTAGAAATCACCGCCCGAAGGGTGATGGGCCGGGTTGTCGACCATCACCAGATGAGCCAGGCCCTTGAGCGGCTGCTGGAGCTGGGTAAAGTCGTAGTCGGTCCAGATATCGCCATTGACCACCAGGAAGGGTTCATCCCCCAGCAACGGCAATGCCTGGAAAATCCCACCGCCGGTTTCCAGCGGCTCGCCTTCGGGGGAGTAACGGATACGCAAGCCAAACTGCGCGCCGTCCCCCAGGTAGCTTTCGATCTGCTGGCCCAGCCAGGCATGGTTGATCACGATATCGGTGAAGCCGGCCTTGGCCAGAGCCTCCAGGTGATACTCGATCAGGCGCTTGCCGCCGGCCTGCACCAGTGGCTTGGGCGTGTGCAAGGTCAGCGGGCGCATCCGCTCGCCCTTGCCCGCGGCCAGGATCATCGCCTTCATACACGGGCCTCGGCGGGGTGGCGCAGGCTGGCGAGCAACTCACCCAGCTCACTCAGCTCCGGACGGTCCGCCAGCACTGCTTCTATATAAGCAAAGAAGCGCGGCACGTCAGCCAGGTAGCGAGGTTTGCCGTCACGATGGCAAATGCGCGCGAAGATACCGATGACCTTGAGGTGACGCTGCACGCCCATCAGGTCGCTAGCGCGCAGGAAATCGTCGAAGTTCGCCTGCACCGGAATGCCCAGTTGCCCCGCACGCTCCCAATAGCCGCGCTGCCATTCCCGCACGCGGGTCTTGGGCCAGCTGAGGAAGGCGTCCTTGAACAGGCAGGTGATGTCATAGGTGACCGGCCCGTAGACCGCATCCTGGAAATCCAGCACGCCGGGGTTGGGCTCGCTGATCATCAGGTTGCGCGGCATATAGTCGCGATGCACCAACACTTTTGGCTGCGCCAGGGCGCTGTCGATCAGGTGATCACTGACCCGCTGCCAAAGCGCTTGCTGCTGCGTATCCAGTTCGATACCCAGGTGCCGGCGCACGTACCACTCTGGAAACAATTCCAACTCGCGGCGCAGCAAAGCGACGTCATAGCTGGGCAGCGGCGCATCCATTGGCAATTGCTGGAAGGCCAGCAAGGCGTCGATGGCATCGGCAAACAATTGATCGGCGTTTTTGTCGTCAATCACGTCCAGATAGGTTTTTCTGCCCAGGTCATTGAGCAAAAGAAAGCCACGCGGCAAATCTTCTGCGTAAATTTTTGGAACATTTATTCCTGACTTTGCCAGCAAATGTGCGATATCGACGAAAGGTTTGCAGTTTTCCTGGGGGGGCGGAGCGTCCATGACCACGAAGGTCCGGTCGCCGCCTTCCCAACGGAAGTAGCGCCTGAAACTCGCGTCGCTGCTGGCCGCGGTCAATGTGGCCGGGGGTACGGCACCCCAGCCTTGAGCGTTGAAAAGGATCGGCAACTGCTCATCCAGCCAGACTTCCAGCTGTTGTAAACGTAGATCTTGCTCGGGCATTACAAGGGTCTCCGACGGCGCTAGCCGTCAAGCGGGGCATGCTTTATTATCACGCATCTTTTTCAGACCATCGAGAGGCGTGCGGCCCAAACCGCGGGCAGATGGCACGCAGGAAGCCCGGACTAATAAGATGGCATTGAAATCCCCCGCGTTTCGTAGAAAATTTCCGTTGCTGGTAACCGGCAGTCTGCTGGTCTTGCAACCCTTCGCCACCTCATTCGTGGTCGCCGCGGAACAGTATGACTGCTCAGTCTCTGCTTCGGGTGCCTGGGATTGCGCGCCGAAAACCGCCGCAGCCCCGCTACCACCGCGCCCGGTGCATGATGGCGCCGCCATCAGCTCCGCCAACAGCACGGCGCAGACCGATGCTGGCGGCAATGCCGAGGCCGAGCCCAAGACCGCATTGGTCACCGAATCCAAGGGCCGTGGCCTGCGCTCGCGCAGCGCCGACTATAGCCACCTGGACTGGGTACCGCGTGACAAGCTGACCGCAGCGCAACTGGCCGAAACCGGCCCGTACTGCGGCGGTGCGTACATCGAGCCGACTCGTCCTGGCATGAACGACAAGACGAACAAGAGCGATGCGCCCACCTTCATCGGCGCCAAGGCCTCGCGTTACGAGCAGGAACAGCAAGTCGCGACCCTGGCCGGTGACGTGGTCATGCGCCAGGGCAGCATGCAGTTGGAATCTGAAGAAGCCAGCCTGTACCAGGCCGAGAACCGTGGCGAGCTGAACGGCAAGGTCCGTCTGCGCGACAACGGTGCGCTGATCGTGGGCGACCACGCCGAAGTGCAACTCGACACCGGCGCGGCCCAGATCGACAACGCCGAATACGTGCTGCACAAGTCGCGCATCCGCGGTAACGCGCTGTACGCCAAGCGTGCTGAAAACGCGATCATCCGCCTCAAGGACGGTACGTACACCACCTGCGAGCCAGACAGCAACGCCTGGCAGCTCAGGGGCAACAACATCACGTTGAACCCGGCCACCGGTTTCGGTACCGCCACCAACGCGACGTTGCGGATCAAGAACATCCCGATCCTCTACACCCCTTACATCTATTTCCCGATCGACGACCGTCGTCAATCCGGCTTCCTGCCGCCAAGCTTCAGCACCGGCAGCGAAACCGGCTTCACTCTGGTGACTCCGTACTACTTCAACCTGGCGCCCAACTACGACGCCACGTTGTACCCGCAATACATGACCAAGCGCGGCTTGTTGATGGAAGGCGAATTCCGCTACCTCACCAAATCCAGCGAAGGCCAGTTCGGCGGCGCGTACCTGAACGACGACAACGACGAACGCAAAAAGCAAACCGAT
This sequence comes from Pseudomonas reactans, assembly GCF_013387025.1. NCBI lineage: Bacteria > Pseudomonadati > Pseudomonadota > Gammaproteobacteria > Pseudomonadales > Pseudomonadaceae > Pseudomonas > Pseudomonas reactans. The sequence continues at coordinate 58,659 of NZ_JACAQP010000029.1, read as the reverse complement.
TACGAAAAAACCCGTTACATGCTCAATTGGCAGCACAAGGGTGGGTTGGATTCGCGTGTACTCACCCAGGTTGACTACACCAAGATCAGCGATCCTTACTACTTCCAGGATCTCAAGTCCTATCAGGAAGGCGTCGAGAGCCGCGACTACATCAACCAGCAGGGTTCGGTGACTTATCGCGGTGACAGCTTCCAGGCTCGCTTGAACCTGCAGGCCTACCAGTTGGCAACGATTTCCCAGGTCACTCCGTATGACCGCCTGCCGCAGATCACCTTCAACGGTACGCTGCCGTACCATCCGGGTGGCCTGAACTTCAGCTACGAGACCGAAGCCGTGCGTTTCGATCGCGACCTGGAGAACGGTAACTTCATCAATGAGAACGGTGACTCCGAAGCCCGCCTGGACACCTACGTCCGCGGCCTGACCCGTGCCAACGGCACGCGTCTGAACGTAGCGCCAGCCGTCGAATACCCGATGAACTGGACCTACGGCTTCATCACGCCGAAGCTCAAGTACGTGTACACCAAGTATGACTTGGACCTGGACAACATCGGCAAGAACCAGATCATTGCCGACCAGGCCGCAGCAGCCAGGAACGGTACCCAGTACGCCGGTGGTACCTTCAAAAGCTCCCAGGACCGTGCGGTTCCGATTGCCAGCGTAGACAGCGGCCTGTACTTCGACCGCAACACCAACTGGTTCGGCAAAGATTATCGCCAGACCCTTGAGCCGCGTGCGTTCTACCTGTACGTACCGAACAAGGACCAGGCTGATATCCCAGTCTTCGACACCAGCGAATACTCGTTCAGCTACGCGTCGCTGTTCCGCGATAACCGCTTCAGCGGCACCGACCGTATCGGCGACGAGAACAAGCTATCCCTTGGCTTGACCAGCCGCTGGATCGAAGAGAACGGCTTCGAGCGTCAGCGCGTATCCGTCGGCCAGGCCGTGTACTTCAAGGACCGTGAAGTTCAACTGCCGGGTATCCTGGCGGCTGACCGTGCCGATGCACAGTCGGATGTTTCGCCGGTTGCCCTGGACTACGAGTTCCGCTTCAACCGTGACTGGCGCGCCACTGCCGACTACAACTGGGACACCGAGGAACACAGCCCTCGTTCCGGCAGCGCGATGCTTCACTACCAGCCGGAAGACAACCCGAACAAGATCATCAACGTCGGTTATCGCTATCGTAACGACCAGGTCGTCTACAACCAGCTGACCGGCAAATGGCAGTTCGGTGGTGACTATGGCCAGCCAGGCGATCCGAACTTCGTGAAGGATTACTACAAAATCCAGCAACACGACTTCTCGATGATGTGGCCGATCATTCCTCAGTGGAACCTGATCACCCGCTGGCAGTATGACTACGCTCGCAACCGTACCCTGGAAGCCTTCGGTGGTTTCGAGTACGACAACTGCTGCTGGAAACTGCGCGTCATCAACCGTTACTGGGTTTCCAACGACGAATACAGCCAGATCGCCCCGCTTAACGAAAAGGGTGACCACGGGCTCTTCTTCCAGATCGTCCTCAAAGGACTCGGCGGCCTGACCGGCGCCAAGGTAGAGAGCTTCCTCGACAAAGGCATTGAAGGTTATCGTGAACGTGAAGACCAAGCTTTCTGATTGTCTGCGCCCGCTAGTGCTGGGCGCACTGTTCCTGGGTACCGCATCGGCGCACGCTGCGGTTCAAGAACTGGATAAGGTAGTGGCCATCGTCGATAACGACGTGATCATGCAGAGCCAACTGGACCAGCGCGTCAAGGAAGTCCAGCAAACCATCGCCAAACGTGGCGGTGGCGTGCCACCGACCAGCGTCCTGGACCAGCAGGTACTCGAGCGTTTGATCGTCGAGAACCTGCAACTGCAGATCGGCGATCGTTCCGGCATCCGTATTTCGGACGAAGAACTGAACCAGGCCGTGGGCACCATTGCCCAGCGCAACAACATGAGCATCGACCAGTTCCGTGCAGCCTTGGCCCACGACGGTTTGTCCTATGAGGACGCCCGTGACCAGATCCGCCGTGAAATGATCATCAGCCGTGTGCGTCAGCGCCGTGTGGCCGAGCGGGTTCAGGTGTCCGAGCAGGAGGTTAAAAACTTCCTGGCGTCGGACCTGGGCAAGATGCAGCTTTCCGAAGAACTGCACCTGGCCAACATCCTGATCCCGACACCGGACAGCGCCAACTCCGAGCAGCTCAATGCAGCGGCCGCCAAGACCCAGGCTATCTATGATCGCTTGAAGGCAGGTGCCGACTTCGCCCAAATGGCGATCGCCCAGTCCGGTAGCGACAACGCACTGGAAGGCGGCGACATGGGCTGGCGTAAAGCGGCTCAATTGCCTCCTCCGTTCGACCGCGAGCTGAGCGCAATGGAAGTGGGTGGCATCACCCAACCTGCGCGCACACCGGGTGGCTTCATCATCCTGAAGCTCCTGGAAAAACGTGGCGGCGAGACGTCGCTCAAGGATGAGGTGCACGTTCGCCACATCCTGGTCAAACCAAGCGAAATTCGCACCGAAGCCCAAACCAAGGAACTGGCCCAGAAGATCTATGACCGCATCCAGAGCGGTGAAGACTTCGCCACCCTGGCCAAGAGCTTCTCGGAAGACCCGGGTTCTGCCCTCAACGGCGGCGACCTGAACTGGATCGATCCGAAAGCGCTGGTGCCGGAGTTCCAACAGGTGATGGCCGATACCCCGCAGGGCGTATTGTCCAAGCCGTTCAAAACCCAATATGGCTGGCATGTGCTGGAAGTCCTTGGCCGTCGCGCCACCGACAACACCAACCAGGCCCGCGAGCAACAAGCGCTGAACGTACTGCGTAACCGCAAATACGACGAAGAGCTGCAAACCTGGCTGCGTCAGATCCGCGACGAAGCCTATGTTGAGAACAAGCTGCCAGGCGCCCAGACAGGCACCGACCAGGCAGCGCAGTGAAACCCCAGCGTTTCGCGGTAACACCCGGCGAGCCGGCCGGCATTGGTCCTGACCTGTGCCTGCTGCTCGCCTCGCAACCCCAGCCACACCCCCTGATTGCCATTACCAGCCGCGACCTGCTCCTTGAGCGGGCCGCGCAGCTGGGTGTGGTTGTCACACTGCTGGACACAGCGCCTGGCAACTGGCCCGATCTGCCCGCCCCGGCAGGCAGCCTGTATGTGTGGGACACCCCGCTGCAGGCCAACGTGGTCGCCGGGCAACTGAACAAAGCCAACGCGGCGTTCGTGCTGGAAACCCTCACTCGCGCCGGGCAAGGCTGCATCGATGGCGACTTCGCCGGCATGATCACTGCGCCCGTGCACAAAGGCGTGATCAACGAGTCCGGCATCGCTTTTTCGGGCCACACCGAGTTCCTCGCCGAGCTGACCCACACCGAACAAGTCGTCATGATGCTGGCCACGCGTGGCCTTCGGGTCGCCTTGGTGACCACGCACCTGCCGCTGCGCGAGATTGCCGATGCCATCACCGTCGAGCGGGTGGAACGCGTCACGCGGATCCTACACGCCGACCTGCAGCAGAAATTCGGCATCGCCCAACCGCGCATCCTGGTTTGCGGGCTCAACCCCCACGCCGGCGAAGGCGGCCACTTGGGCCATGAAGAAATCGACATCATCGAACCCACCCTGGAGCGTCTGCGCCAAGAAGGCATGGACCTGCGCGGCCCACTGCCTGCGGACACTCTGTTTACCCCCAAATATCTGGAGCACTGCGACGCAGTGCTGGCGATGTACCATGACCAGGGGCTGCCGGTGCTTAAATACAAAGGCTTCGGCGCCGCAGTCAACGTGACACTGGGCCTGCCGATCATCCGCACCTCCGTCGACCATGGCACTGCCCTGGACCTGGCGGGCAGCGGCAAGATCGATACCGGTAGCCTGCACGTGGCCCTGGAAACCGCCTATCAGATGGCCGAGACCCGTTTATGACTGAGCATTACCAACACCGGGCGCGCAAGCGCTTCGGGCAAAACTTCCTGCACGACGCTGGCGTGATCGACCGCATCCTTCGTTCCATCCATGCCAAGCCTGAGGACCGTCTGCTGGAAATCGGCCCGGGCCAGGGCGCACTGACGCAAGGCCTGCTGGCCAGCGGCGGCCAACTCGACGTGGTGGAATTGGACAAGGACCTGATCCCGATCCTCAACCAGCAGTTCGCCGGCAAGCCCAACTTCAACCTGCATCAGGGTGATGCGCTGAAGTTCGACTTCAACACCCTCAATGCCGCGCCCAACAGCCTGCGTGTGGTGGGTAACCTGCCGTACAACATCTCCACGCCGCTGATTTTCCACCTGCTGAACAACGCCGGCATCATCCGCGACATGCACTTCATGCTGCAAAAGGAAGTCGTGGAACGTCTGGCCGCGGGTCCTGGTGGTGGTGATTGGGGCCGCCTGTCGATCATGGTTCAGTACCACTGCCGCGTCGAACACCTGTTCAACGTCGGCCCTGGCGCGTTCAACCCGCCGCCGAAGGTCGACTCGGCCATCGTGCGCCTGGTGCCACATGCCGTGCTGCCACACCCGGCCAAGGACCATAAGCTGCTGGAGCGCGTGGTGCGCGAAGCCTTCAACCAGCGCCGCAAGACCCTACGCAACACGCTCAAGGCGCTGCTGAGCAATGCCGAAATCGAAGCCGCTGGCGTCGATGGCGGCCTGCGCCCCGAGCAACTGGACCTGGCCGCCTTTGTGCGCCTGGCCGACCAGTTGGCCATCCAGCCTGCGCCAGCCGCAGACTGACAGCGCCAGGCAAGGCCAGACACATGTCTGGCCTAGTGCCCTCCTCTTGGCCTAGACTGACCCGCATCTGCTGTCCTCCGCTTTTAAGGCCTCTTGCATGTCCGATCCTCGCTACCAGATCGACGTCAGCGTCGTCACCCGCTTCCTGGCGGACCAATCCCAACCTGAACACAACCGCTTCGCCTTTGCCTACACCATCACGGTGAAAAACAACGGGCTGGTGCCGGCCAAGCTGCTGTCGCGCCACTGGGTAATCACCGACGGTGACGGTCAGGTCGAAGAAGTGCGCGGCGCCGGTGTGGTGGGCCAGCAACCGTTGATCGACAGTGGCGCCAGCCATACCTACAGCAGCGGCACGGTAATGACCTCCAAAGTCGGCACCATGCAGGGCTCGTATCAGATGAAAGCCACCGACGGCCAACTGTTCGACGCCATCATCAAGCCCTTCCGCCTTGCCGTGCCGGGAGCCCTGCACTGATGGCGACGTACGCGGTCGGCGACCTGCAAGGTTGCCTGGAGCCGCTCAAGTGCCTGCTCGAGCGCGTGGCCTTCGACCCGGCCAAGGATCGCCTGTGGCTGGTCGGTGACCTGGTCAATCGCGGCCCGGAATCCTTGGAGACGCTGCGCTACTTATATAGCCTGCGCGACACCCTGGTGTGCGTATTAGGCAACCACGACCTGCACCTGCTGGCAGCCGCCAATAACATCGAGCGCCTGAAAAAGGGCGATACCCTGCGGGAAATCCTCGAAGCGCCGGATCGCGCCGAACTGCTCGACTGGCTGCGCCGGCAGAAAATCATGCATTACGACGAAGCCCGCAACATGGCCCTGGTCCATGCAGGCATCCCGCCGCAATGGACACTGAAGAAAGCCCTCAAGTGCGCCGCCGAAGTCGAAAGCGCCCTGGCCGATGACAACCTCTATACCGCCTACCTCGACGGCATGTACGGCAACGAGCCGGTGAAGTGGGACAATGACCTCAGCGGCGTCACACGCCTGCGGGTCATCACCAACTACTTCACGCGCATGCGCTTCTGTACCGCCGAAGGCAAGCTCGACCTCAAGAGCAAGGAAGGCGCCGACACTGCGCTGCCGGGCTACAAGCCGTGGTTCGCTCACAAAGAGCGCAAGACCCGTGACACCAAGGTCATTTTTGGCCATTGGGCGGCCCTTGAGGGCAAGTGCGATGAACCCGGCGTGTTCGCCCTCGACACCGGTTGCGTATGGGGCGGCGCCATGACCCTGATGAACATCGACACCGGCGAGCGTTATAGCTGCCAGTGCGAATCCCCTCTTCCCGTTACACTGCCGGCTACTGCCAAGCCATAGGAGCCCGCCATGAGCGAATTCAAACGTATCCCCCCCGAACAAGCCCAGGCCCTGCGCGAGCAAGGCGCCGTGGTTGTCGACATCCGTGACCAGCCGACTTATGCGGCCGCCCACATCACTGGCGCCCAGCACCTGGACAACGTCAACATCGCCGATTTCATCCGCGCCGCCGACCTCGACGCGCCGGTAATCGTGGCCTGTTATCACGGCAACTCCAGCCAGAGCGCGGCAGCCTATCTGATCAGCCAGGGCTTCTCCGACGTCTACAGCCTGGACGGCGGCTTTGAACTGTGGCGTACGACTTATCCTGCGGAAATTTCTTCGGGCAATTCGCAATAATTTTTTTCACACCCCGCTACCCCGCGTGACGCTTGGGCTCGCGCCGTTTCTGACGAACGGCGCAGCCAAACTAATTGCGCATCGCGCCTTGACCTCTCCGATTCCGAACTATCCTTAAGCGCAGGCCATCCGAATCAGGGGAGAGCCGGTACACCGGCGTGCGGGTCATCGGTAGCGTTTCAGGGTGTTCTGGGGGGAAAACGGCCATTGGCGTCTGCCAATGTCTGCCAGCATCGACTGATTGATCCGGCGTCGGCTCCACGTATCGAGCGAGGTGACGACGTCATGAGTATATTCAGCCACTTCCAACAACGCTTCGCATCCACACAGCAGGAAGAACTCACGCTGCAAGAGTATCTCGAGCTGTGCAAACAGGATCGCAGCACCTACGCGTCTGCCGCCGAACGCTTGCTGCTGGCAATTGGCGAGCCGGAGCTGATAGACACCTCGAACAATTCGCGCCTGTCGCGAATATTCTCCAACAAGGTGATCCGCCGCTATCCGGCCTTTGAAGACTTCCATGGGATGGAAGAATGCATCGACCAGATCGTCTCCTACTTCCGCCATGCTGCCCAAGGCCTGGAAGAGAAGAAGCAGATCCTCTACCTGCTCGGCCCCGTCGGCGGTGGTAAATCGTCCCTGGCCGAAAAGCTCAAACAACTGATCGAGAAGGTGCCCTTCTACGCCATCAAGGGCTCGCCGGTCTTCGAGTCGCCTTTGGGGCTGTTCAACGCCACGGAAGATGGCGCGATCCTCGAAGAAGACTTCGGCATCCCGCGCCGCTACCTCAACACCATCATGTCGCCCTGGGCCACCAAACGCCTGGCTGAGTTCGGCGGTGACATCAGCCAGTTCCGCGTGGTCAAGCTCTACCCATCGATCCTCAACCAGATCGGCGTGGCCAAGACCGAACCGGGCGACGAGAACAACCAGGACATCTCGGCGCTGGTGGGCAAGGTCGATATCCGCAAGCTCGAAGAATTCCCACAGAACGACGCCGACGCCTACAGCTACTCGGGCGCGCTGTGCCGGGCCAACCAGGGCCTGATGGAGTTCGTGGAGATGTTCAAGGCACCGATCAAGGTGCTGCACCCACTGCTCACCGCCACCCAGGAAGGTAACTACAACAGTACCGAAGGCCTGGGGGCGATTCCGTTCACCGGGATCCTGCTGGCGCACTCCAACGAGTCGGAGTGGCACACCTTCCGCAACAACAAGAACAACGAAGCGTTCATCGACCGGATCTACATCGTCAAGGTGCCGTACTGCCTGCGGGTCAGTGATGAAATCAAGATCTACGATAAATTGCTGTTCAACAGCTCCTTGGCCAAGGCCCATTGCGCACCCGACACCTTGAAGATGCTCGCCCAGTTCACCGTGCTGTCGCGCCTCAAGGAGCCGGAGAACTCGAACATCTATTCGAAGATGCGCGTGTACGACGGCGAAAACCTCAAGGACACCGATCCCAAGGCCAAATCGATCCAGGAGTACCGCGACACCGCCGGTGTGGATGAAGGCATGAACGGTCTGTCGACGCGTTTTGCGTTCAAGATCCTGTCCAAGGTCTTCAACTTCGACCCACACGAGATTGCGGCCAACCCGGTGCACCTGCTTTACGTGCTGGAACAGCAGATCGAACAGGAACAATTCCAGGCCGAAACCCGCGAACGTTACCTGCGTTTCCTCAAGGAATACCTGGCACCGCGCTACATCGAGTTCATCGGCAAGGAAATCCAGACCGCGTACCTGGAGTCCTACAGCGAGTACGGCCAGAACATCTTCGACCGCTACGTGCTGTACGCCGACTTCTGGATTCAGGACCAGGAATACCGCGACCCGGAAACCGGCGAGATCCTCAACCGCGTGGCCCTCAACGAGGAACTCGAAAAAATCGAGAAACCGGCCGGCATCAGCAATCCGAAGGATTTCCGCAACGAAATCGTCAACTTCGTGCTGCGCGCCCGCGCCAACAACAACGGCAAAAACCCGACCTGGCTCAGCTACGAGAAGCTGCGCGTGGTCATCGAGAAAAAAATGTTCTCCAACACCGAGGACCTGCTGCCGGTCATCAGCTTCAACGCCAAGGCCAGCAAGGAGGATCAGCAAAAACACAACGACTTCGTCACACGCATGGTCGAGCGCGGCTACACCGACAAACAGGTACGGCTGCTCTCCGAGTGGTACCTGCGGGTTCGCAAATCGCAGTAAGGCAGCGACAGGCGTGAACTGCCGGGCCACTGGCCTGGCAGCTGACCGCTTGTCTCTAAGCTTCCAGCTCGCGGCTTGAAGCTTGTAACGTGAAGCTGCCCGGAGGGCTCCCCATGAGCTATGTGATCGACCGACGCCTCAATGGCAAGAACAAGAGCACGGTAAACCGTCAGCGTTTCCTGCGGCGTTACCGTGACCACATCAAAAAGGCCGTCGAAGAGGCCGTCAGCCGCCGCTCCATCACGGACATGGAGCATGGCGAGCAAATCAGCATTCCCGGACGGGACATCGACGAACCGGTGCTGCACCATGGCCGGGGCGGCAAACAGACCGTCGTGCACCCCGGCAACAAGGAATTCACCACCGGTGAACATATCCAGCGCCCCCAAGGCGGGGGCGGCGGTAAAGGCCCGGGCAAAGCGGGTAATTCCGGCGAAGGCATGGATGAGTTCGTGTTCCAGATCACCCAGGAAGAATTCCTCGAATTCATGTTCGAAGACCTGGAACTGCCCAACCTGGTCAAACGCAACCTGACCGGCACCGACACCTTCAAGACCGTTCGCGCCGGGATCAGCAATGAAGGCAACCCGTCCCGGATCAACATCATCCGTACCCTGCGCTCGGCCCATGCCCGGCGTATCGCCCTATCGGGCAGCAGTCGCGCCAAGTTGAAGGAGGCCAAGGAAGAATTGGCGCGCCTGAAGCGCGAAGAACCGGACAACTTCGGCGATATCCAGGAAATCGAGGCAGAAATCGAGAAACTCAGCGCGCGCATCCACCGCGTGCCGTTCCTCGACACCTTTGACTTGAAGTACAACCTGCTGGTCAAACAACCCAACCCCAGCTCCAAGGCGGTGATGTTCTGCCTGATGGACGTGTCAGGCTCCATGACCCAAGCCACCAAGGACATCGCCAAGCGCTTCTTCATCCTGTTGTACCTGTTCCTGAAGCGCAATTACGACAAGATCGACGTTGTGTTCATCCGCCACCACACCAGCGCGCGGGAAGTCGACGAAGAGGAATTTTTCTATTCGCGGGAAACCGGCGGCACCATCGTTTCCAGCGCCTTGAAGCTGATGCAGGAGATCATGGCCGAGCGCTACCCGGCCAACGAATGGAACATCTACGCCGCCCAGGCCTCGGACGGTGATAACTGGAACGACGACTCGCCGATCTGCCGCGACATCCTGATCAATCAGATCATGCCGTTCGTGCAGTACTACACCTATGTTGAAATCACCCCCCGTGAGCACCAGGCCCTGTGGTTCGAATACGAGCGCATCGGCGAAGCCTTTGCCGACACGTTCGCCCAGCAGCAACTGGTCTCGGCCGGCGATATCTACCCGGTCTTCCGTGAACTCTTCCAGCGCAGGTTAGTGACATGACCGCCAAAAAAGAGCAAAGACGCCAACCGATCTCCACGGGTTCCGAGTGGACCTTTGAACTGATCCAGGCCTATGACCGGGAAATCAGCCGCATTGCGGCGGGTTATGCCCTGGACACCTATCCCAACCAGATTGAGGTGATTACCGCCGAACAGATGATGGATGCCTACGCCTCGGTCGGCATGCCGCTGGGTTATCACCATTGGTCCTACGGCAAACACTTTCTCAGCACCGAGAAGTCCTATACCCGGGGCCAGATGGGCCTGGCGTACGAAATCGTGATCAACTCCGACCCGTGCATCGCCTACCTGATGGAAGAGAACACCATCTGCATGCAGGCGTTGGTAGTGGCGCATGCCTGCTATGGGCATAACAGCTTCTTCAAGGGCAACTACCTGTTCCGCACCTGGACCGACGCCAGTTCGATCATCGATTACCTGGTGTTCGCCAAGCAGTACATCATGCAATGCGAAGAGCGCCACGGCATTGATGCGGTGGAAGACCTGCTCGATTCATGCCATGCGCTGATGAACTACGGCGTCGACCGCTACAAACGCCCGTATCCGATCTCCGCCGAGGAAGAACGCCTGCGCCAGAAGGAGCGCGAGGAACACCTGCAGAAGCAGATCAACGACCTGTGGCGCACCATTCCGAAAAAAACCGGCAAGAACAGCGATAAGGACAATGCACGCTTCCCCGCCGAACCTCAGGAAAACATCCTGTATTTCCTGGAAAAACATGCGCCGCTGTTGGAACCCTGGCAGCGTGAAATCGTGCGTATCGTGCGTAAGATCGCCCAGTACTTTTATCCACAGCGCCAGACCCAGGTGATGAACGAAGGTTGGGCCACGTTCTGGCACTACACACTGATGAACGACCTGTACGACGAAGGCCTGGTGACCGACGGTTTCATGATGGAGTTCCTCACCTCCCACACCAGCGTGGTGTTCCAGCCCGGCTTCGACAGCCCTTACTACAACGGCATCAACCCCTATGCCCTGGGCTTCGCCATGTACCGCGACATCCGGCGCATGTGTGAACACCCCACCGAGGAGGACCGCCGCTGGTTCCCGGAAATCGCCGGCAGCGATTGGCTGTCCACCATCAAGTTCGCCATGAGCAGCTTCAAGGATGAGAGTTTTATCCTGCAGTACCTGTCGCCGCAGGTGATTCGCGACCTGAAACTGTTCAGCATTCTCGATGATGACCTCAAGGATGACCTGGTGGTACCGGCCATCCACGATGAACCCGGCTACCGCACCATCCGCGAAACCCTGGCGGCGCAGTACAACCTGGGCAACCGCGAGCCCAACGTGCAGATCTACAACATCGATGTGCGCGGCGACCGCTCGCTGACCTTGCGTCACCAGCAGCACGACCGCAAACCCCTGGGCGAGTCCACCGAGGAAGTGCTCAAGCACCTGCACCGGTTGTGGGGCTTCGATATTCACCTGGAAACCTTGCAGGGCGATCAGGTGATGAAGACTCATCATGTGCCACCGCGCAGCGATCACAACGACAACGACTATGGCCGCCTGGACCTGGCCGTCGTTCACCTCTGAAGCAGCAAAGCCTCCATTAGCCAGGCACAGGCGGTATCCTGTGCCGCTAATGGAGGCTTTTTCATGAAAATCTACAAAGTCGGTGGTGCGGTGCGGGATCGCCTGCTGGGCATCCCGGTCACCGATATTGACCGTGTTGTGGTCGGCGCCACGGCCGAAGAGATGCTCGCCTTGGGCTATAAGCCGGTGGGTTCGGACTTCCCGGTGTTCCTCGACCCGAATAATGGCGACGAGTACGCCCTGGCCCGCACCGAACGCAAGAGCGGCCGGGGTTATGGTGGCTTTGTGTTCCACGCCAGCCCCGACGTCACACTGGAAGAAGATCTGATTCGCCGCGACCTGACCATTAATGCTATGGCGGAAGACGACGACGGTAACTTGACCGACCCTTATCACGGTCAGCGAGATCTTGAAGCCCGCGTTCTGCGCCATGTTTCTCCGGCATTCGCCGAAGATCCCCTGCGAGTGTTGCGTGTTGCACGCTTCGCCGCACGTTACGCGGCACTGGGGTTTACCGTCGCATCAGAAACACTTGAACTGATGCGCCAGCTCAGCGAATCCGGCGAACTGGAGGCGCTGACGCCCGAGCGCAGTTGGAAAGAAATCTCCCGCGCACTGATGGAAGACCAACCCCACGTGTTCATCCAGGTACTGCGCGACTGCGATGCACTGAAAACCTTGATGCCAGAGGTGAATGCCCTGTTCGGCGTCCCACAACCCGAAGCCCATCACCCAGAAATCGACACCGGCATCCACACCTTGAGCGTGCTGGAGCAAGCGGCCTTGCACCAGCAGCCCCTTACGGTGCGCTGGGCCTGCCTGCTGCACGACCTGGGCAAAGGCACGACGCCTGTGGATAAGTTGCCGCAGCACATCGCCCATGAACAGAGGGGTTTGAAGCTGATCAAGGCCGTCAACGAACGCTTCAAGGTGCCAAGGGATTGCCAGGAGTTGGCGTTGCTGGTGGGCCAGTATCACACCCACGGTCATCGTGCACTGGAGCTGAAAGCCTCGACATTGCTGGAGTTGCTGCAAAGCTTCGACGTTTACCGTCGGCCGCAGCGCTTTGAAGAATTCGTGGTCGCTTGCGAAATGGACGCCCGGGGGCGCAAGGGTCTGGAGCAGAGAAGTTATCCACAAGCGGATTACTTGCGCGGGGCCGCGAAGGTTGCCCGCGAAGTCGCGGTGGCGCCTTTGCTGGAGAAAGGCTTCAAAGGCCCGGAACTGGGCGAAGCGCTCAAGCGCGAAAGGCTCAAGGCCCTAAAAATCTACAAAGAAAGCCACGCACTGTAGGAGCCCGGCTTGCCGGCGATAGCGACCTCAGGAACGCCATCGCCGGCAAGCCAGCTCCTACAGGAGAATGTTCGGCGTGAGTTGCTGGCCTTGCCATTCAAATGCGACAGGCGCCAGCACCTGATCGATCTGCGCATCACGCCACAACTCGGCCAGCGTCTTGCCCACCTCAGGATGCACACGCTGCGGCGCCATCAACGACAGCGGCCACAGCACAAACGCGTTCTTGAGGATTTCTGCACGCGGCAGGATCAAACCATCGAAGTTACCCACCAGATCGCCATACAACAGCACATCGATATCCAGCGGCAAGCCCTTGCGATCCGGCGCATAACGACCATTATCCGCCTCGATGAATTTCAACCGGCGGTCCAACTCCATCAGCGACAGATCGGTGTAGGCCGACACCACCAGATTGAAGAACGGCCCGCTCTTGATGCCCACCGGCTGGCTTTCAAACACCGCTGAACAGCGCACATCCGTCAAAAAACCTGCCAGCGCATCCAGGCCAGCGCAGAGGTGAAACTCGCGCTCGATATTGCTGCCTAGACCTAGGTAAACCTGAGTTAGCGGCATCCGCGCTCGATCTCCACGCCCACACCCTTGGCCGCCGGTACGGCGCCTGGCTTGGTCAGCTTGAGGTGCAACCAGGGAATCTGGAATTCACTCATCAATACTTCGGCCAAGCGCTCGGCAAAGGTTTCCACCAGTTGGTACTGGGATTGCTCGGCAAAGGCCTGGATACGCACGGATACACTGGCGTAATCCAGCGCCAACGTCAGGTCATCACCGGCCGCGGCCGGGCGGTTATCCCAGGCGAAGCTCAGGTCCAGGCGCAGACATTGGCGGATTCCGCGCTCCCAGTCGTAGGCCCCGATCACGGTGTCGACTTCCAGGCCTTCGATAAACACTCTGTCCAAGCACTCTTCTCCGCAGCACGACAAGGGCGCGATGCCCCGTTAGAATCAGGGCGTCCTCGCCCGGAATAGTTAGCATGTTTTGGTTACTGGCGATTTTCGCCTACCTGCTCGGCTCGCTGTCCTTCGCCATTTTGCTCAGCCGCCTGACGGGAAATCCCGACCCGCGAATGAGTGGCTCAGGCAATGCCGGCGCCACCAATATGTTGCGCCTGGCCGGCAAGAAACTCGCCGTACTGACGCTGCTGGGCGACCTGTGCAAGGGCCTGTTGCCCGTGCTGATCGCCAGCCTCGCCGGCCTGACCCTGCAACAGCAGGCCTGGATCGGCGTATGCGCGGTCCTCGGCCATCTGTTTCCCCTGTACTTTCGCTTTCGCGGTGGCAAAGGCGTCGCCACGGCAGCCGGCATGTTGCTGGGGATCTACCCGCCGGCGGCGTTGCTGGCCGTACTCGCCTGGCTGCTGACGTTCTACCTGACCCGCACCAGCTCGCTCGCCGCGCTGATCGCCACCCCGCTCACCCTGCCGCTACTGGCCTGGCAAGAACCGGCGGCACTGCTGCCGATGAGCGTGCTGACGCTGCTGATCGTCTGGCGCCACCGGGGCAATTTACGCGACCTGTTTGCCGGGCGCGAACGGCATTTTTAAATACCGTCGATGAGCCCGGCCCACCTTGCAGCCTTACAACGGCGACAACTGCTCCATCGGCCAGCGCGCCTGCACGCTGATTGCCAGGCTTTCGTGCTGCCCAGCCTGCAAGCGCTGGCAACCGGCATAGGCGATCATCGCGCCGTTGTCGGTGCAGAACTCGGGGCGAGCGTAGAACACGTCGCCCTTCATGTCGCCGAGCATTTTTTCCAGCGAAGTGCGCAAGGCCTTGTTGGCGCTGACGCCGCCTGCGATCACCAGGCGCTTCATGCCCGCCTGTTTCAGGGCGCGCTTGCACTTGACGGTCAAAGTCTCCACCACGGCCTGCTGGAACGCCAGAGCGATGTCGCAACGGGCTTGCTCGCTGTCGTCTCCGGCGCTGACGCTGTGCTGCCAGGTGTTCAGCGCATAGGTTTTCAAACCGCTGAAGCTGAACATCAGGCCAGGGCGATCGCACATCGGTCGCGGGAAGGTGTAGCGACCGACGACCCCTTTTTCGGCGAGACGGGCGATTTCCGGGCCACCGGGGTAATTGAGGCCCATCATCTTCGCGGTCTTGTCGAAGGCTTCACCGGCAGCATCGTCCAAGGATTCACCCAAAAGGGTGTATTGGCCGATTCCATCCACCTGAACCAACTGCGTATGGCCGCCTGAAACCAACAATGCGACGAACGGGAACTCTGGCGGTGTTTTTTCCAACATCGGTGCCAGTAAATGGCCTTCCATATGGTGCACGCCGAGGGCCGGAATGCCCCAGGCAAACGCCAGCGCCTGGGCGCAAGAGGCCCCAACCAGCAGGGCTCCGACCAATCCGGGGCCTGCGGTGTAGGCGATTGCATCGATCTCGGTCGGCACGCAGCCGGCTTCATCCAGCACCTGACGGATCAGGGGCAGCATGCGTTTGACGTGGTCACGGCTGGCCAGCTCCGGCACCACGCCACCATAGGCACGGTGCAGGTCGATCTGACTGAACAGCGCATCGGCCAAGAGCCCGCGTTCACTGTCGTAAAGTGCGACACCGGTTTCGTCGCAGGAGGTTTCAAGTCCCAGTACTAGCATGGGTTTGCGCCTTGTAGAGGCTGAATTCGAAGGCGCGCATAATAGTCGCCACTCCCCCTCCCGACTAGCGGTTTTCGATCAGAGGCTTTGCATTCCGGGCAATGAGGGGTTAACATCCGCAACCCTTAAAAACCGACGACCTCAGCCGCGAATTTTTTGCGACGAGAACGTTGATCCCGGTAATGAAAGAAGGTAGCTCTGGATGCCAGCCGTCAAAGTTAAAGAGAACGAACCCTTCGACGTAGCTCTGCGTCGTTTCAAGCGCTCCTGCGAAAAAGCCGGTGTACTGGCTGAAGTTCGTAGCCGCGAATTTTACGAGAAGCCAACTTCTGAGCGTAAGCGTAAAGCAGCAGCCGCTGTTAAGCGTCACGCCAAGAAAGTTCAGCGCGAACAGCGCCGCGCCGTTCGTCTGTACTAATACACAGACGTTCGTAGCAAGCTTCTGCCAAGCCCGGCCCTCAGCCGGGCTAATGGCATTTGCGGATATCGCTTGATGCTTCACTGTTGACGCCGCACATGCGACCGATACAACTGCTTCACACGTCAGGACTGGCTCTTTTGCCAGCGGTGCACGTCTCTTCTGACGAGCCTATCAAGGCTACTGACGAGCACACTTATTCTTCAAACAGGCGATCAACTGTATCGACTGTGCCCGACGATGAGCTTCCGAGGCCAACATTGGCCTAGACCGGAT
This sequence comes from Pseudomonas reactans, assembly GCF_013387025.1. Classification (NCBI taxonomy): domain Bacteria; kingdom Pseudomonadati; phylum Pseudomonadota; class Gammaproteobacteria; order Pseudomonadales; family Pseudomonadaceae; genus Pseudomonas; species Pseudomonas reactans. The sequence continues at coordinate 42,496 of NZ_JACAQP010000029.1, read as the reverse complement.
GCCGGGGCAACATTTCCATGCCAAAAACCTGATTGAAACTAACGTCAGTGAATGAACGGCAGATACACTTCCTGAATGCCCAAGCAGACAACTGATGAACAAGCCACGCACTGCGTGCGCTTGAGCAATCATTGGGCCCTCATTGACACGCAGTGATGACGAGAACGCCATGGCCGGGCTGATTCCCCAGAGCTTTATTGACGACCTTCTGAACCGCACCGACATCGTCGATGTTGTCAGCTCGCGTGTGCAACTGAAAAAGGCCGGCAAGAACTACACCGCCTGCTGCCCGTTCCATAAAGAGAAAACCCCTTCGTTCAGCGTCAGCCCCGACAAGCAGTTCTACTACTGCTTCGGCTGCGGCGCAGGCGGCAACGCCCTGGGTTTTCTCATGGACCACGACAACCTGGATTTCCCCCAGGCGATCGAGGACCTGGCAAAAGCCGCCGGCATGGAAGTCCCACGCGAAGAAAGTGGCCGCCCACACAAGCCGCGCCAGCCCACCGATTCGCCGCTGTACCCGCTGCTGACAGCCGCTGCCGAGTTTTATCGTCAAGCGCTTAAAAGCCATCCGCAGCGCAAGGCCGCTGTCGATTACCTGAAAGGCCGCGGCCTCACCGGGGAAATCGCCCGGGACTTCGGTTTGGGGTTCGCACCGCCCGGCTGGGACAACCTGTACAAACACCTGAGCAGCGACACTCTCCAGCAAAAGGCCATGATCGACGCCGGCCTGCTGGTGGAAAACGCCGAGACCGGCAAGCGCTACGACCGTTTCCGCGACCGGGTGATGTTCCCGATCCGCGACAGCCGGGGCCGCATCATCGCCTTTGGTGGCCGGGTACTGGGGGACGACAAACCCAAATACCTGAACTCCCCGGAAACCCCGGTATTCCACAAGGGCCAGGAACTCTACGGCCTGTTCGAAGCACGCAAGAACAATCGCAATCTCGATGAAATTATCGTGGTTGAGGGCTATATGGACGTGATCGCACTCGCCCAACAGGGCCTGCGCAATGCCGTCGCCACGCTGGGCACCGCAACCAGCGAAGAACACATGAAGCGCCTGTTTCGCGTAGTGCCCAGCGTGCTGTTTTGTTTCGATGGAGACCAGGCTGGCCGCAATGCCGCCTGGCGCGCACTCGAAGCTACGCTGTCGAGCCTGCAGGACGGACGTCGCGCACGCTTCCTCTTCCTGCCCGAAGGCGAAGACCCGGATACCCTGGTCCGCTCCGAAGGCACCGACGCATTCCGCGCGCGCATCAACCAGCATGCACAACCGCTGGCCGACTACTTCTTCCAGCAACTGACCGAAGAAGCCGACCCGCGCTCCCTTGAAGGCAAGGCCCACATGGCCACCCTCGCGGCGCCGCTGATCGACAAAGTACCCGGCGCCAACCTGAAATCGCTGATGCGCATGCGCTTGCAGGAAATCACCGGGTTAAGCGGCGAAGCCGTCAGCCAACTGGTGCACAACACCCCGCATGATGCGCCGCCACCGGCCTATGACCCAGGCATGGATTACGACGCCATGCCGGACTATTCCGACTTCCATCAACCGCAGGAGGCCTACGCGCCCCAGCAAGAGTGGACACCGAAAAAGTCTGGCAGCGACGGCAAGAAATGGGAAAAGAAACCCTGGAGCAAGAACGGCAAGCGCGGTGATCGCGATGAAGCCTACGCTCCGCGAACTCCTGTCGCCGTAGAGGCTCCAACGCTCATTGCGCTGCGCACACTCATCCATCACCCGCAACTGGCGGAAAAGGTCGAGAGTGCTGATCATTTTGCCAATGCGAGCAACACTTACGCCCAGGTACTGATCGCCCTGATTGAGGCGGTACAGAAAAATCCTAAGCTAAACTCAATCCAGTTGATGGCGCGCTGGCACGGCACCGAACAGGGCCGACTGCTGAAAGCCCTCGCGGAAAAGGAGTGGCTAATTGACGGCGATAACCTTGAACAACAGTTTTTAGACACCATTACTAGGCTATCCGCGGGTCAGCACACGCAGACCCTCGATGATCTGATCAAGAAAGCAAGGCAGCCGGATTTATCGGCTGAAGAGAAGATTCAGATAGCAAAACAGATGCGCGACCTCTTAAAACAGAACGTTTGCGCATCAAACCCGACCTCAACTGGCGCGTGAGGTCATAGCTCAGGTATAATCCTCGGCTTGTTTTTTGCCCGCCAAGACCTTCAGTGGATAGGGTGTTATGTCCGGAAAAGCGCAACAGCAGTCTCGTATCAAAGAGTTGATCGTTCTCGGTCGTGAGCAGGGTTACCTGACTTACGCGGAGGTCAACGACCACCTGCCTGAGGATATTTCAGATCCAGAGCAGGTGGAAGACATCATCCGCATGATTAACGACATGGGGATCAACGTATTCGAAGCTGCGCCAGATAAGGATTCCCTTATGCTGGCGGACGCCGATACCGACGAGGCTGCCGCTGAAGAAGCGGCCGCCGCGCTGGCTGCTGTGGAGACCGATATCGGTCGTACCACCGACCCTGTGCGCATGTATATGCGTGAAATGGGTACCGTCGAGCTGCTGACACGCGAAGGCGAAATCGAAATCGCCAAGCGTATCGAAGAGGGCATACGTGAAGTGATGGGCGCAATCGCGCACTTCCCTGGCACGGTTGACCATATTCTCTCCGAGTACACCCGCGTCACCACCGAAGGTGGCCGCCTGTCCGACGTGCTGAGTGGCTACATTGATCCGGATGACGGCATCGCGCCGCCAGCCGCCGAAGTGCCGCCGCCTGTCGATGCCAAGGCTGCGAAAGCGGACGACGACTCCGAAGACGACGACGCTGAAGCCAGCGGCGACGACGAAGACGAAGTTGAAAGCGGTCCAGATCCGATCATCGCTGCCCAGCGTTTCGGTGCGGTTTCCGATCAAATGGAAATCACCCGCAAGGCCCTGAAAAAGCACGGTCGCGCCAACAAGCAGGCCATCGCCGAGCTGCTGGCCCTGGCTGAGCTGTTCATGCCGATCAAGCTGGTGCCGAAGCAATTCGAAGGCCTGGTTGAGCGGGTTCGCAGCGCCCTGGAGCGTCTGCGTGCACAAGAGCGTGCGATCATGCAGCTCTGTGTCCGTGACGCGCGCATGCCGCGTGCCGACTTCCTGCGTCAGTTCCCGAGCAACGAAGTAGATGAAAGCTGGACCGACGCACTGGCCAAGGGTAAGGCGAAATACGCCGAAGCCATTGGTCGCCTGCAGCCGGACATCATCCGTTGCCAGCAAAAGCTGCAAGCATTGGAGACCGAAACCGGTCTGACGATTGCCGAGATCAAGGACATCAACCGTCGCATGTCGATCGGTGAGGCCAAGGCCCGCCGCGCGAAGAAAGAGATGGTTGAAGCGAACTTGCGTCTGGTGATCTCCATCGCCAAGAAGTACACCAACCGTGGCCTGCAATTCCTCGACCTGATCCAGGAAGGCAACATCGGCTTGATGAAGGCTGTGGACAAGTTCGAATACCGTCGTGGTTACAAGTTCTCGACTTATGCCACCTGGTGGATCCGTCAGGCGATCACTCGCTCGATCGCCGACCAGGCCCGCACCATCCGTATTCCGGTGCACATGATCGAGACGATCAACAAGCTCAACCGTATTTCCCGGCAGATGTTGCAGGAAATGGGTCGCGAACCGACCCCGGAAGAGCTGGGCGAACGCATGGAAATGCCTGAGGATAAAATCCGCAAGGTATTGAAGATCGCTAAAGAGCCGATCTCCATGGAAACCCCGATTGGTGATGACGAAGACTCCCATCTGGGTGACTTCATCGAAGACTCGACCATGCAGTCGCCAATCGATGTCGCTACCGTTGAGAGCCTGAAAGAAGCGACTCGTGACGTACTCTCCGGCCTCACTGCCCGTGAAGCCAAGGTACTGCGCATGCGTTTCGGCATCGACATGAATACCGACCACACCCTTGAGGAAGTCGGTAAGCAGTTTGACGTGACCCGTGAGCGGATCCGTCAGATCGAAGCCAAGGCGCTGCGCAAGTTGCGCCACCCGACGCGAAGCGAGCATCTGCGCTCCTTCCTCGACGAGTGATACCAGAACCCCCGGCCCAGGCCGGGGGTTTTGTTTTGTATCGATAAAACCTTGCGCAACACCCCTCCCCCGCAATGCCCGTCTACACTCGAAACATTCCCCGTGCCATAACGAGACCGTTATGCCCAGATTGCCGGCTGTGTTTTTGCTGTGGCTGCTGACCTGGACCGCAACGGCTGGCGCGTTGACTCTTAGCGATGATGAGCGTGACTGGCTGGCGGACCATCAGGAGTTGCGCCTCGGGGTGGATGCGTCATGGCCACCCTTTGAATACCGTGACGAAAATGGCCGCTACCAAGGCTTGGCGGCCGATTACGTGCGCCTGATCCAGGATCGCCTCGGCGTGCGCGTCAAATTGATCGAGCCGGCAAACTGGAGTGCAGTGCTGGAGCAGGCCCGCAACAACCAACTCGACCTGCTGCCGGGCATCATGTCCACGCCGGAACGCCAGGGCTATATGGCGTTCACCCGGCCTTACCTGGACTTCCCCATCGTTATCCTGGCCCATGAGGGCGGCGCCAAACCGCGCACCCTGAAAGACCTCTACGGTTTGAAGATTGCCGTGGTGGAAAACTACGCCCCCCATGAGCTGCTGCGCACCCATCATCCCGATCTCAACCTGGTCGCCATGCCAAATGTCAGCTCGACGCTGCAAGCCCTGGCCACCGATGAAGTAGATGCAGTGGTCGGCGATCTTGCCTCCAGTGTCTGGAGCCTGCGCCAACTCAAGCTCGACGGCTTATACGTCAGTGGCGAAACGCCCTACCGCTACCAACTGGCGATGGGCGTACCGCGTGACAATAAAATGCTGGTGGGTATCCTGGACAAGGTGCTCGCCGACCTCAGCCCACAAGAAACCGACGCCATCCAGCAACATTGGGTCGGCAGCTTTACCGATCACCGCACCTTCTGGACCGACCTGCTGCTTTACGGCCTGCCTGCCGTGCTGTTGCTGAGCACCGTATTGGCCGTGGTCATTAGGATCAATCGCCGACTCAGTTCGGAAATTTCCCGCCGCGTAGCCCTCGAACAGGAACTGCGCAGCAGCGAATATCACTATCGCGGCTTGGTCGAGAGCCTGTCAGCCATTGCCTGGGAAGCCAGTATCACCGACTTCACCTACAGCTACGTGTCGCCGCACGCCGAAGATTTGCTGGGTTACCCACGCGCGCATTGGCTGATTCCGGGGTTCTGGCGCAATATCATTCACCCCGCCGACCTGATCCGCACCGAGGCCTACTGCTATCGGGAAACCCGCGCCAACCGCGACCACAGCATTGATTACCGGGTGATCACCGCTGACGGCCGTTGCCTATGGGTGCGCGACATTGTCAGCCTGATCGAACATGGTCATGAACCGGTTCTGCGCGGTTTGATGATCGATATCAGCGAGGCCAAGCGCACTGAAGAGGCGTTGCAGCTCTCCGAGCAGAAATTCGCCTCGGTATTTCAGCAGTGCCCGGACATGCTGGTCATTGCTCGGTTATCCGATGGCTGCCTGCTGGAGGTGAACAAGGCGTTCGAAGACCAGATTGGCCTGACGGCCGAACAGGTCATCGGTAAAACCGCCACCGAGCTGAATATCTGGGGTATCCAGGGCGTCGGTCCCGACCTGCTGCAACGGGTGCAGACCACTAGCATCCGCAACCTGGAAATGCCCTTTCTGCGCAGCAATGGCCAGGCCTTTACCGGCCTGATTTCCGCCGAACCGTTCCAACTCGACACCACAGAAGCCATCGTCGTGGTAGTGCGTGACATCACCCAACTCAAGGAAACCCAGCAACAACTGCAGACCTCCGAAGAGAAATTCGCCAAGGCCTTCCACGCTTCCCCCGACGGCTTGCTGCTGAGCCGACAGCGCGATGGCCTGTTGATTGAAGTGAACGATGGCTTCAGCCGGATTACCGGCTTCACCAGCGCCACCTCCCTCGACCAATCCACCCTGGACCTGGGCATCTGGGTCGATCTCAACGAACGCAAACACATGCTGGAGATGATGCAGCGCGATGGTTTTGTGCGTGACTTCATCTGCCATATCCGCCGCAGCGATGGGCAGATCCGATTGTGCGAGCTGTCCAGCCGCCCGCTGCCGATTGGCGATGACGACTGCATGCTGACCATCGCGCGGGACATCACCGAGCGCCAACTGATGCAGGAAAAACTGCAACAGGCCGCCACGGTGTTCGAGAGCACCGCTGAAGGCGTATTGATCACTGACACCCGGCAGAACATCAGCGCCGTCAACCGTGCCTTCACCGAGATCACCGGCTACAGCGAGGCCGAAGCCCTCGGCCACACCCCGCGCCTGCTGGCCTCCGGCCTGCATGACAGCGCCTTCTACGCCGCCATGTGGCACCAGTTGACCGCCCAGGGACACTGGCAGGGCGAGATCTCCAACCGCCGCAAGAACGGCGATGTGTACCCAAGCTGGTTGACGATCAGCGCCGTGCGCAACCGCGACCAGCTGATCACGCACTTCGTCGCCGTGTTTGCCGACATCTCCAGCCTCAAACTCGCCCAGGCCCGCCTCGACTACCAGGCGCATCACGACCCATTGACCGGCCTGCCCAACCGCACGCTGTTCGAAAGCCGGTTGCAAGCCGCCCTCAACGGCCATCAGGAAACCGGTAAACAGGGCGCCGTGCTGTTTCTCGACCTGGACCGTTTCAAACACATCAACGACAGCCTCGGACACCCCATCGGCGACTTGCTGCTCAAAGACATCGCCGTGCGCCTCAAGGAGCAACTGCGCGACATTGACACCGTCGCCCGCCTGGGCGGTGACGAATTTATCATCCTGCTCCCCGGCCTGCAGCACGCCAGCGACGCCCAATACCTGGCCAATAAACTGCTGGCCTGCTTCACGCCGCCGTTCCAGGCGGGTGAGCACGAGTTTTTTATCAGCGCCAGCATCGGCACCAGCCTGTACCCCGAGGACGGCACCGACGTCGCCACCCTGGTCAAGAACGCCGACGCGGCGATGTACCGCTCAAAGGCCAAGGGCCGCAACCGGGTCGAAAGCTATACCCGCGACCTTACCGCCCAGGCCAACGAGCGCGTGGCACTCGAACACGAACTGCGCCGCGCCATCGAGCGCGATGAGCTGAGCCTCTACTACCAGCCCAAGCTGAGCCTGACGACCCACGAACTGATCGGTGCCGAAGCCCTGATACGCTGGCGCCACCCCACCTTTGGCGACGTGCCCCCTGAACACTTCATCGCCCTGGCCGAAGAAAACGGCATGATTCTGCAGATCGGTGACTGGGTGCTGGAACAAGCCTGCCGGCAAATGCACGCCTGGCAAGGCCACTTCGACGATTTCGGTCCGCTGTCGGTCAACCTGGCTGGCGCGCAATTACGTCACCCCGGCTTATTGGGCCGTATCAAACAGTTGCTGCATGACTACCGACTCGCCCCCGGCCGCCTGCAACTGGAGATCACCGAAAACTTCATCATGAGCCAGGCCGAAGAAGCGCTGGAGGTGCTGCACCAGCTCAAAGAGCTCGGCGTACAGCTTGCGATTGATGACTTTGGCACCGGCTACTCGTCCCTCAGCTACCTCAAGCGCCTGCCCCTGGATTTCCTCAAGATCGACCAATCCTTCGTCCGCGGCCTGCCCGACGACCCCCACGACGCCGCCATCGTGCGCGCCATCATCGCCCTGGGCCACAGCATGCAATTCACCATCATCGCCGAAGGCGTGGAGAACCCCGCACAGCAAGCCTTCCTCGCCGCTGAAGGCTGTGAACAGATGCAAGGCTACATCGTCAGCCTGCCGCTACCGCCCGAGCTTTTTGCTGCTACGTTTCTTCGTATGCGCATTGAGGATTATTCGGATGGCACAGCGAGGAAACCATCGTTATAATCCGCGACCTGTTACAGGGCCTATAGCTCAGTTGGTCAGAGCAGAGGACTCATAATCCTTTGGTCCACGGTTCAAGTCCGTGTGGGCCCACCAAACAAGAAAGCCGCGCATTGCGCGGCTTTTGTGTGTCTGGAAGTCTGTAACATACAGCCCCATTGCCGCCTGCACTGGAGTGCCCACCTTGCCCGTCCTCGATGAAATCGACCGCCAACTGATTGCCGCCTTGCAGATCAACGCCCGCGAGAGTGTGGCCATGCTCGCCCGGCAGTTAGGCATCGCGCGTACCACGGTCACCTCGCGCCTGGCGCGCCTGGAGAAAACCAACGTGATCACCGGTTACGGCGTACGCCTGGGCCAACGGGTGGTCGATGGTGGTTTGCAGGCGTATGTGGGCATTACCGTGCAAGCGCGTTCGGGCAAGGAAGTGCTGCGCAGGCTCAGTGCAATGGCGCAGGTTCAACAGCTGTGTGCGGTGAGTGGCGAGTTCGATTACGTGGCGTGGCTGCGCACCGATTCGCCAGAACAGTTGGACCAATTGCTCGATCAGATCGGCAGCGTCGACGGCGTGGAGAAAACCACCACTTCGATCATCCTCAGTAACAAACTGGATCGCGGACAACCAATCTGATCACTGTTCTCGTCACTCTGACTAAAAACAGAGCAATTTGACGACACTTTGCGTCTTATTAACGAACGCTACGCTCTCTAAACTGGCTGCCATCTTTTCGTCACGCCCGCCTAGTCGCCAGTAAGGTCAGCCATGAGCATTCCGTCCAGCACCCTCAGCAAAACCAATCGCCACCCCGCCGACGGTAAGAAGCCCATCACCATCTTTGGCCCGGACTTCCCGTTCGCCTTCGATGACTGGATTGAACACCCGGCCGGCCTCGGCAGCATTCCTGCTGCCAACCACGGCGCCGAAGTGGCGATCGTCGGCGCCGGGATCGCGGGCCTGGTGGCCGCCTACGAGTTGATGAAACTGGGCCTCAAGCCGGTGGTGTACGAAGCCTCGAAAATGGGCGGACGCCTGCGCTCCCAGGCCTTTGAAGGCGCCGAAGGCATCATCGCTGAGCTTGGCGGCATGCGCTTCCCGGTGTCATCCACCGCGTTCTACCACTACGTGGACAAGCTCGGCCTGGAAACCAAACCTTTCCCCAACCCGTTGACCCCAGCCTCCGGCAGCACAGTCATCGACCTTGAGGGCCAGACCCACTACGCGCAAAAACTCTCCGACTTGCCGGTGCTGTTCCAGGAAGTGGCGGACGCCTGGGCTGATGCTCTGGAAGCCGGTTCGCAGTTCGGTGATATCCAGCAAGCCATCCGCGACCGTGACGTGCCACGCCTCAAGGAACTGTGGAACAAGCTCGTGCCGCTGTGGGATGACCGCACCTTCTACGACTTCGTCGCCACCTCCAAGGCATTTGCCAAATTATCCTTCCATCACCGCGAAGTGTTTGGCCAAGTCGGTTTCGGCACCGGCGGCTGGGACTCGGACTTCCCCAACTCCATGCTGGAAATCTTCCGCGTGGTGATGACCAACTGCGATGACCACCAGCATCTGGTGGTCGGCGGCGTGGCCCAGGTACCGATGGGTATCTGGCGTCATGTGCCGGAGCGCTGCGCCCACTGGCCGGCCGGCACCAGCCTGAGTTCGCTGCATCGGGGCGCGCCTCGGGCCGGGGTGAAACGTATCGCCCATGCCGCCGATGGCCGTTTCGCCGTCACCGACAACTATGGTGACACCCGCGAATACGCCGCGGTGCTGACCACCTGCCAAAGCTGGCTGCTGACCACCCAGATCGAATGCGACGAAACCCTGTTCTCGCAAAAGATGTGGATGGCCCTGGACCGCACGCGCTACATGCAATCGTCGAAAACCTTCGTGATGGTCGACCGTCCTTTCTGGAAGGATAAGGATCCGGAAACCGGCCGCGACCTGATGAGCATGACCCTCACCGATCGCCTGACCCGTGGCACCTACCTGTTCGATAACGGCGACGACAAGCCGGGAGTGATCTGCCTGTCGTACTCGTGGATGAGCGACGCGCTGAAAATGCTGCCGCAGCCCATCGATAAGCGTGTGAAGCTGGCCCTCGACGCGCTGAAAAAGATCTACCCGAAAGTCGACATCAAGGCACGCATCATCGGCGACCCGATTACCGTGTCGTGGGAAGCCGACCCGCATTTCCTCGGGGCCTTCAAAGGCGCGCTGCCGGGCCACTATCGCTACAACCAGCGCATGTATGCGCACTTCATGCAAAAGGACATGCCAGCCGAGCAACGCGGAATCTTTATCGCTGGTGATGATGTGTCCTGGACCCCTGCGTGGGTGGAGGGTGCGGTGCAAACCTCGCTGAACGCGGTATGGGGCATCATGACTCACTTCGGCGGCAGCACTCACCCGGAGAACCCGGGGCCGGGGGATGTATTCGATGAAATCGGCCCGATCGCCCTGGCGGATTAAGGAGTTGAACATGCGTGTCGCCCTGTACCAATGCCCACCGCTGCCTTTAGATGTGGCCGGCAACCTCAAGCGCCTGCATCAACTGGCGCATGAGGCGTCCGGCGCCGATGTGCTGGTGCTGCCGGAGATGTTCCTCACCGGCTACAACATCGGCGCCGAGGCGGTTGGCGCCTTGGCCGAGGCGCAGGATGGTCCGTCGGCACAAGCGATCGCCGAACTGGCCAAAAGCGCCGGGCTAGCGATTCTGTACGGTTACCCGGAACGGGCAGCGGATGGCCAGATCTACAACGCAGTGCAGTTGATCGACGCCCACGGCCAGTGTGTGTGCAACTACCGCAAGACGCACCTGTTTGGTGATCTGGACCACTCGATGTTCAGTGCCGGTGGCGATGATTTCCCGCTGGTGGAGCTGAACGGCTGGAAGCTGGGTTTCCTGATCTGTTACGACCTGGAGTTCCCGGAAAATACCCGGCGCCTGGCCCTGGCCGGTGCCGAGCTGATCCTGGTGCCCACTGCCAACATGGTGCCATTTGACTTTGTCGCCGACGTCACCGTGCGGGCACGGGCCTTTGAAAACCAATGTTATGTGGCCTACGCCAATTATTGCGGGCACGAAGGCGAGATCCAGTACTGCGGGCAAAGTAGCATCGCCGCGCCGAATGGCCAGCGCATTGCCCAGGCGGGCCTGGATGAAGCCTTGATCGTCGGGGAGCTGGATCGTCAGTCGATCCTGGAGGCCCGTGCCGCCAATCACTACTTGCAGGACCGTCGCCCCGAGTTATACGGTGTGCTGCACAAGCCCTGATCCAGCCGGTTTGTTAGCATAGGCAGATTCTACGTTTCGGAACTGCCCATGCCTGCGCCGGCCTACCCTCATCACCTTCACCTGACCCTCGCCAATGGCTTGCGGGTTTCCTTGCAGCATGCGCCACGCCTGAAACGTTGCGCCGCCGTTTTGCGCGTAGCGGCAGGCAGCCATGATGTGCCGCTGGCGTGGCCGGGGTTGGCGCATTTCCTGGAACATCTGCTGTTCCTCGGCACCGAGCGTTTTCCCACGAACGAAGGGTTGATGGCCTACGTGCAGCGTCATGGCGGCCAGGTCAATGCCAGTACCCGTGAGCGCACCACGGAATTTTTCTTTGAGTTGCCAGTTGCACTGTTTGCCGGGGGATTGGAGCGTTTGGCTGACATGCTGACCCATCCACGCCTGGCGCTGGAGGACCAGATGCGTGAGCGCGAGGTGCTGCACGCCGAGTTCGTCGCCTGGTCCCAGGACGCCAAGGCGCAGCAGCAGGTCGCGTTGCTGGAAGGGCTGGCCGCGGATCATCCGCTAAGGGGTTTCCATGCAGGTAACCGCGATAGCCTGCCGGTGGAGCGTGAGGCATTTCAGCAGGCGTTGCAGGAATTCCACACACAGTTCTATCAGAGCGGGCAGATGACCTTGAGCTTGGCGGGCCCGCAATCACTGGAAGCACTGGAAACCTTGGCGCAACGATTCAGTGAACAGCTGAGTTCTGGACCTCTGCGCCCACAATCCGCCCCGCCGGCATTGATGCAGGGTGATGCGCAGAGCTATCAGCACATCACCAACCATCACCTGCACCACGTCATTACCTGTGATGCGCCACTCAAAGCACTGGAGTTTCTCTGCACCTGGCTCAACACCTCAGCACCCGGCGGGTTGCTAGCTGAACTGAAAACGCGGCAACTGGCGAGTGCCCTGCAGGCGTCAGTGATTTATCACTTCGCCGGGCAAGCCGTGTTGGATATCGACTTCACCAGCCAAGGCGAATCAGCCACGCAGATCGAGGCGTTGCTGCACGACTGGCTAAGCTTTTTCGCACACAGCGACTGGGCGTCACTGCGGGAAGAGTTCGCGCTGCTGGCCGCTCGTCAACAGCAGGTCCAAGGCGCCCTTGCGTTGGCCCGGAACGACAGCCAAGACCTATCGGAACAGGACGTTGTCGCCCTCAAGTCGATGCTTGATTCGCTGCACCTGCCGCCCCCCACACACACTTGGCAGTTACCGCCGAACAACCCGTTCCTGCGCCCACCGGTCAAGGAAGAACGCGCCGGCCTGATTCGCGGCCAGACCAGCGCTCACCGTGGCTTGCGCACCTTTGCCCAGGATCGCTCCCGTGGACGTAGGGAAGTGTCGGCGCTGACCTTCAGTCAGGCATTCGCAGATGACGGTGATGAAGGTGCCCTGTATCTGCAATGGCGCTCAGCGCCTTCCGGCCTGGAAAACACTTTGCAGCCGTTACGTGAGAATGCCCGTCAGGCAGGCGTCGAATTGTCGTTCGAAAGCCTGGGCCAGGACTGGCAGGTGAAAATGATCGGGCTGCAGGAGCCCATGCCGGCGGTGCTGGACGCGTTGGCGCAAAGCCTGAATCAACCGCAAGAGGCCCCACCCGACTCACCGCAGATGATTGCCATCCGTGAATTGCTCAAGGCGCTGCCCGCTTGCTGCAACGGGCACAATCCCGAATCGGCATCGTGGTCCACTGCGCGCTGGCATGGCCTGGGACTGGGTTTCTCGGCATCGTATGAAGCCGCGATCAAGACCGCAGCGGCCCGTCTGCCAGGGCAGCCTGCACACCTCGATCATGTTCTGCCCTCTCTCAGCGGCCAGCGTATCTGGCATGGGATTAAAACCGACTCTGATGAAGCCGCACTGCTGCTGTTTTGCCCAACGCCGAGTCAATCCCTGGCGGACGAAGCCGCTTGGCGATTGCTTGGCCATCTGATCCAAGGCCCGTTCTACCAGCGCCTGCGCGTTGAGCTGCAAATCGGCTACGCGGTGTTCAGCGGTATCCGGCAGATCAATGGCCAGACCGGCCTGCTATTCGGCGTGCAATCCCCCAGCGTGTCGCGGGAAGTCATCGTTGATCACCTGCAAGTATTCCTGAAACAACTGCCGACACTGATCGATAGCAGCGACGACTTGGGCAACACGGCGTTGGCGCAGCAATTCTCAGCACAGACACTGCCCAACGCCCAAGCCGCCGAGCTGCTGTGGCATGCCCATTTGGCGGGCCACTCGTCGGGATACCTGACCGACCTTCAATCCCACATCCAAACCTGCACCCGCGAAGCAGTGCAGCTTGCCGCCCAGCAACTGAACGACGCCGCAGGCGGCTGGCGTTGCGTGGCCAACGGTCCGTGCATCTCGGAAATCTGGCAAGCGGCGGACTGATCATTGCCGCCCCTGCAAAAGGCTTTTTCCACCAAGACAGCGCTAACTTGAAAAGAATTGCGTAACATTCATACGCACACATCTGAACATCTCCGACTGGAGGTGGACTATATGTATTACTTGGTAGTAAACGTCCCATCCCTTCGTAGGAGTAAGAATATGACCTGGTCCAAACCTGCTTACACTGATCTGCGCATCGGTTTCGAAGTCACCATGTACTTCGCCAGCCGCTAATCCGCTGGGTAATACAACGCCTCGGTTCGCCCGGGGCGTTTTTGTTTTGAGCTTGATGGAGCTGCCATGTTTGTCCAGATTCTAGGTTCCGCCGCCGGCGGCGGATTCCCACAGTGGAACTGCAACTGCGTGAATTGCGCGGGTTTTCGTGATGGCAGCCTGCGGGCCCAGGCGCGTACCCAGTCGTCTATCGCGATCTCCGACGATGGTGTGAACTGGGTGCTGTGCAACGCCTCGCCGGATATCCGCGCGCAACTCCAGGGCTTTGCACCGATGCAACCCGGCCGCGCCCTGCGGGACACCGGCATCAGCGCAATCATCCTGATGGACAGCCAGATCGACCACACCACCGGCCTGTTGAGCCTGCGCGAAGGCTGCCCGCACCAGGTGTGGTGCACCGACATGGTCCATGAAGACCTGAGCACCGGCTTCCCACTGTTCACCATGCTCACCCACTGGAACGGTGGCCTGGCCTGGAATCGCATTGAGCTGGACGCCAGCTTCAGCATTCCGGCCTGCCCGAACCTGCGTTTCACCCCACTGCCCCTGCGCAGCGCTGCTCCACCCTACTCGCCGCATCGCTTCGACCCGCACCCCGGCGACAACATCGGCCTGATCGTCGAAGACTTGCGCACCGGCGGCAAACTGTTCTACGCGCCGGGGCTGGGCAAGGTCGACGCGTCGTTGCTGGAGATCATGGCCGGCAGCGACTGCCTGCTGGTGGACGGCACGATGTGGGACGACGACGAAATGCAGCGCCGTGGCGTCGGCACACGCACCGGCCGAGAGATGGGACACCTGGCGCAAAACGGTCCCGGCGGCATGCTGGAAGTGCTGGAGCAATTGCCCAAGCAGCGCAAAGTGCTTATCCACATCAACAACACCAACCCGATCCTCGATGAAGACTCCCCCGAGCGAGCGGAACTGGTGCGACGCAATGTCGAAGTGGCTTACGACGGCATGAGCATTGAATTGTAGGAGCGATCGAAATGACTGACACGCCATTGACCACCGCGGAATTCGAAGCCGCCCTGCGTGCCAAGGGCGCCTTCTACCATATTCATCACCCGTACCACGTGGCGATGTACGAAGGCCGCGCGACCCGCGAGCAGATCCAGGGCTGGGTCGCCAACCGTTTCTACTATCAGGTGAACATCCCCCTGAAAGACGCCGCGATCCTGGCCAACTGCCCAGACCGCGAGATCCGCCGCGAGTGGATCCAGCGCCTGCTCGACCACGACGGCGCCCCCGGTGAAGACGGCGGTATCGAAGCCTGGCTGCGACTGGGCCAAGCGGTTGGCCTCGACCCGGACCAACTGCGCTCGCAGGAATTGGTACTGCCCGGCGTACGATTTGCGGTAGACGCCTACGTCAACTTCGCCCGTCGCGCCAGTTGGCAGGAAGCCGCCAGCAGTTCGCTGACCGAATTGTTCGCGCCGCAGATCCACCAGTCGCGCCTCGACAGCTGGCCGCAGCATTACCCGTGGATCGACCCGGCCGGTTATGAATATTTCCGCACCCGCCTGGGCCAGGCCCGTCGTGATGTGGAGCACGGTTTGGCGATCACGTTGCAGCACTACACCACCCGTGAAGGCCAGGAACGCATGCTGGAAATTCTCCAGTTCAAACTGGATATTTTGTGGAGCATGCTGGATGCCATGAGCATGGCCTACGAACTCAAGCGTCCGCCGTATCACAGCGTGACCGACCAGCGGGTATGGCATAAAGGGATCACCCTATGAGCTTTGATCGCAGCAAGAAACCCACCTGGCGCCAGGGCTATCGCTATCAGTACGAGCCTGCGCAAAAGGGCCATGTGTTGCTCTACCCCGAAGGCATGATCAAGCTCAACGACAGCGCCGCGCTGATCGGTGGCTTGATCGACGGCGAGCGCGACGTGGCGGCGATCATCGCCGAGCTGGATAAACAGTTCCCCGGCGTGCCAGAACTCGGTAAAGACATCGAGGATTTCATGGAGGTCGCCCGTGCAGAGCACTGGATTACCCTTGCCTGAAAAACCGCCGGTTGGCTTGCCGCTGTGGTTACTGGCCGAGCTGACCTACCGCTGCCCGTTGCAGTGCCCGTACTGTTCCAACCCGCTGGACTTTGCCGAGCAGGGCAAGGAACTGAGTACCGAGCAATGGTTCAAGGTGTTTCGCGAAGCCCGCGAGATGGGCGCGGCACAACTGGGGTTTTCCGGTGGCGAGCCGTTGGTGCGTCAAGACTTGGCCGAGCTGATCGCCGAAGCACGCAGGCTGGGGTTCTACACCAACCTGATCACCTCCGGCATCGGCTTGACCGAACAGAAGATCAGCGACTTCAAGAAAGCCGGCCTGGACCATATCCAGATCAGCTTCCAGGCCAGCGACGAGCAAGTGAACAACCTGCTGGCCGGCTCGAAAAAAGCTTTCGCGCAAAAACTGGAAATGGCCCGCGCGGTAAAAGCCCACGGCTACCCTATGGTGCTGAACTTCGTCACTCATCGGCACAATATCGACAAGATCGACCGCATCATCGAGCTGTGTATTGCGCTGGAAGCGGACTTCGTCGAGCTCGCCACCTGCCAGTTCTACGGCTGGGCCCAGCTCAATCGTGCCGGGCTGTTGCCGACCCAGGCACAACTGGTGCGCGCCGAGCGCATCACCAACGAATACCGCGCCAAGCTGGAAGCCGAAGGTCACCCGTGCAAGCTGATCTTCGTCACACCGGATTACTACGAGGAACGCCCGAAAGCCTGCATGAACGGCTGGGGCAGTATCTTTCTGACCGTGACACCGGACGGCACTGCCCTTCCCTGCCACGGTGCCCGACAAATGCCGGTGCAATTTCCCAATGTGCGCGACCACAGCATGCAGCACATCTGGTACGACTCGTTCGGCTTCAACCGTTTTCGCGGCTACGACTGGATGCCCGAGCCATGCCGGTCATGCGATGAAAAGGAGAAGGACTTCGGCGGCTGCCGATGCCAGGCCTTCATGCTCACGGGAGACGCGAGCAATGCCGACCCAGTGTGCAGCAAGTCCGAGCAGCACGGCATCATCCTGCAAGCGCGGGAAGAAGCCGAACACGCCACCCAGACCATCGAGCAGTTGGCCTTTCGCAACGAGCGCAACTCACGACTCATCGCAAAAGGCTGACAACCCTAGCGCTTGGCGATGATGTACACCGCGTGCACGATGCCAGGGATGTAGCCGCACAGGGTCAGCAGGATATTCAGCCAGAACGCGCCAGCGAAACCCACTTGCAGGAACACACCCAGTGGCGGCAACAGAATGGCGATGATGATACGAATGAAATCCATGGGGTCAGCTCCAGAAAATCGGCTCGTGTGAGCCGTGTAGCTAATCGACCTTGGGCGTTCGTGAGGGTTCAGTGGGATCTGGCTTTGGGCCATCCGTCATTGCACAGGCAAAAAAACGCCCCCAGCCAAAAGAATCAGGCCGGAGGCGCCGCGTAGACCGCGAGACGGTTCAGGAATAAGGGGGTTAAACGGCGATGCCCTTGCGGCATTGCAGTTGGGCGGTACGCACGCGGGAGAAGGCGCGGGCCAGACGCAGGAGCATTTCGTCGATATTGCTTTTGCTCACGGTCAGGGCCGGGGTGAAGCGCAGGCAGTTGGGTTGCGGAGCTTGGAGGATCAGGCCTTCGTGCAGCGCCGCTTTTACAACAGCATCCGCAGAATCATCCGACAACGTCAGGCCCCACATCAGGCCGTGGCCACGCAATTGACCGTGGTCGTAGCGGTAGGCCAGGCGGGCAAGACCTTCGCCCAGGTACACGCCGGACTCACGCACGTGATCCATAAAGCCGTGCTCCAGCACGGAGTCGAGTACTGCCAGCCCGGCCGAAGCCATCAGCGCATTACCGTGATGAGTCCCTTCCAACTCGCCCACATCGAAACAACAGGCTTTGCCGCGCGCCAGCAGCGCTGCAAGGGGCACCCCGCCGCCCAAGCCTTTGCCGAGGGTGATGATGTCGGCACGTACGCCGTATTGCTGCTCCGCGAGCAAGGTGCCGCAGCGGCCCATGCCGGTTTGTACTTCGTCGAGAATCAGCAGGATCCCCAGTTCACGGCACAAGCGCTCGACGCCTTTGAGGTAATGCTCGGTCGCAGGGATGACGCCCGCTTCGCCCTGGATCGGTTCAAGCAGGATGGCGACGGTTTGCGCATCGACTGCCGCATGTAGGGCCGGCAGGTCATTAAAAGGCACGTGGCTGAAACCGGGCAATTGCGGTTCAAAACGATTTTCCGGGCCACCCGCCGAAGCCGACATCGCGGCAAAACTGCGACCATGGCAACCGGCGCTGGCACTGATGATGCGATAGGCCCCCCCGCGATGCAGTTGGCCCCATTTGCGCGCCAGCTTGATAGCCGCTTCAACGGCTTCCGCGCCGGTGTTGAGCAGGTACGCCTGATCGCTGCCGGTGCGATGGCACAGGCGTTCAGCCAGGTTGAGTTGAGCGCGGTTATGCAGGCCGTTGCCGGGGTTGATCAGCGCCTGGGTCTGGTCGGCCAGTGCCTTGATCAGCACCTGCGGGCTGTGGCCGAGGCTGTTGGCCGCGTTGCCCTGGCTGAAATCCAGGTAGGCATGGTCGTCGCTGTCCCACAGCCAGGAACCCTGGCCGCGTACGAACACTTGCGGCGGGCGAGCGACGGATGGCATCAGGGATTCGCTGGAAGACGTATCGCTGGGCGCCTCGAGAATCAAATCGTCCAGGCTCGGCGCGGGGCGACGAAACAGATTCATAGCTCGCCCCCAATAGCAACCGGACCTTGGTCGGTGCGATACGCCTGTGCTGCCTTGAGGTTTTTTGCCTTGCCTATGTAAACGTCATCAACATAAACGCTGTTCATTGCCCGATCCGGCCCTGTAAGCCCTGCGAATAGGCGCTAGACTAGGCTCCTCAGGGGCCAACAGCCATTTCGTTTTTCCAGCTTTTTCGATAAGTAAGTCTTATGGATTTCAAGCAACTGCGTTATTTCGTCGCGGTGTATGAGGAAGGCCACGTAGGCCGTGCCGCCGAGCGCCTGTCGATCTCCCAGCCGGCGCTGTCCCAGCAGATTCGCCAGCTGGAGCAGAACCTGGATGTGAGTCTGTTCGAGCGCAGCAGCAAGCGGCTGCTGCCGACGCTGGCGGCGCACACGCTGTACAACCATGCCTTGCCGCTGATCGATGGCATGCAACAGGCGGTTGAAGCCCTGCGCAACTTCAAGGGCCAGGCGATGCGCACCTTGGCCATCGGCGTGCTGCAAACCGTGCACACCAGCCTGGTGCCGCAAATGCTCGAGCGCGTGCGCAAGGCCCAGCCACATCTGGTGGTGCAGATCTACGAATTGACCGGACTTGAGATCGAGCGACGACTGCTCAACGGCTCGCTGGATATCGGCATAAGCTACTTGCCGCCACGCCAGCCGGGGCTGCACGGCGTGTTGCTGTACGAAGATGAGCTGAAAGTCGTCATCCCCGAAGACCATCCCCTGCGGGAATTCAAGAAAGTCTCGCTGAAGCAGGCGGCGGAGCTGCCGATGTTGCTGCTGGGGGAGGAGTTCCAGGTCCGGCAGATCTGGCAAGGACAGCTGTCCAACCTCGGACGGCGCCCGCAAGTACAGGCGGAACTGAACACCATGGTGGGGATTCTCGACAGTCTGCCGCACACAAAACTGGCGACGGTGCTGCCGGGGCGCTCGCAGGACGAACACAACAGTCAGTCGCTGCTATGGAAACCCTTGAGTGAACCCAGAGTGCCGCTGAAAGTCGGCCTGGTGTGCCGCGATGTGCAGCGCCAGCAAGCGACGGTGGCGTTGCTGCGCACTCTGCTGGAAGACGTGATGAATGCCCCACAGGCGACCGCCTGACTTTTTCGCGGGCAAAAGAAAACCCCGCCGAAGCGGGGCTTTGCAGACTGTTTCCCTGACATCCATTTCACTCCGCCGTCCTGGCAGAATCCTACGTGTCCGTGTTGTTGCTTTGCGCTTCCTGCGCGACGTCCATGTGAAGTAGATTATCCGTGGATCCAATATGGCGATAGAGGACGATTAGCAGCACGTCATGTAAGAGAATGCTTACGCGCCCTCCAAGCCCTTAGAACAGTGCCTCATCCAGCAAAAACAGAGATTCGCTACCGGATTTTACCGACGCACTCAGCGAGTGGATCCGTGGCAACAAGCGGGCGAAATAGAAACGTGCAGTGCCCAGCTTGCTGACGTAAAAATCTTCTTCAGACTCCTTGCCCAACGCGGCCTTGGCCATGCGTGCCCACATATAGGCGTAGGCCATGTAGCCGAAGGCGTGCAAGTACTCCACCGACGCCGCGCCGATTTCATTCGGGTTGGTCTTGGCGCGGTCCAGCACCCAGGCGGTCAACTCATCCAGGTTATCCACTGCGGCACCCAGCGGTTTGGTGAATTCAGTCAGCTCGGCACCCGCCGAGGCAATGAACGCGCGGATTTCATCGGCAAACAGGGTGTAGAACGCCCCGCCGCTGCCGACGATCTTACGCCCCATCAAGTCCAGGGCCTGGATGCCGTTGGTGCCTTCGTAGATCTGGGTGATGCGCACGTCCCGCACCAACTGCTCCTGGCCCCACTCGCGAATGTAGCCATGGCCGCCGAACACTTGTTGGCCGAGCACGGTGGTTTCCAGGCCCAGGTCGCTCAAGAACGCCTTGGCTACCGGAGTCAGCAGCGCAACCAGGTTATCGGCGCGCTCACGCGCAGCGGCATCGTCGCTGAACTTGGCGATGTCCAGTTGCGTCGCCACATAGGTGGAGAACGCCCGGCCGCCTTCGTTCGCGGCCTTCATGGTCAGCAACATGCGGCGCACGTCGGGGTGCACGATGATCGGGTCGGCCACTTTGTCTTTATGCTGGGCGCCAGTCGGTGCACGGCTTTGCACGCGGTCGCGCGCATATTCGATGGCGTTCTGGTAGGAACGCTCGCCGGACGCCAGGCCCTGGATGCCCACACCCAGACGCTCGTAGTTCATCATGGTGAACATCGCCGCCAAGCCACGGTTCGGCTCACCCACCAGGTAGCCCACGGCCTCGTCGAAGTTCATCACGCAGGTCGCCGACGCCTGGATCCCCATCTTGTGCTCGATGGAACCACAACTCACGGTGTTGCGCGCGCCCAGGCTGCCGTCGGCATTGACCATGAATTTCGGCACCAGGAATAGCGAGATGCCCTTGGGACCGGCCGGTGCGTCCGGCAGCTTGGCCAGCACCAGGTGGATGATGTTGTCGGTGAGGTCATGTTCGCCACCGGTGATAAAGATCTTGGTGCCGCTGACTTTGTAGGAGCCGTCCGCCTGTGGCTCGGCCTTGGTGCGGATAATCCCCAAGTCAGTACCGGCGTGGGCTTCGGTCAGGCACATGGAGCCGGCCCATTCACCGGAATACATCTTCGGCAGATAAGCGGCTTTCAGTGCTTCGCTGGCGTGGGTGTTGATCGACACGCAGGCGCCGGAGGTCAGCATCGGGTACAAACCGAACGCCAGGCTCGACGAGTTGATCATCTCTTCAACCTGGGCCGACACCGCCTTGGGCATGCCCATGCCGCCGAACATCGGGTCACCACCTACCCCAACCCAGCCGCCTTCGGCATAGGTTTTGTAGGCCTGTGGAAAACCGTCCGGTGTGAACACCGCGGTGTTGTCCCAGCGGCAACCCTGCTCATCGCCACCGCGGCTGAGCGGGGCGATGGATTTGGCGGTGACTTTGCCGGCTTCTTCGAGGATGGCCTCTACGGTTTCGGCGTCAACGGTGTCTGCCAATGCCGGCAATTGGGCCCAAGTGGTGGCGACCTCAAAGACTTCGTTGAGGACGAAGCGCATATCACGCAGCGGCGCTTTGTAATCAGCCATGGCAAACCTCGTGAGAACGTGAAAAGTAATTCGGTAAGAGTCGGTTTTACAGGCTCAGAGTGTACCCGAACAACTTTTCAGACACATAGGGTCCACTTATGACTGATCGGTATTTTTAAGTCACTACAGCGCAAATGCCTCCGCAGGCAGACTCATCAGGCATTCGCTGCCCGCTTCCACCGCAGCACGGTGGGTGGCGGTACGCGGTAACAGGCGCTTGAAATAGAAGTCGCAGGTCGCGAGCTTGGCCTTGGAGAAATCCGAGTCCGGTTGCCCAAGGGCAGCCATCGCCATACGCAGCCACAGATAGGCAAGGATCACGTAGCCGCTGTACATCAAGTAATCCACGGCCGCCGCCCCCACTTCATCGGGGTTCTTCATCGCGGCCATGCCGACTTTGGTGGTCAGTTCGCCCCACTCCCCGTTCAGCTGGTTGAGCTGCGCCACATAGGCCTTGAGCTGCGGGTGCTCGGCATTCGCCGCGCAGAACTTATGCACGATCTTGGTAAAACCACGCAGCAGTTTGCCCTGGCTGCCCAGCACCTTGCGCCCCAGCAGGTCGAGGGCCTGGATGCCGTTGGTGCCTTCATAGATCGGCGCAATCCGTGCGTCGCGGGCCAGTTGTTCCATGCCCCATTCGCGGATGTAGCCGTGGCCACCGAAGATCTGCATGCCGTGGTTGGTCACCTCAAGGCCAGTGTCGGTCATGAAGGCTTTGCAGATCGGCGTGAGGAACGCCAGCAGGTCTTCGGCGTCCTGACGCTGGGTGGCGTCGCTGCTCAGGTGCGCGGTGTCGAGCAACTGTGCAGTGAAGTAGGTCAGTGCGCGGTTGCCTTCGTTGAAGGCCTTCATGGTCAGCAGCATGCGACGCACGTCGGGGTGCACGATGATCGGGTCGGCGGTTTTTTCCGGGGCCTTGGCGCCGGTCAGCGAGCGCATCTGCAAGCGGTCGTTGGCATATTTGATCGCGCCCTGAAAGCTCGCTTCGCCGTTGCACAATCCCTGCATGCCAGTGCCCAGGCGCGCGTGATTCATCATGGTGAACATGCAGTTGAGGCCTTTGTTCGCCTCGCCAATCAAAAAGCCCTTGGCGCCGTCGAAGTTCAACACGCAGGTGGCCGAACCCTTGATGCCCATCTTGTGTTCGATGGAGCCGCAGTGCACCGCGTTGCGCTCGCCCGAATCCGCATGGAACTTGGGCACGATAAACAGCGAGATGCCCTTGGTGCCCGCCGGCGCGTCAGGCAGTTTGGCCAGTACCAGGTGGATGATGTTGGCGCTCATGTCATGTTCGCCGGCCGAGATGAAGATCTTGCTGCCGGTGACCGCATAGCTGCCGTCCGCCTGGGGCACGGCGCGGGTCTTGATCAGGCCCAGGTCGGTGCCGCAATGGGCTTCGGTGAGGCACATGGTGCCGGTCCATTCGCCGGCGGTGAGTTTGCTGAGGAACGTGTCTTTCTGCTCGGCGGTGCCGTGGGCGTGGATCGCCGACATCGCGCCGTGGGTCAGCCCTGGGTACATGCCCCAGGACGTGTTGCTGGAACCGATCATCTCGCTGAGCACCAGGCCCAGCGACGACGGCAAGCCCTGGCCGCCGTAGGCCGGGTCTGCGGCCAGGCCGTGCCAGCCGCCTTCCACGTACTGGGCGAAGGCTTCCTTGAAACCCTTGGGCGTAGTGACCACGCCGTTGTCGAAATGACAGCCTTCTTCGTCGCCGCTGCGGTTGAGCGGTGCGAGCACGTTTTCGCAGAATTTGGCGCCTTCTTCGAGAATCGCGCTGATCATGTCCGGGCTGGCGTCGGTCGCGCCCAACGCGGCGTAATGGCCGTGGAAATCAAACACGTTGTCGATCAGAAAACGCATGTCACGAAGGGGAGCTTTGTAGTCAGGCATGGCAATGTCTCCGTCAGCAGATGGTTTCAACCTACTGCCGGGCATTGCCTCGGACAATCACTGTAGCGCTGCTGAATACAGCGCCATCACTCAACCGGCAGCGCCCTCTGTGCGCACCGCGCCACGACGGGTTTGCCCAGCCGCAACTACGCAGTTACGTCCGGCGCCCTTGGCGGCGTACAGCGCCTGGTCGGCGGATTTGAGCACTTCTTCCGGTGTGCGCTGCTCGGCCTGACGCTCGGCCACGCCGATGCTGATGGTCACCGAAACGCTCGATGCACCGCTGCCCGCACGACGCTGACGGCCCTGGTGGTCGTCCTGCGGGCGGTCGGCATTGCGCAGCTTGATATCGTAATCCGCGATGATCTCGCGGATCTCCTCCAGGTGCGGCAAGCACTCCTCGACCGTCTTGCCGGCGAACACCACGGCGAACTCTTCACCACCGTAGCGATAAGCCCGCCCGCCGCCGTTGACCTTGGACAACTTGCTCGCCACCAGTCGCAGCACCTGGTCACCGACATCATGACCGTGGGTGTCGTTGAAGCGCTTGAAGTGGTCAACGTCGCTCATCGCCAGCACGTAATTGCGCCCCAGCCGCTGCATGCGCTCGTTCAGTGCGCGGCGCCCTGGCAAGCCGGTGAGTTCATCGCGGAAGGCCATTTGATAAGCCTCGTGGGCCACGCCGGCAGCAATCATCAGCATCACCTGGCTGCACATGATGTTCAGGGTGAACGGCAAGATAAAGGTCTGCGGCAACATCCAGAATAGGCCCAGCAGGCCCACCAATTGCGCCGCGTGCAGCGGACGGGGCTGATACCAGTACTGCGCCGCCAGGGTCAGGAAGCCGATCAGGAACATCGGGTATGACAGCTGGATCAGGCTCATCCAGCTGCCATGCAGCGCCGGCCAGCGAATCTCCGCCAGCCAATTGAGCACCGCCTGGGGATAACTCTGCTCCAGCGCCAAGGCCACGCTGCCGATCGCCAGCAACACCGCGCCACGGGCGACGAAGTCGCGGAACAGGTGGGTCTTCTCCTGCCATAGCGCGTAGATGCTGAACAACAACGGCAGCAACAAACAACACAGATGAAACACCACGGCCGCGTCTTCGCGCACGCGGCCGTTGTCACGATAGAAATCGGTCTGGGTATCCAGCAGGAAGTAGGCGATGTACACCGTGATCATCAGGAACAGTTCGCGCTGACGGCGATACACCGCGCAGTACGAGCCGCCGAGCAACAGCACCAGGGTCGGCAACACATTGAACAGCGACGTGAAGAAGACGTTGAGGTCCTTGACGTACGCAGCCGAGAGCCCGGCCAGCAAGAGCAGCAACGAAGGTAAAAAGTGACTGAAACGTACAGCGGACACGCGCGACAAGGGTAAAACTCCGACCCGCAAAAAATGATGGCACTGTGCCTTGATGCCGACAGTTAAGCACAACCTGGCACGCATGTATCACATTGCCATCACTGTAACGGCAGGCTTCGCCAATCCCTGAGCTTTTTGTTGCAACGCTTTCTGTAGGAGCGGGCTTGCCCGCGAAGGTCGTCAACGATGACGGGAGCCGCCTGAATAAACGCGGCGCTTGTGGCTTTTTCGCGAGCAAGCTCGCTCCTATAGAGAAACGAAAAAACCGCCGCTCCCGTGAGGGAGCGGCGGCTCTTGAAGTGAACCTGGTAAGGCTTAGTAAGCCAGGCCGAAGTCTTCTTCTTTCATGTCCATCAGGTTGTTTGCGCCCGACAGCATGGTGGCTTTATGGGCCAGGGTACGCGGCAGGATGCGCTGGAAGTAGAAGCGCGCAGTCTGCAGCTTGGCGGTGTAGAACGCCTCTTCGGTGGTACCGGCAGCCAGTTTTTCGGCAGCCAGGCGCGCCATGTCGGCCCAGAAGTAAGCCAGGCACGCGTAACCGGAGTACATCAGGTAGTCCACCGAGGCGGCACCCACTTCTTCGCGGTCTTTCATCGCAGCCATGCCGACCTTCATGGTCAACTCGCCCCACTCTTTGTTCAGTGCCGCCAGCGGTGCAACGAACTCTTTGACCGCTTCGTTGCCTTCGTTGGCCTGGCAGAACTTGTGCACAATCTTGGTGAAGCCCTTGAGCGCTTCGCCTTGGGTCATCAGCACTTTACGGCCCAGCAGGTCGAGGGCCTGGATACCGGTGGTGCCTTCGTACAGCATCGAAATGCGGCTGTCGCGAACGTTCTGCTCCATGCCCCACTCGGCGATGAAGCCGTGGCCGCCGTAGATCTGTACGCCGTGGTTGGCAGACTCGAAGCCGACTTCGGTCATGAACGCCTTGGCGATCGGAGTCATGAAGGCCAGCAGGCCGTCGGCCTGTTTCTTGGCTTCGTCGTCGGTGCCGTATTTGACGATGTCCACTTGCTTGGCGGTGAAGTACACCATCGCACGGTTGCCTTCGGCGAAGGCTTTCATGGTCAGCAGCATGCGGCGCACGTCAGGGTGCACGATGATCGGGTCGGCAGCCTTGTCCGGCGCTTTCGGGCCAGTCAGGGAGCGCATTTGCAGGCGATCACGAGCGTACTTCAGGCCGCCCTGGAAGCCGATTTCGGCGTGGGACAAGCCTTGCAGCGCGGTGCCCAGGCGAGCGGTGTTCATAAAGGTGAACATGCAGTTCAGGCCTTTGTTCGCCGGGCCGATCAGGAAACCGGTGGCTGCGTCGAAGTTCATCACGCAGGTGGCGTTGCCGTGGATGCCCATCTTGTGTTCCAGGGATCCACAGGTCACGGCGTTGCGCGCGCCGATCGAACCGTCGGCGTTCGGCAGGAACTTCGGCACGATGAACAGCGAGATACCTTTGGTGCCGGCCGGTGCGTCCGGCAGGCGGGCCAGTACGATGTGGACGATGTTGTCGGCCATGTCGTGTTCACCGGCCGAGATGAAGATCTTGGTACCGGAGACTTTGTAGGAACCGTCAGCCTGAGGTTCAGCCTTGGTGCGCAACATGCCCAGGTCGGTGCCGCAATGTGGCTCGGTCAGGCACATGGTGCCGGTCCATTCGCCCGACACCAGTTTGGTCAGGTAAGCCTCTTGCTGCTCGGGAGTACCGTGCTCGGAGATGGTGTTCATCGCACCGTGGGACAGGCCCGGGTACATGCCCCACGACCAGTTGGCGGCGCCGACCATTTCACTGACTGCCAGACCCAGGGATTCCGGCAGGCCTTGGCCGCCGTGCTCCACGTCGTGGGCCAGGCTTGGCCAGCCGCCTTCGACGAATTGTTTGTAGGCTTCTTTGAAACCGGTTGGGGTTTTAACGCCCGACTCACTCCAGGTGCAGCCTTCGATGTCACCCACGCGGTTCAGCGGTGCCAGCACTTGCTCACAAAACTTGGCGCCCTCTTCAAGGATGGCGTCAACCATGTCCGGGGTAGCGTCCTGGCAAGCCGGCAGGCTCTGATAGTGCGCTTCATAGCCAAGCAGTTCGTCACGAACGAAGCGAATATCACGCAAGGGGGCCTTGTAGTCAGGCATAGCGATAAACCTCTGCTGATGTATCTGGAATGAACAACCGCGTGGAATTGTTGTGGCGGTCAAACAGGTGTTTGAAACATACGTTTACCACCTGGGGATGTCAAGCGTCGTCCGGATGCCGTTTGTCATGACATGAATCAAAGGCGCGCACGGCGACGTCTGCGGCGGGGTGCCACATGATTCAGGAGTGTAGGAGTTCAACAATACGACGGAGGACAAATGTGGGAGCTGGCTTGCCTGCGATACAGGCGCCGCGGTAGATCATTAGGACCGAGTTGATGCTATCGCAGGCAAGCCAGCTCCCACATAAAGCGAGAGCCGGTCGGCCTGTAGAGGGATTAAGCGTAGGTGTCGATCAGGGTGCCGAGCATTTCATCCGAAGCCTTGGCGACTTTGGCGCCGAGCTCCACTTGGAATTTGCCTTGGGCCATTTCGACCATGTTGCTGGCCGAGTTGGACGGCTGGGCGCGGTCGTTGGCTTGCAGTCGGTCGCTTTGCGCATCCGAGGGCTGGGTCGTCGCGGCGCTGGCAATTTTACCGGCGGCCTGGTCGACACGGTTCTGCCCGGTCTGAATGCTGCTCAGGCCCGAATAAAACGCGCTGCTTCCAGAGATTTCCATGGCGTAAGCCTGCCTTTAGAGAATCGTGAACCGTGATTGAAGCAGAGTCGCCCGCAAAACGCCCGTCAAAAACACTAATGGCATAATGCCTTAGCGATAGCCAAAATCAGTCAAGCAGGTCCAACTGCAAGTACTCCGCCACGGCTTCAGCCCCTGCATGCTTGAGTTTCGGCACACGTCCCAGGCACGGTGCAGGCAGCCGCTCGGCCAGGGTGGCGAGGTTTTCTTCCAGACGAGAGGTCTTGGGGTCGATGATATTCGCCACCCACCCGGCCAGTTGCAAACCGTCACGGGCGATGGCTTCGGCGGTGAGCAAGGCATGGCTGATGCAACCCAGGCGCACGCCCACCACCAGGATCACCGGCAGCTTGAGCGCCATGGCCAAATCCGACAGGTTCGCCTGATCGGCCAAAGGCACCCGCCAACCGCCTGCACCTTCGATCAACGTGAAATCCGCTTCGCGCGCCAGAATCTGTTGCATGGGTTTGAGCAAGGCTTGCACAGTCAGCGATACGCCCGCCTCCCGCGCCGCCAGATGCGGCGCAATGGCCGGCTCGAACGCCACCGGATTGACCTCGGCGTACGTCAGGGGCAACGAGCATTCGGCCAACAACGCCAGTGCATCAGCGTTGCGCAAGCCTTTGGGCGTGACCTGGCAGCCGGAAGCCACGGGTTTGCCGGCGGCGGTGCTTCTGCCAGCTTGCCGGGCGGCGTGCAACAGGCCGGCGGCGACGGTGGTCTTGCCGACATCGGTGTCGGTGCCGGTGATGAAGTAGGCGGCGGTCATAGAGGTTTCTCCAGTACGGCATACACCACTTGGTAAGTCGCCGGCAGACCTTGGGCCTGGCGGAACCGCTCATACGCTTGCACCAGTGCAACAATCCGCGCGCGCCCCGTCAACCCTCCCGGCCGGCCGGGGTTGAGGTTATGCGCACCCAGGGCTTTCAATTCATGGGTGAGGCTGCGCACGTCCGGGTAATGCAGCACATGGGGGCGGCGCTCCAGGCTCACCACCCGCAGGCCGCTGGCCGCGCACAGTTGTTGATAAGCCTCGAACGTGCGGAAGCGGTTGACGTGAACCAGGCCATCCGCCGCGCGCCAGCTTTCGCGCAGTTCTTCCAGGGTGCCCACGCACAGGCTGGCGAAAGCCAGCACGCCGCCTGGTTGCAACACGCGAGAGGCCTCACTGAGCACGGCTTCGAAGTTCGCGCACCACTGCACCGCGAGGGAGGAGAAGATCAGCTCCAAGCTGTCAGTTTTAAGCGGCAAGCGTTCGGCGTCGCCGGCGATGAAGTGCTGGGCACCACCCAATGGGCGTGCGTGATTGAGCATGCCTTCGGCGATGTCCAGTGCAATGCCTTGGCTGGCGGGCAAACGCTCGGCCAGCACGCGGCTGAAATAACCGGTGCCGCAGCCCATGTCCAGCCAGCGTTGCGGCGCAATGTCAGCCGGCAAGCGTGCCAGCAATTGGCTGCCCACTGCGCGCTGTAACTCGGCAACGCTGTCGTAACTGGCGGCAGCACGGGAAAAGGACGCCGCCACCTGGCGCTTGTCGGGCAACGCGCCTGGCAGCGGGGCGTGGGATAAATCAGTCATCGACGCACTCATGCAAAAAAGCCTGGATGGCCCCCGCGACACCGTGGGGGTCTTCTAGAAGAAACGCGTGGCCGGCCTGTTCAATCAGGCCGATTTCAACATCGGGCAGCAACGCCAGCAGGTCGCTGGCGGCTTCGGCGGGCACCAATCCGTCCAGCCCGGCGAACAGGTGCAACTGCGGGCCGCGATACGCCAGCAAGGCTTCACGGGTGTCGAGTTGAGCGAGCAGTTCGAGGCCGGGCATCAGCACATTGGATGGGGTATTGGGTGCGCCGCTGACCAGCAAGCGCGACAATCCACGCGGGTCTTCGGCGCCTTTGGCGCACAGCAAACCGAAGCGCTTGAGGGTAACTTGGGAGTCGGCGTGGCAACCGGCAAGAAACGCATCGAAGGTCTCGGCAGGCATCGCACTCGGCCAACCCTCATGGGCAACAAAACACGGGTTGCTCGCCAGCGTGAGCAAGCCGCAGCAGCGTTCGCCACGCCGCGCCGCCAGCTCCGAAGCCAGCATGCCACCCAGCGACCAACCGCCCAGCCAGGCGTTGTCCGGCAGCGTGGCGTCAAGTTCGTCGAGCCATTCTTCCAGGTTGCTGGAATCCAGTGCGGGCAACGGTTCAATCTGCACCTGCAGGTGTTCGTCCAGGCCCTGCAATGCAGCGGCCAACGGTTCCAGCGGCGATACGCCGAGGCCCCAGCCGGGCAGCAATATCAGTCGATCACGCATGGTCGGGCTCCGAACTACTCAATACGCGGAAACACGCTTCCAATGCGTTTAACAATAGCTGCACCTGCGCCTCGGTGTGGGCCGCCGTCAACGTCACGCGCAAACGCGCACTGCCGGCCGGCACGGTCGGTGGGCGGATCGCGGTCACCATCAGGCCGCGCTCGCGCAGCATCTGCGACAGGCGCATGGCCTTGGCGCTGTCGCCGATCAGGATCGGCTGGATCGGCGTGAAGCTGTCCATCAAGTCCAGCCCGAGCTGCTCGGCACCCTGGCGGAACTGACGGATCAGGCCGTTGAGGTGCTCACGCCGCCAATGCTCGATGCGCAGCAGCTCCAGGCTTTTCAAGGTGGCGCAGGCCAGGGCCGGCGGTTGGCTGGTGGTGTAGATGTACGGGCGCGCGAACTGGATCAGGCTTTCGATCAGCTCTTCACTGCCCGCCACAAAAGCGCCGGCCGTGCCGAACGCCTTGCCAAGGGTGCCAACCAGTACCGGCACGTCCTCCTGGCTCAGGCCGAAGTGCTCGACGATACCGCCGCCGTTGGCACCCAATGGGCCGAAACCATGGGCATCATCCACCATCAACCAGGCGCCCTTGGCCTTGGTTTCACGGGCCAGCGCGGGCAGGTCGGCCAAGTCGCCGTCCATGCTGAACACGCCATCGGTGACCACCAGGGTATTGCCGGTGGCTTTCTCCAGGCGCTTGGCCAGGCTCCCGGCGTCGTTATGCAAGTAGCGATTGAAACGCGCCCCCGACAGCAAGCCCGCATCCAGCAGCGAGGCATGGTTGAGTCGGTCTTCCAGCACCGTATCGCCCTGCCCCACCAACGCCGTGACCGCACCGAGGTTGGCCATGTAGCCGGTGGTAAACAGCAACGCACGCGGACGACCGGTGAGGTCGGCCAACGCTTCTTCCAACTCATGGTGCGGCGTCGCATGCCCGACCACCAGGTGCGAAGCACCGCCGCCCACGCCCCAGCGGGACGCACCGGCGCGCCAGGCTTCAATCACTTGTGGGTGATTGGCCAGGCCCAGGTAATCGTTATTGCAAAACGCCAGCAGCGGCTTGCCGTCCACCACCACTTCCGGGCCTTGGGGGCTGTCGAGCAGCGGGCGCTGGCGATAAAGGTGTTCGGCACGGCGGGCAGCGAGGCGCGCGGCGAGATCGAAAGACATCCCTCACACCACAGCGTTATAGAACTGCTCGCTGCTTTTCTGCTCCACCAGCGCCTGCTCGATCGCCGCCTGATGCACTTCATCCGCGTGTTCTTCACGGGCTTCCGGCAGGATGCCCAGGCGTGAGAACAGTTGCATGTCCTTGTCCGCCTGCGGGTTGGCGGTGGTCAACAGTTTGTCGCCGTAGAAAATCGAGTTGGCGCCGGCGAAGAACGCCAGGGCCTGCATCTGCTCGTTCATCGCTTCACGACCGGCCGACAGGCGTACATGGGACTGCGGCATCAGGATGCGCGCCACGGCGAGCATGCGGATGAAGTCGAATGGGTCGATGTCTTCGGCGTTTTCCAGCGGCGTACCGGCCACCTTGACCAACATGTTAATTGGCACCGACTCCGGATGCTCCGGCAGGTTGGCCAGTTGGATCAGCAAGTTGGCGCGGTCATCGAGGGACTCGCCCATGCCGAGGATGCCACCGGAGCAAATCTTCATCCCCGAATCCCGCACGTAGGCCAGGGTTTGCAGGCGTTCGCTGTAGGTACGGGTGGTGATGATGCTGCCGTAGAACTCGGGCGAGGTATCGAGGTTGTGGTTGTAATAGTCCAGGCCCGCCTGGGCCAGGGCTTCGGTCTGGTCCTGATCGAGGCGGCCAAGGGTCATGCAGGTTTCCAGGCCCATGGCCTTCACGCCTTTGACCATCTGCAGCACGTAGGGCATGTCTTTAGCCGACGGGTGCTTCCAGGCGGCGCCCATGCAGAAGCGGGTCGAGCCGATGGCTTTGGCGCGGGCAGCCTCTTCGAGGACCTTTTGCACTTCCATCAGCTTCTCTTTTTCCAGGCCAGTGTTGTAGTGGCCAGACTGCGGACAATATTTGCAATCTTCCGGGCAGGCGCCGGTCTTGATCGAGAGCAGCGTCGACACTTGTACACGGTTGGCGTCGAAATGCGCGCGGTGCACGGTCTGCGCCTGGAACAGCAGGTCATTGAACGGCTGCACGAACAGCGCTTTGACTTCGGCGAGGGACCAATCGTGACGCAAGGTGGCGGTGGTGCTGGCGCTCATGGGCGATTCCTTGATTATGCTTTGGCAAGCGCTGCGGGAAGGGCAATACCCACAGGCACGACACGGATGCTCGGCATATTTAAGGAAGATTCATGCACTGTCAACCAGACTACAAACACCAGGTTTACATCTGGTCAATAAACACTCAAACCTGTTTACTCTGCGATGAGGCAACGGAATCAGCCGACTCTGTGTGCAACGTCTGCGAAACCGAGCTGCCGTGGCTGATAGAACACTGCAACCTGTGCGCCCTGCCCCTGCCGATGGAGGGCTTGATCTGCGGCCAATGCCAGAAACATCCGCCGGCCTTTAAACAGGTGATTGCGCCCTGGACCTACAGCTTTCCGGTCGACAGCCTGATCAGCCGCTTCAAGCACCAAGCGCGCTGGCCCCTGGGGCAGATGCTGGCGCGACTGTTGACCCAGCACCTGCAACATCGCTTCGACAACACCGAACTCACTCGCCCCGACTGCCTGCTGCCGGTGCCGATGGCGCGCAAGCGCCTGCGTGAACGCGGCTATAACCAGGCCTTGATGCTCGCGCGCTGGCTCAGCAGCGATTTGAACATCCCCTACGATGAACACCTGTTGTTACGCCCCCATGAAACCGTCGCCCAACAGGCCCTCGATGCCAAGACCCGCCAACGCAACCTGCTCGGCGCCTTCGCCCTGGCGCCCGACGCCAAGGTACAAGGCCGTCACTTCGCACTGGTGGACGACGTGCTCACCACCGGCGCCACCGCCCACAGCCTGGCGCGGTTGCTGATGAACGCCGGG
Organism: Pseudomonas reactans; assembly: GCF_013387025.1. Taxonomy (NCBI): domain Bacteria; kingdom Pseudomonadati; phylum Pseudomonadota; class Gammaproteobacteria; order Pseudomonadales; family Pseudomonadaceae; genus Pseudomonas; species Pseudomonas reactans. The sequence continues at coordinate 9,480 of NZ_JACAQP010000029.1, read as the reverse complement.
GCGCGACAGGTCGATGTGTACTGCCTGGCCCGCACGCCCAAACCGGGCAGTTGACTTGACTCCGTCCCACCTTGCCCGCAACGTTCGGTCCATCACATCGAAGCGTATCCCCATGTCTCTGCCAACGTCCCTCAGCCAACACATCATCCGCCGTCCCCAGCGCATTGCCTTGCTGGCGCATATCGCCGAGCAGGGCTCCATCACCCGCGCGGCAAAAAGTGCCGGCTTGAGTTACAAGGCGGCGTGGGATGCTATCGACGAGTTGAACAACCTGGCGCAAAAACCGCTGGTGGAACGCAGCGTCGGCGGCAAGGGCGGCGGCGGTGCCAAGCTGACGGCAGAAGGCGAGCGCGTGCTGCGTCTTTACCAGCGCCTGCAAGCGGTGCAGGCCGAAGTGCTGGGCTCGGACGAAGCTGCCAGCGACTTCAACCTGCTCGGCCGCCTGATGCTGCGCACCAGCGCGCGTAATCAACTGCATGGTCAGGTCGTCGCCATCGAGCAGCATGGCCGCAATGATCTGATCCGCCTGCAACTGGCCGGCGGGCTGACCCTGGCTGCACAGATTACCCATGACAGCACGCAGCGACTGGAGCTGGAAACTGGCGTGGAAGTGGTCGCACTGATCAAAGCCGGCTGGCTGGAGTTGCTGGCACCCGAGGCTCCCGCAACAACTGGACACAATTGCATGAGCGGCATCGTCGACGCCGTTCTCGACGCAGAGGACGGGCCCAGCGAAGTGCGCGTCACACTGCCCAACGGCCAGGTTTTATGCGCCCTGGCGCAGCCCGCCGCGCTCAAGGCGCTGCGTGTGACCGAAGGCAAAGCGATCCAGGTGCAATTTGCGCCGAGCAATGTGCTGCTCGGCACGCCGGTGTAAGCGGCCCGCTATTTAAACTGCAACAATTTCGTCACGCCCGCTCCTTATGGTGTCTGCAAAAACCGCAGGGAGCCTGAGATGAGCCTATTAGAAGAAAACCAAGCCACCGACCTTGAACAGATGGTCGGCCTCACCCGTCGCCGCTTTATCGGCGCCGGTGCCCTGTGTGGCGCCGCGATGTTTCTGGGTGGCAACCTGCTGACCCGCAGCGCCCTCGCCGTCAACGCCGCCAGCGCCAGCCCCTTGCTGGGTTTTACCAGCATCGCCGCCGCCACCAGCGACGCAATCACTCTGCCGCCGGGCTATAGCGCTTCGGTGCTGATCAGCTGGGGCCAGCCGCTGAGCAAGAACGCGCCGGCCTTCGACCCGTCCGGCAACGGCACGGCCAAGGCCCAGGAACAGCAGTTCGGCGACAATAACGATGGCATGAGCCTGTTTGCCTTTCCCGGCGACGACAACCGCGCGCTGATGGCGATCAACAACGAATACACCAACTACCGCTACCTCTTCGCCCACGGTGGCGCGCCGCAGTCGGCCGAAGACGTGCACAAGGCCCAGGCCAGCGAAGGCGTGTCGGTCATCGAAGTGCGGCGCAAGGGCGACACCTGGCAGTTCGTGCAGGACTCGCGCTACAACCGCCGCATCCACGGTAATTCGCCGATCCGCCTCAGCGGCCCGGCCGCCGGTCACGACTGGCTCAAAACCAGCGCCGACAAATCTGGCAAAAAGGCCCTGGGCACCTTCCAGAACTGCGCCAACGGCAAGACGCCGTGGGGCACTTATCTGACGTGTGAAGAGAACTTCACGGACTGCTTCGGTAGCAGCAACCCACAACAGACCTTCGATGCCGGGCAGAAACGCTATGGCGTGGTCGCCGCCAGCAAAGATATCAACTGGCATCAACACGACCCTCGTTTCGATATGGCGAAGAACCCCAACGAACTCAACCGCCACGGTTGGGTGGTGGAAATCGACCCGTTCGACCCGCAATCCACCCCGGCCAAGCGCACCGCCCTGGGCCGCTTCAAGCATGAAAACGCGGCCCTGGCAGAAACCCGCGACGGCCGCGCCGTGGTGTACATGGGCGACGATGAGCGCGGCGAGTTCATCTACAAGTTCGTCAGCCGCGACAAGATCAACCACAAAAATCCAAAGGCCAACAAAGACCTGCTCGACCACGGCACCTTGTATGTCGCGATCTTCGACGCGGGCGATGGCAACGCCGATCACCCCAAGGGCAAAGGCCAATGGGTCGAGCTGACCCACGGTAAAAACGGCATCGACGCCAGCACCGGCTTCTCCAGCCAGGCCGAAGTGCTGATCCACGCGCGCCTCGCCGCCAGTGTGGTGAAAGCCACGCGCATGGACCGCCCGGAATGGATCGTGGTCAGCCCCACCGACGGCCAGGTCTATTGCACCCTGACCAACAACGCCAAGCGCGGTGAAGACGGCCAACCGGTGGGCGGCCCCAACCCGCGTGAGAAAAACGTCTACGGCCAGATCCTGCGCTGGAAGGCCGACGCTGATAACCACGGCGCCACGGAATTCAGCTGGGACCTGTTCGTGGTGGCCGGCAACCCGGGCGTGCACGCCGGTACGCCCAAAGGTGGCTCGTCGAACATCAACCCGCAGAACATGTTCAACAGTCCAGACGGATTGGGCTTCGACAAGGCTGGACGCCTGTGGATTCTTACGGATGGGGACTACAGCAACGCGGGTGACTTCGCCGGCATGGGCAACAACCAGATGCTCTGCGCCGACCCTTCCACCGGAGAAATCCGCCGCTTCATGGTCGGACCGGTGGCCTGTGAAGTGACGGGCATCAGCTTCTCGCCGGATCAGAAGACGCTGTTTGTAGGGATCCAGCATCCCGGCGAAACCGGCGGCTCGACCTGGCCGGAGCATCTGCCGAATGGCAAGCCTCGCTCGTCGGTGATGGCAATTCGGCGGGATGATGGCGGCATCGTCGGCGCCTGATAGACCACAGTCCCTGTAGGAGCGGGCTTGCCCGCGAAAAACGTCAACGAAAACGCGCAAAGCCTGACGCCCCGAGGCGCGCTCAGGTTTTTCGCGAGCAAGCTCGCTCCTACAGGGTTACCATACCCGGCCGGACGCGGCGCCCTGCTGCGCGCAGGAGTTCGCATGGCCCACCCGTTTGAAACACTCACGCCCGACCTGGTGCTCGACGCTGTCGAAAGCATCGGTTTCCTCAGCGATGCCCGCGTCCTGGCGCTCAACAGCTACGAAAACCGCGTCTATCAAGTGGGCATCGAAGACTCGGAACCGCTGATCGCCAAGTTCTATCGGCCGCAGCGCTGGACCAACGAGGCGATCCTCGAAGAACACCGCTTCACCTTCGAACTGGCCGAATGCGAAGTGCCGGTGGTTGCTCCACTGATCCACAACGGCGAAAGTCTGTTCGAACACGCCGGTTTCCGCTTCACCCTGTTCCCCCGCCGTGGCGGCCGTGCGCCGGAGCCGGGCAATCTCGATCAGCTGTATCGCCTTGGGCAATTGCTCGGCCGTTTGCATGCGGTGGGCTCCACCCGCCCGTTCGAACACCGCGAAGCCTTGGGCGTGAAGAACTTCGGTCACGACTCGCTCACCACGCTGCTGGAAGGCAATTTCATCCCCAAGAGCCTGCTGCCGGCCTACGAGTCCGTGGCACGCGACCTGCTCAAGCGTGTGGAAGAGGTGTACAAAGCCACGCCGCACAAGAACATCCGCATGCACGGCGATTGCCACCCCGGCAACATGATGTGCCGCGACGAGATGTTCCACATCGTCGACCTGGACGACTGCCGCATGGGCCCGGCGGTACAGGACCTGTGGATGATGCTCGCCGGCGACCGTCAGGAATGTCTGGGACAGTTGTCGGAATTGATGGACGGCTACCAGGAATTCCATGACTTCGACCCGCGTGAACTTGCGCTGATCGAACCCCTGCGCGCCTTGCGCCTGATGCACTACAGCGCCTGGCTGGCACGGCGCTGGGACGACCCGGCGTTTCCCCACAGCTTTCCGTGGTTTGGCAGCGAGCGTTATTGGGGCGATCAGGTGTTGGCGTTGCGCGAACAATTGGCCGCCTTGAATGAAGAGCCATTGAAGCTGTTTTGACGGACAAATATCCTTACAATCGCGCTTTGTTAGCTGCCTAAGCAAGGATTCTGCAATGCAAGCCGCCAACCCCCGCAAGGGGTACATCCTGGGCCTGAGCGCCTACGTCATCTGGGGTCTGTTCCCGCTCTACTTCAAAGCCATCGCCAGCGTGCCCGCCGCCGAGATCATCGTGCACCGCGTGTTGTGGTCGGCACTGTTCGGCGGTTTGCTGTTGATGGTGTGGAAGCACCCCGGCTGGTTCCGCGAATTGCGCGACAACCCCAAGCGCCTGGCGATCCTGGCCCTCAGTGGCTCACTGATCGCGGGTAACTGGCTGACCTATGTGTGGTCGGTGAACACCGGGCGCATGCTGGAGGCGAGCCTGGGTTACTACATCAACCCATTGGTGAACGTGGTGCTGGGCATGCTGATCCTGGGTGAGCGCCTGCGCCGCTTGCAGTGGGTCGCCGTCGGGCTGGCAGCCGTGGGTGTGGCGCAACAGGTGTGGCAGGTCGGCAGCTTGCCATGGGTGTCGCTGGTGCTGGCGTTGACCTTTGGCTTCTACGGGCTGATTCGCAAGCAGGCGCCGGTCAAGGCGCTGCCGGGGCTGGTGGTGGAAACCTGGATGCTGGTGCCGATTGCGATTGCCTGGCTGCTGTTCAACCCGACCGCCCATAGCGCGCAGATGGCATTCTGGAGTACGTCCGAAGCTTGGTGGCTGGTAGCGGCCGGCCCGGTGACGCTGATCCCGCTGGTGTGTTTCAACGCCGCCGCACGGCATTTGCCCTACACCGCGCTGGGCTTTTTGCAGTACGTCGCACCGACCCTGGTGTTGCTGGAAGCCGTGCTGCTGTTCGGCGAACACCTGGCACCAAGCACCCTGACCGCCTTCGCCTTCATCTGGGCGGGCCTGGTGGTGTACAGCGTGGATATCTGGCTCAGCGCGCGCAAACGCTGATCAAATAACGTACAAACCTCTGCAAGCCACAGCGGACATGGCTTGCAGGCATCCACCCCAAGGTTATCCACAACCTGATCCCCGCCATTTGTGCACAAGCTTTTGAAATTGCTCGTTTTTTGCTCAATCCGCGAAGAACCCCGGCCGGCGTGGCCTGGCGAGGGGTCTCTACAGGTTATCCACAGGCCCATGCAAGATTTCCATGCATAACCCTGTGGGCAGATTATTCCTCGTGATTTATTCCTCGTGATGCAGTTCCACCATCAAGTCATCGGCCAGGGTTTCCAGGGACAACTGCAAGGTGTCCAGGGATAACGCGGTCGGCACCTGCAACAGCGCCTCGGCGGTAAACAACGGATCACCGCTCATGGGCGCCGGGCGCACATCGGTGCTCAGGCTCTCCAGGTTCACGCCTTGCTTGCTCAACAGTGCCGTGATCTCACGCACAATGCCCGCACGGTCATTGCCCACCAGCGTCATCATGATCGACTTGGACGACGAGGCCTGCCCGCTGCTGCCCTCGCCCACCAACACGCGAATGCCATGGGTGGATAAATCCTCCAGCGCCCCCACCAACGCCTGACGGTTCTCTGCAGGCACACTGACCCGCAGGATCCCGGCAAACTGTCCGGCCATGTGCGCCATGCGGCTTTCCAGCCAGTTGCCACCGTGGGCGGCGATGTTCTGCGCGATGCGTTCAACCAGTCCGGGTTTGTCGGCAGCGATAATTGTGAGTACAAGATGGTCCATGGCAAAGCCCTCTGGTGCATGACCTGTAGGAGCGAGCTTGCTCGCGAAATACGTCAACGATAACGCAGCTCTTTCAGACAGCTCGCGTCGCCTATTCGTTTTTCGCGAGCAAGCTCGCTCCTACAAGGTGGACGCAGGTGCGTTTGAAAACAAATCGTGTACCATTTTTATATTTATCTGGAACAATCCAATAGTTTTTTGAGAACATCCGGTTCTCCGCTGTGACCGTACGACCAAAGTGGGTCGCTAAACGACGTATTTAGTCTAATTTTCACAACCGCAAGTCATCATGTAGTATGCGCAACCTGGCACTACATAATGAAAATCTAAAAAGCGCTTAAGCTGTGCAGAGTGAGGCAAGCAATGACTGAACACGTTCAAGTCGGTGGCCTGCAGGTCGCCAAAGTCCTGTTCGACTTCGTGAACAACGAAGCCATTCCCGGCACCGGCATTACTGCCGACCAGTTCTGGGCCGGTGCCGACAAGGTCATCCATGACCTGGCCCCGAAGAACAAAGCCCTACTCGCCAAACGCGACGATTTCCAAGCGCGGATCGATACCTGGCACCAGACTCATGCCGGCCAGGCGCACGACCCGGTGGCCTACAAAGCCTTCCTGCAAGATATTGGATACCTGCTGCCAGAAGCCGCAGATTTCCAGGCCACGACCCAAAACGTCGATGACGAGATCGCCCGCATGGCCGGCCCGCAGCTGGTAGTGCCGGTGATGAACGCCCGCTTTGCCCTCAACGCCTCGAATGCGCGCTGGGGCTCGCTGTACGACGCGCTGTATGGCACCGACGCCATCAGCGAAGCCGACGGCGCCGAAAAGGGCCAGGGTTACAACAAAGTGCGTGGCGACAAAGTCATCGCCTTCGCCCGCGCCTTCCTCGATGAGGCCGCACCGCTCAGCGCCGGCAGCCACGCCGACTCGACCGGCTACAAGATCGTCGACGGCACTCTGATTGTCAGCCTCAAGGGCGGCAGCAACAGCGGCCTGCGCGACGACGCACAGTTGATCGGTTTCCAGGGCCCTGCGGCTGAGCCGATTGCGATCTTGCTGAAACATAATGGCCTGCACTTCGAAATCCAGATCGACGCCAGCACCCCGGTCGGCCAGACCGACGCCGCCGGCGTCAAAGATGTGCTGATGGAAGCCGCGCTGACCACCATCATGGACTGCGAAGACTCCGTCGCCGCCGTCGATGCCGACGACAAAGTGGTTATTTACCGCAACTGGCTCGGCCTGATGAAGGGCGACCTGGCCGAAGAAGTGGCCAAGGGCGGCAAGACCTTCACCCGCACGATGAACGCCGACCGCGTTTATACCGGCGTGGATGGCCAGGACGTGACGCTGCACGGTCGCTCGCTGTTGTTCGTGCGCAACGTGGGTCATCTGATGACCATCGATGCGATCCTCGACAAAGACGGCAACGAAGTGCCGGAAGGCATCCTCGACGGCCTGGTCACCAGCCTCGCCGCGACCCACAGCCTCAACGGCAACAACAGCCGCAAGAACAGCCGCACCGGTTCGGTGTACATCGTTAAGCCGAAGATGCACGGCCCGGAAGAAGCCGCGTTCACCAACGAGCTGTTCGGCCGCATCGAAGACGTACTGAGCCTGCCACGTAACACGCTGAAAGTCGGGATCATGGACGAGGAGCGCCGTACTACGGTCAACCTCAAGGCCTGCATCAAGGCGGCCAGCGAGCGCGTGGTGTTTATCAACACCGGCTTCCTTGACCGTACCGGCGACGAGATCCACACCTCCATGGAAGCCGGCGCGATGGTGCGCAAGGCCGCGATGAAGGCGGAAAAATGGATCGGCGCCTACGAAAACTGGAACGTCGATATCGGTTTGAGCACCGGCCTGCAAGGTCGCGCGCAGATCGGTAAAGGCATGTGGGCCATGCCCGACCTGATGGCGGCGATGCTCGAACAGAAAATCGCCCACCCATTGGCCGGCGCCAACACCGCTTGGGTGCCATCGCCAACGGCGGCTGCGCTGCACGCGTTGCACTATCACAAGGTGGACGTGTTTGCCCGCCAGGCCGAGTTGGCCAAGCGCGAGCGTGCGTCGGTGGACGACATCCTGACTATTCCTCTGGCCAGCAACACCGATTGGTCCGACGAAGAGATCCGCAACGAACTGGACAACAACGCCCAGGGCATCCTGGGTTATGTGGTCCGTTGGATCGACCAGGGCGTCGGTTGCTCGAAAGTGCCGGACATCAACGATGTGGGCCTGATGGAAGACCGCGCCACCCTGCGCATCTCCAGCCAACACATCGCCAACTGGCTGCGCCACGGCATCGTCAACCAAGACCAGGTCATGGAAAGCCTCAAGCGCATGGCGCCGGTGGTGGACCGTCAGAACGCTGGGGATAAGCTGTACCGCCCGCTGGCCCCGGACTTCGATAGCAATATCGCGTTTCAGGCGGCCGTGGAGTTGGTGATTGAAGGGACCAAGCAGCCGAATGGGTATACCGAGCCGGTGTTGCACCGTCGGCGTCGGGAGTTCAAGGCTAGGAATGGTCTTTGAGTAACCGCTGAAAAACCAAGACGCCCTGATCATTCGATCAGGGCGTCTTGGTCCCTACAACGCAGGGTCGACTTCAGAAACCATGAAACACATAAGTACCGTTAACTGAAGCATGCTCTTGGCCTGCTGAGACATGTACATTCAACAGTATTCCCGAGTGGGTGAAGCTACCATCTGCATGATTCTCAACCGTGACAATAATTTTGCCAGGATGGAAGGGTTCGGGGGGATCGGAGGGATAAAACGAAGTTCCGGAGGCATTTACATATTCAAACTGAATTAAATTATCCACTTCAAATTCATGTAGTCCATCAGTTAATGCCTCCTCGTACCGCCAATTCACGCGCTCGCGGCTGGGCAGAACGTCTCTGTAAATTGAAGTGCCCTGCTTCGATCCACTCACAATCTTCGCTCGAAAAAAATCTGCGGCACCATTTGTGATAATCAGAATGAACGCATCACTTTCATTGATTTTAGCGCGAGCCTGTTTCCATTCTTCTTTTGAAAAACCCGATTTAATAGCCGTCATGATGAACCCCTGCTTCCCAAGTAGGGCATGCTGATCAAGCGTCAGCGTCCTCTCACTCAGTAAACAAGTGCGACTTCAGTCCATCTACTGTCAGAATTAACAGTCTCGACCAGCGGCATCTACTGCGCCATCCCCAACTCCCGCTTCACCATCTTCGCCAACTTCACGCTATCAATTGGCTTCAGCAAAAAATCCACCACGCTCAAATGCATCGCATCAATCACGTCCGGCGCCTCGGCGTCCCCCGACATGATGATGATCGGCAGCGCCGCACGCGTAGATTCACGCACTTGTCGGATGAGTTCCAGGCCATTGCTGGGCGCCATGCGCAGGTCGGTGATCAGCAAACCGATGGAGCTGCTGGTCTTCAATAAATCCCACGCCGCCTCACCACTGTCGGCGGTCATGCAGCGAATACCATCCAGCCCCAGGATTTCCGCCAGCAGTTCGCGTGCGTCCTTGTCGTCGTCGACGATCAACACGCGTTGTGGCGGTAAATCAGGCTCCAGCATCACGGCGCTCAGCGCCTCGCGCTCGGCATCACTCAAAATATCGTGGTCGGACATACGGTTCTCAGCAGTTCTCATCAATCTCCCAGCACACTCGTCAGACATCTGCGGAAGGGCGATCAATGTGCACTTCGTCGGAAAGTTTGCCTAGTGGGCGTTCTACGGGTTTTGGACGATAGTCATGTAAGGTTTTTCCCTAGGGATGGTCTGAAGTAGC
>NZ_JACAQP010000003.1:0-303218 GCF_013387025.1 Pseudomonas reactans | reverse complement strand
CTACTTCAGACCATCCTTAAGTCGGGACTGTCCTCGTATTTCGATCCTGCATCATCAAGAATATGTTTGCATACAGACTCGAGAAGAGTGCGAGCCATTGTAATTGCGCCCTCTGGATCAGTAGTGCGTCGTTCAAGAGATTTCGTCCACGCAGTCCTCACATGCTCCGAGTCAAACCTGTCGATAGCGCCAGACACAACGTGGTCGGCGGGTGAAAATCCGCCTTTCTCTACAAAATCAAGAAGTGGACGAAATTCGTCCCACAGATACGTTCTACGCTCAGCGTATGTACCGTATTTGTTCTTTATAAACTGCCAGAATTGCCCAAGGCTCCTGCAGGTGTTGAGCAGGGGCGGCGCCATTGTGTTGAGGGTTGGATCATCCAAAATTGCGCGGCGAAGCATGACGTAAGACGTATCGTCCTCGTTTCCTCCTGTCGCCTGTGAGACAAGGATGTTCTGAAGTGCTTCTGCCTCTTTCGATAGTGGGTGCATAGGTCTCACTTGAAGTCATAGATTGACGATTCTAAAGGTAGTAATTAATTGCCATTCAATCCACTGTCACGAGTCAACAGTCTCTGTTTCCAATGAATCTCCTTTCGCTTCATCTCTTCAACGCCTGTGTGCTTATCGGCAATCTCTAAGATGCTGAATCTGAAATGTTCAGAAAAGGACTCACCACGCTTCAGGTGAAGGTCACGTATGCGGGTGTTACCACCATGCCCATTCTTTGAGTACGTCACCCACCGATCCCACAAGCCACCTGTGCCCGTGGCAGAGCCTACATATAGCTGGTGTTCACCCTCGGTGCGGTCGGATATCAGGTAAACGCCTGCAACGCTGCTCAAAGCAGTCTGCCACGACACGATCCCTTCCCTGGCGATGATTTTCAATTCTTGGAAGCTAATGTCTACATCCTTGAAGCCGGGGAATCCCCCCACGGTCATTTTCCTTTCTAGAATTTCGGACAGCTTCATCGTGGGCATGCATGTCTTGAGGTGCAGGTAGTTTGCCCTTGGTTTTTTGTACTCCAAGACCAAACGTCCCGCCAGCTCTTCGAACTCTGGCACACGGCGGTATTCGTAAACGTAATCACGATTGACCTTGCCTTGGCGTACCTCCTTCACCTTCAACGAATCGTAGATCCCAGCTAGGAGCCATTTCTTGGACTCTGGGATCTCAACAAGGCCGATGACGTATCGGCACTCGAAATTCTTCCTCGACTGCCACGACTGCCACTCATCAAAGTCACCAGCCAGGTACACGTCCATTGGGTGTTCGATCCCATTGTGCTGTGCCAAATGGATCTTGGTGTTATCGGGTGTCAGGGTAGGCAAGAGGCCGGTAAAGAACTGCATGAGCATGATGGTAGAAATCCTCGGAAGATTCGAGAATCTAGCATTTGATGCATTCCGCTGCGCGGGAAGGATTGCCTTAAGGGATTGCTTGGAGCGGAGGCTTTGGAAAAGCGAAAAGAGGCATTTACAGCCTGATCGTTTTGAGGGGAGGGGCTTTTGTCAGAGGAACCCTTGCAGGCTGCGGCTTTGAGCGATTTTTGAGCAATAAAAAACCCGGCGCGTGGGCCGGGCTCTTTGATTTGGAAGTTCCAAAAACACTTCCAAAAATTACTTCCAAAACTTTAAAACCGTAAGCTGGTAAGTGCTTGATTTTAAAGGAAAATCTTGGTGCCCCGAGGGAGACTCGAACTCCCACTCCTTTCGAAAACGGATTTTGAATCCGCCGCGTCTACCAATTCCGCCATCAGGGCTCAATGGCGGCGAAGTATAGAGATGAGATTACCGTTGGTCAATCACCTTTCATGGTCAATTTTCACTATTTCCGCTAGACTTCCCGGCCCTGCTAGACGAACTCCATCATGCGCGTTGCTGACTTTACTTTTGAACTCCCTGATTCGCTGATCGCTCGCCATCCTTTGGCCGAGCGTCGCGCCAGTCGACTGCTGACCCTGGACGGGGTGAGTGGCGCCCTCGCACACCGTCAATTCACTGATTTGCTTGAGCATTTGCGCCCGGGCGATCTGATGGTGTTCAACAATACCCGGGTGATTCCGGCGCGGCTGTTTGGCCAGAAAGCTTCCGGTGGCAAGCTGGAAATTCTGGTGGAACGGGTGCTGGACAGTCATCGCGTACTGGCTCACGTGCGCTCCAGCAAGTCGCCGAAACCGGGTTCAAGCATCCTCATCGATGGCGGTGGCGAAGCCGAGATGGTTGCGCGTCATGATGCGCTGTTCGAACTCAAGTTTGCCGAAGAGGTATTGCCGCTGTTGGAGCGCGTCGGCCATATGCCGCTGCCGCCCTATATAGATCGCCCCGACGAAGACTCGGACCGCGAGCGCTATCAGACGGTGTACTCCCAGCGCCTTGGTGCCGTTGCCGCGCCGACTGCGGGCCTGCATTTTGACCAGCCCCTGCTGGACGCGATTGCCGCCAAGGGCGTCGAGACTGCCTATGTGACCCTGCACGTGGGGGCCGGTACGTTTCAGCCGGTGCGTGTGGATAACATCGAAGACCACCATATGCACAGCGAGTGGTTGGAGGTCAGCCAGGAGGTGGTGGACGCTGTCGCCGCGTGCAAGGCGCGTGGTGGGCGAGTCGTGGCCGTGGGAACCACCAGCGTACGCTCGTTGGAAAGCGCGGCGCGTGATGGCGTGCTCAAGCCGTTCAGCGGCGATACCGATATCTTTATCTTCCCAGGCCGGCCATTCCATGTGGTCGATTGCCTGGTGACCAACTTCCATTTGCCCGAATCCACGCTTTTGATGCTGGTGTCGGCATTTGCCGGTTACCCGGAAACCATGGCCGCTTATCAAGCCGCCATCGCTAACGAGTACCGTTTTTTCAGCTACGGTGATGCGATGTTTATCACCCGTAACCCGGCGCCACGCGGCCCAGAGGGAACCTTATGAGTCGTATGTCGTTTGAACTGCTTGCCACTGACGGCAAGGCCCGACGCGGTCGCCTGACCTTTCCGCGCGGCACCGTCGAGACCCCGGCTTTCATGCCGGTCGGCACCTACGGCACCGTCAAAGGCATGCTGCCGCGTGACATCGTCGCCACCGGTGCCGAGATCATCCTCGGCAACACTTTCCACTTGTGGCTGCGCCCAGGTACGGAAGTGATCAAGAAGCACGGCGACCTGCATGACTTCATGAAGTGGCAAGGCCCGATCCTGACCGACTCGGGTGGTTTCCAGGTGTTCAGCCTGGGCGCCATGCGCAAGATCAAGGAAGAGGGCGTGACCTTCGCCTCGCCGGTCGACGGTTCCAAAGTGTTCATGGGCCCGGAAGAGTCGATGCAGGTACAGCGTGACCTGGGTTCCGACATCGTGATGATTTTTGACGAGTGCACGCCGTACCCGGCTGACGAAGACGTCGCGCGGATTTCCATGGAGTTGTCCCTGCGTTGGGCCCAGCGCTCGAAGAACGCCCACGGCGACAACACGGCCGCGCTGTTCGGTATCGTCCAGGGCGGCATGCATGAAAGCCTGCGCAAACGCTCGCTGGAAGGTCTGGACAAAATCGGCTTTGACGGCCTGGCCATCGGCGGTTTGTCGGTGGGCGAGCCCAAGCACGAAATGATCAAGGTGCTGGATTACCTGCCGGGCCTGATGCCGGCTGACAAACCTCGTTACCTTATGGGCGTTGGCAAACCGGAAGATCTCGTAGAGGGTGTGCGCCGCGGTGTGGACATGTTCGATTGCGTGATGCCAACCCGTAATGCCCGCAATGGGCATCTGTTCATCGATACAGGCGTGCTGAAGATCCGTAACGCGTTCCATCGCCATGATGATTCGCCGCTGGATCCCACCTGTGATTGCTACACCTGCCAGAACTTCTCCCGTGCTTATCTGCACCATCTGGACAAGTGTGGGGAAATGCTGGGTAGCATGTTGAATACCATCCACAATTTGCGTCACTACCAAGTCCTGATGGCTGGTTTGCGCGAGGCTATTCAACAGGGTACATTGGCCGCCTTCGTCGATGCCTTCTATGCCAAGCGCGGGCTCCCTGTGCCGCCCTTGGACTGAGTTTTCCGACCCTAAGATTCACTATTTGCAACTGGAGTGCTAAATGAGCTTTTTTATCTCTAACGCCATGGCTGATGCCGCTGCGCCTGCTGCTGCCGGCCCTATGGGCGGTGGTTTCGAGTGGATTTTCCTGGTCGGCTTCCTGGTCATCTTCTACCTGATGATCTGGCGTCCACAGGCCAAGCGTGCCAAAGAGCAGAAAAACCTGCTGGGCAGCCTGCAGAAAGGTGACGAAGTTGTGACCACTGGCGGCATCGCCGGCAAGATCACCAAGGTTTCCGATGCTTTCGTGGTTCTGGAAGTTTCCGACACCGTAGAAATGAAGTTCCAGAAGGGCGCCATCGCCGCCACGCTGCCAAAAGGCACGCTCAAAGCGATCTGAGTAACAACCTTTACCAATCGACGGGGCGCGCAAGGCGCCCCGCGTTATAAGCGGGCGGCGTGATGCTGAACAAATACCCTCTGTGGAAATACGTACTGATCCTGGCGGTGCTGGCGATCGGTTTTATTTATTCCGCTCCCAATCTCTATCCTGATGACCCGGCGATCCAGATCACTGGCGCCAGCACTTCGCTGCAGGTCAATCAGGCCGATCTGGAACGCGCGAGCAAAGCGCTCGTTGACGCGGGTATCCAGGTCAAGGCGGCAACGTTGGCGGCTGATGCGAAGGGCGGCTTGCTGCGCCTGACCAAGGCAGAAGACCAATTGCCGGCCAAAGATGTCGTGCGCAAGGCCATGGGTGACGACTATGTTGTCGCGCTCAACCTGGCACAGACCACGCCAACCTGGCTGCGCAAGATTGGCGCGCACCCGATGAAGCTGGGTCTGGACTTGTCCGGTGGCGTGCACTTCCTGCTGGAAGTCGACATGGACAAAGCCCTCGACGCCCGCCTGAAAGTCTACGAAGGCGATGTGAAGAGCCTGCTGCGTAAAGAGCGCCTGCGTTATCGCAGCCTGCCGCAGCTCAACGGTGCCATCCAGCTGGGCTTCTCTGATGAAGCTTCCCGCGAACAGGCCCGTGCACTGATCCGCAAGAACTTCAACGATTTCGACATCGTACCGGCCGACCTCAACGGTCAACCTGTACTGCGTCTGGCGATGACCCCGGCCAAGCTGGCGGAAATCCGTGAATACTCCATCAAGCAGAACTTGACCACGGTACGTAACCGCGTCAACGAACTGGGTGTGGCTGAGCCAATCGTTCAGCGCCAGGGTGCCAACCGTATCGTGGTTGAACTGCCGGGCGTACAGGACACCGCTGAAGCCAAGCGTATCCTGGGTAAAACCGCCAACCTGGAATTCCGTCTGGCGGCTGAGCCGGGTGCTACCCGCGCCACTGCCGAAGAGTTCGAATTCCGCGAAGGCAACCGTCCTCCAGCGCTGATCGAACGTGGCTTGATCATCACCGGTGACCAAGTGACTGACGCCAAGGCCGGTTTTGGCGAGCACGGTACCCCTGAAGTGAACATCCGCCTGGATGGCCATGGCGGCGAACTGATGAGCCGCGCCACGCGCAGCAACGTCGGTCGCAGCATGGCGGTGATCTTCATCGAGCAACGCCCGGTGACCACCTACACCAAGCAGATGGTCAACGGCGTCGAGAAAGACGTGCCGGTTCAGACCTTCAAGGAAGAGAAGAAGATCATCAGCCTGGCGACCATCCAGTCGCCGTTGGGTGCACAATTCCGTATCACCGGCCTGAACGGCCAGGGCGAATCCTCGGAACTGGCGTTGCTGCTGCGTGCCGGTGGTCTGGCGGCTCCGATGTACTTCGCTGAAGAACGTACCATCGGTCCGAGCCTGGGTGCAGACAACATCACCAAGGGTATCGACGCGGCCTTGTGGGGCATGCTGTTCGTGTCCCTGTTCATCATCGCCATCTACCGCTTCTTCGGTGTTATCGCCACCGTGGCCCTGGCGGGCAACATGGTCATGCTGCTGGCCCTGATGTCGCTGCTGGGCGCTACGCTGACCTTGCCAGGTATCGCCGGTATCGTACTCACCATGGGTATGGCGGTAGACGCCAACGTACTGATCTTCTCGCGGATTCGTGAAGAGATCGCCAATGGCATGACCGTACAGCGTGCAATCAACGAAGGCTTCGGCCGGGCATTTACCGCGATTCTCGACTCCAACCTGACCACATTGTTGGTGGGTGGGATTCTCTTCGCCATGGGTACCGGCCCGGTCAAGGGTTTTGCGGTAACCATGTCCCTCGGTATCTTTACCTCGATGTTCACGGCCATCATGGTGACCCGCGCAATGGTCAACCTGATCTATGGCGGACGTGACTTCAAGAAGTTGTGGATTTAAGGGGCTGCCATGTTACGTACAATCAACTTCATGGGCGTTCGCAACGTTGCGTTCGGCGTCACCGTGCTCCTTACCGTTCTGGCGTTGTTCAGCTGGTTCCATAAGGGCCTGAACTACGGTCTGGACTTTACCGGCGGTACGCTCATCGAGCTGACCTACGAGAAACCGGCCGATGTGACTCTGGTGCGCAACGAGCTGGTCAAGGCCGGCTATCACGAAGCCATCGTGCAGAGCTTTGGTGCAACCACCGACCTGCTGGTGCGTATGCCGGGCGAAGATCCGCAACTGGGTCACCAGGTAGCCGAGGCCTTGCAGAAGGTCGGCGGCGACAACCCTGCGTCG
The DNA here is from genome assembly GCF_013387025.1 of Pseudomonas reactans. Lineage (NCBI taxonomy): Bacteria > Pseudomonadati > Pseudomonadota > Gammaproteobacteria > Pseudomonadales > Pseudomonadaceae > Pseudomonas > Pseudomonas reactans. The sequence continues at coordinate 296,517 of NZ_JACAQP010000003.1, read as the reverse complement.
GTCAAGCGTGTCGAGTTCGTCGGCCCGCAGGTCGGTGAAGAACTGCGCGACCAGGGTGGCCTCGGCATGCTGATGGCGCTGGTCGGCATCATGATCTACCTGGCATTCCGCTTTCAGTGGAAGTTCGGTGTCGGCGCCATTGTGTCGCTGATCCACGACGTGATCGTCACCGTGGGTATCCTGGCGTACTTCCAAGTGACCTTCGACCTGACCGTACTGGCGGCCGTGCTGGCGATCATTGGTTACTCCCTCAACGACACCATCGTGGTGTTTGACCGGGTTCGTGAGAACTTCCGAGTGCTGCGCAAAGCGTCGCTGATCGAGAACATCAACATCTCCACCACCCAGACCCTGCTGCGGACCATGGCGACGTCGATCTCCACCTTGCTGGCGATCGCTGCGTTGATGATCTTCGGTGGCGACAACCTGTGGGGCTTCTCCCTGGCGCTGTTCATCGGCGTTCTGGCGGGTACCTACTCGTCGATCTACATCGCCAACGTGGTACTGATCTGGCTGAACCTCAGCAGTGAAGATCTGATCCCTCCGGCCAGCACTGGCAAGGAGGTCGACGACCGCCCTTGATGGGCGTTTGTTGATCCGCTGATACAAGAAAGGCGCGAGTATTGAACTCGCGCCTTTTTTTTTGCTCCAAGGCTGGGTATAGCGCGGACGTTTCGGTCCGCTTGTGATGGTCAGGAGGTTCACGTGAACAAGTCGTTGCTGGTTGGTGCGGTATTGGGTGCTGTCGGTGTGACTGCCGGGGGTGCTGTTGCCACCTACAGCCTGGTAAAAAGCGGCCCTGAGTATGCGCAAGTGCTGGCGGTGCAGCCGGTTAAAACCCAGATAAAAACTCCCCGTGAGGTCTGCAAGGACGTCACCGTGACCCGGCAGCGTCCGGTGCAGGATCAACATCAAATCGCCGGTACGGTCGTAGGCGCCCTGGCGGGTGGTTTGCTGGGCAACCAGATCGGTGGTGGTAATGGCAAGAAGCTGGCGACTGTAGCCGGTGCGGTCGGTGGCGGTTACGCCGGTAACAAGGTTCAGGAAGGCATGCAGAACCGCGATACCTACACCACCACGCAAACCCGTTGTAACACCGTCAACGACATCAGCGACAAGGTGGTCGGGTACGACGTGCGTTACAACCTGGATGGCAAGGAAGGTTCTGTGCGCATGGAGCGTGACCCTGGCAGCCAGATTCCAGTCGACAAAGAGGGTCGTCTGATCCTGGGTCAGAACCAGCAGTAACCGGTTCTACAGGCATAAAAAAAGCACCCCTCGGGGGTGCTTTTTTGTGCTCGCTCGCTTAGCGCTTCAGCGATGCAGGCAGGTGCGGCTGGATGGCCGTCAGTACTGCCTTGAAGCATTTGGTGTTGCCGGCAACGACGTGGCCTTTTTCAAGGAAGTCGTGACCGCCGGTGAAGTCGCTCACCAATCCGCCTGCTTCCTGGATCAGCAGGGCGCCTGCAGCCATGTCCCACTCGGACAGGCCCGACTCCCAGAACGCATCGAAACGACCAGCAGCCACATAAGCCAGGTCCAGGCTCGCGGCACCGGCACGACGGATGCCGGCAGTCTGGCCAACGAGGGCGCGGAACATGCCCAGGTAGTTTTCCAGGTTGTCCATCTGGTCATCACGGAACGGGAAGCCGGTACCCAGCAGGGCGCCGTCCAGGCTGGTACGACCGCTGACACGCAGGCGACGACCATTCAGCTGGGCGCCACGGCCACGGCTGGCGGTGAATTCTTCTTGGCGGACTGGGTCCAGGACGACGGCGTGTTCCAGGCGACCACGGTATTTGCACGCGATGCTCACGGCAAAGTGCGGGATGCCGCGCAGGAAGTTGGTGGTGCCATCCAGTGGGTCGATGATCCACAGGTAGTCTTCGCCTTCACCGCTGCCTTTGTGCAAGCCGGTTTCTTCGCCGAGGATGCCGTGGGTAGGGTAGGCCTTGCGCAGGGCATCGATGATTTTCTGTTCGGCGGCGCGATCCACCTCGGATACATAATCCTTGGCGTCTTTTTCGTCGACCTTGATGGTATCCAGGCGCTCGATGGAGCGGAAGATCAATTCACTGGCGCTGCGGGCGGCGCGCAGCGCGATATTCAGCATGGGCTGCATGGATGTGTCACCTAAGGTTGTTAAAGAAAGCCGAGCATTCTAGCAGAAACTTTCTTCAGGTGAAGGACGACGTTAGCTTTCATGGCATAACCTTAGGCTGTTCTGTAAGATTTGCTCCCCTTTCCCGTGTCCGAGAGCGCCTCCCTTGCTGCAAAACATTCGTGTCGTCTTGGTCAATACCAGTCATCCCGGCAATATCGGTGGGGTGGCGCGAGCCATGAAAAACATGGGGTTGACGCGCCTGGTGCTGGTCGACCCGCGCGTGTTCCCGCATCACGAGGCTGATGCCCGTGCATCTGGCGCCAATGACCTTCTTGAAAAAGCCCAGGTCGTCGCCACCTTGGAGGATGCCTTGGTCGGCTGCAACCTGGTGCTTGGCACCAGCGCTCGCGACCGTCGCATCCCTTGGCCGCTGCTGGATCCGCGTGAATGCGGTACCAAAGTGGTCGAGGAGGCCGCTGGTGGCGCTGAAATCGCCTTGGTCTTTGGTCGTGAAGATTCCGGCCTGACTAATGAAGAGCTGCAGCGATGTCATTACCACGTGCACATCCCATCGGACCCTGAGTTCAGCTCGCTGAACCTCGGGGCGGCGGTGCAGGTGTTGACCTACGAAGTGCGCATGGCTTGGCTGGCCGCTGCGGGTCAGCCGAGCAAGGTAGAGAAGGAAGAGGTCGCTTCGACCAAGAGTGGCGAGTTGGCCACCATGGACGAGCTGGAGCGATTCTATGAACACCTGGAGCAAACCCTGGTGGCCATCGAATTCCTCGATCCGGAAAAACCACGGCACTTGATGGCGCGCCTGCGTCGCCTTTACGGACGCAGCTCGGTCAGCCGGGCAGAAATGAATATATTGCGTGGCATCCTCACGGAAACCCAGAAAGCGGCCCGTGGCGAGCTTCTTAAGCGGAAGGATTAAAAATGTTCGAGCGTTTGCGAGAAGATATCCAGAGTGTTTTCCACCGTGACCCGGCGGCGCGCAACGCCTTTGAAGTGCTGACCTGCTACCCGGGCATGCACGCCATCTGGATTCACCGCCTGTCTGGTGCCCTGTGGGGCATGGGCTGGAAATGGCTGGCGCGGTTGGTGTCGAACTTCGGGCGCTGGCTGACCGGGATCGAGATTCATCCGGGCGCCAAGGTCGGGCGCCGCTTCTTCATCGATCACGGCATGGGTATCGTGATTGGCGAGACTGCCGAGATCGGCGATGACGTGACCCTTTACCAGGGCGTGACGCTTGGCGGCACCAGCTGGAACAAGGGCAAGCGCCACCCAACCTTGGGTGATGGTGTGGTGGTAGGGGCGGGCGCGAAGGTGCTTGGCCCGTTCACTGTCGGCGCGGGCGCAAAGGTCGGCTCCAATGCGGTGGTGACCAAGGCTGTGCCGCCAGGTGCAACCGTTGTAGGCATTCCTGGGCGAATCATCGTCAAGCCGGACGTCGGCGACGAGCAGGAAGCCAAGCGCAAGGCCATGGCCGAGAAGATTGGCTTCGATGCCTATGGCGTGAGCGAAGACATGCCCGACCCAGTGGCGCGAGCCATTGGCCAGTTGTTGGATCACCTGCAGGCAGTCGATGGCAAGCTGGACGGCATGTGCGGCGCGTTGAAGGACTTGGGCAGTCCCTACTGTGCGAAAGATCTGCCTGAACTGCGCGAAGAAGACTTCGCCGAGATCAAGGACGAGGCCGCCACTACCAAGGCTGGCTGAATACGGTCTTCTGTGGGAGCTGGCTTGCCTGCGATAGCGGTGGGTCAGCAACCCATAGGCTGCCTGGCAGAATGCTATCGCAGGCAAGCCAGCTCCCACATTTGATCTCCATTGGTCTTGAGATCGAGCCTTGGCCCTGTTCCTGCTGTTCGTCTCCACCCCATCCTGCTATGATTCGCGCGCCCTTTTTACGGGTAATCCTGACTAAAGTACTAGGTCTTATAGTTGACTTAAATACTCGGGAATCGCATACTTGCCTCCATTCTGAAACACCTTGGTACTTGTCCATGAGACTGACTACAAAAGGCCGATACGCGGTGACTGCCATGCTCGACCTGGCTTTGCACGCGCAAACTGGGCCGGTGTCCCTGGCCGATATCTCCGAGCGCCAAGGCATTTCCCTGTCCTATCTCGAGCAACTGTTCGCCAAGCTGCGCCGTAGCAACCTGGTTTCCAGTGTGCGCGGGCCGGGTGGTGGCTATCAGTTGTCCCGCGACATGCAGGGGATCCAGGTGGCTCAGGTGATCGACGCGGTCAACGAATCCGTCGACGCCACCAAATGCCAGGGTCTGGGTGACTGCCACGCCGGCGACACCTGCCTGACACACCACTTGTGGTGTGACTTGAGCCTGCAGATCCATGAGTTTTTGAGTGGTATCAGCTTGGCTGATCTTGTGACTCGCCGTGAGGTGCAAGAAGTAGCCCAGCGTCAGGACCAGCGCCGTTGCAACACCAAGGCGCCGCGTCTGGACAAGATCGAAGCGTCCGCCGTCGAGTGACAGCCGAAGAGCTAACGGCACGCCAGCCAGCCTGATTTAGGAGAAAGTCCATGAAATTGCCGATTTACCTTGATTACTCAGCGACCACCCCGGTTGATCCGCGTGTCGCGCAAAAGATGAGCGAATGCCTGCTGGTTGACGGAAACTTCGGCAACCCGGCCTCCCGTTCCCACGTATTCGGCTGGAAAGCCGAGGAAGCGGTCGAGAACGCTCGTCGCCAAGTCGCTGACCTGGTCAACGCCGATCCTCGGGAAATCGTCTGGACCTCCGGTGCCACCGAGTCCGACAACCTGGCAATCAAGGGCGCGGCGCATTTCTATGCGACCAAGGGCAAACACCTGATCACCACCAAGATTGAGCACAAGGCTGTCCTCGACACCATGCGCCAACTGGAGCGTGAAGGTTTCGAGGTCACTTACCTCGAGCCAACCACTGACGGTATCGTCACCCCGGCCATGATCGAAGCGGCCCTGCGTGAAGACACCATCCTGGTTTCCGTGATCCACGTGAACAACGAAATCGGCACCATCAACGACATCGCCGCCATCGGCGAGCTGACTCGTTCGAAGGGTATCCTGCTGCACGTCGACGCTGCTCAGTCCACCGGCAAGGTCGACATCGACCTGTCGAAACTGAAAGTCGACCTGATGTCGTTCTCTGCCCACAAGACCTACGGCCCTAAAGGCATCGGCGCCCTGTACGTGAGCCGCAAGCCTCGCGTGCGTATCGAAGCCACCATGCACGGCGGCGGTCACGAGCGCGGCATGCGTTCGGGCACCCTGGCGACCCACCAGATCGTCGGCATGGGCGAAGCCTTCCGCGTAGCCAAGGAAGACATGGCTGCCGAAAACATCCGCATCAAAGCCCTGAGCGACCGCTTCTACAAGCAGGTCGAAGGCCTTGAAGAGCTGTACATCAACGGCAGCATGACTGCCCGTGTACCGCACAACCTGAATTTGAGCTTCAACTACGTCGAAGGCGAGTCGTTGATCATGGCGCTCAAGGACCTGGCGGTTTCGTCCGGTTCGGCCTGCACCTCGGCGTCCCTTGAGCCTTCGTACGTACTGCGCGCTCTGGGCCGCAACGACGAACTGGCACACAGCTCGATCCGCTTTACGTTCGGCCGCTTCACCACCGAAGAACAAGTCGATTACGCCGCGCAGAAAGTCTGCGAAGCCGTCAACAAGCTGCGCGTTCTGTCGCCGCTGTGGGACATGTACAAAGACGGCGTCGATATTTCCAAGATCGAGTGGGCGGCACACTAACTATAGAAGCCGCCACCCCAGCTCTGTAGGAACGTGGCGGAAAACGCAGGCGTTTCTACAGGGTTCCAGAGCGGCCCTGATGAGTGAGGATTCAGTACCATGGCTTACAGCGAAAAGGTCATCGACCACTACGAAAACCCGCGCAACGTCGGCAAGATGGACGCGGAAGACCCAGATGTCGGCACCGGCATGGTCGGCGCTCCGGCGTGCGGCGATGTCATGCGCCTGCAGATCAAGGTCAACGACAATGGCGTTATCGAAGACGCCAAGTTCAAGACCTACGGCTGCGGTTCGGCCATCGCCTCCAGCTCCCTGGCGACCGAATGGATGAAAGGCAAGACCCTGGATGAGGCTGTCACCATCAGCAATACCCAGCTGGCCGAAGAACTGGCCCTGCCGCCAGTGAAAATCCACTGCTCGGTACTCGCAGAAGACGCCATCAAGGCGGCCGTTCGCGACTACAAGCAGAAGAAAGGCTTGATCTAAGCATTTGGCGACGAGTAAGGAGTCAACGATGGCTATCAGCATGACAGAAGCGGCTGCACAGCACATTCGCCGCTCCCTGAATGGGCGCGGTAAAGGTGAGGGGATTCGCCTGGGTGTTCGCACCACAGGCTGTTCCGGCCTTGCCTACGTGCTGGAGTTTGTCGACGAGGTGGTTGCGGAAGACCAGGTGTTCGAAAGTCACGGCGAGAAAGTGATCATCGACCCTAAAAGCCTGACCTACCTGGACGGCACCGAACTCGATTTCGTCAAGGAAGGGTTGAACGAAGGCTTCAAGTTCAACAACCCCAACGTGCGCGGTGAATGTGGCTGCGGCGAAAGCTTCAACATCTGAGGCTATTCGTGGGTACTCCTTGTCATTTCGCTTTATTCGAGCTGCAGCCGAGTTTTCGCCTGGACCTTGAGCAGCTTGCCACGCGCTACCGAGAATTGGCGCGTGGGGTGCATCCGGACCGTTTTGCTGATGCTTCCGAGCGTGAGCAACGCCTGGCGCTGGAGCGGTCGGCCAGCCTCAACGAAGCCTATCAGACCCTGAAAAATCCGCCCAAGCGCGCACGCTACCTGCTTGCGATGAACGGTGGCGAGTTGCCGCTTGAAGTTACGGTGCACGACCCGGACTTTCTGATGCAGCAGATGCAGTGGCGCGAGGAGCTCGAAGAGTTGCAGGACGAAGCCGATCTGGCTGGCGTCGCAGTCTTCAAGCGTCGTCTGAAAACGGCCCAGGATGAGCTCAACGAAAGCTTCGCAGCCTGTTGGGATGATGCAGCGCAACGCGAACAGGCCGAACGCCTGATGCGGCGCATGCAGTTCCTCGACAAGCTCACCTACGAAGTGCGCCAGCTAGAAGAGCGCCTCGACGATTAACCCAGTGTGCTGCCCGTGATGCACGCCTGATAGACAGATAAGACCTGATTACCATGGCCCTACTGCAAATCGCCGAACCCGGCCAAAGCCCTCAACCGCACCAGCGTCGCCTGGCGGTCGGGATTGACCTGGGCACCACCAATTCCCTGGTTGCTGCCTTGCGCAGCGGCCTGTCCGAGCCGTTGCCCGACGCTGATGGCCAGGTGATTCTGCCGTCTGCCGTTCGCTACCACGCCGATCGCACCGAAGTCGGTGAGTCGGCCAAGCTGGCGGCGTCTACCGATCCTTTGAATACCGTGCTATCGGTCAAGCGCTTGATGGGTCGTGGTCTGTCCGACGTCAAGCAATTGGGTGACCAACTGCCGTATCGCTTTGTCGGCGGTGAATCCCACATGCCGTTCATCGACACCATTCAGGGCCCGAAAAGCCCGGTAGAAGTGTCCGCCGATATCCTCAAGGTCCTGCGCCAGCGCGCGGAAAAAACCCTGGGCGGTGAACTGGTCGGTGCAGTGATCACCGTTCCGGCTTATTTCGATGACGCGCAGCGCCAAGCCACCAAGGACGCGGCAAAACTTGCCGGCCTGAACGTGCTGCGCTTGCTCAACGAACCGACTGCAGCGGCCGTGGCTTATGGCCTTGACCAGCACGCAGAGGGTCTGGTCGCTATTTACGACCTGGGCGGCGGCACCTTTGATATTTCGATCCTGCGCCTGACCGGCGGCGTCTTCGAAGTGCTGGCCACCGGTGGCGACAGTGCCTTGGGCGGCGATGACTTCGACCACGCCATCGCGGGCTGGATTATCAGCAGCGCTGGCTTGTCCGCCGATCTGGATCCGGGCGCGCAGCGCAATCTGCTGCAAACCGCCTGCGCCGCCAAAGAAGCGCTGACGGATGCTGCAACTGTGGAAGTTTCTTACGGTACCTGGTCAGCCGAGCTGACCCGTGAAGCCTTTGATGCGTTGATCGAACCGATGGTCGCCCGCAGCCTCAAAGCCTGCCGCCGTGCCGTGCGTGATTCCGGTATCGAGCTGGAAGACGTCGGCGCCGTGGTCATGGTCGGCGGTTCCACTCGTGTGCCGCGGGTTCGTGAAGCCGTCGCCGAAGCCTTCGGTCGCCAGCCGCTGACTGAAATCGACCCGGATCAAGTGGTCGCCATCGGCGCTGCGATCCAGGCCGATACCCTGGCCGGCAACAAGCGCGATGGCGGCGAATTGCTGCTGCTCGACGTGATCCCGCTGTCCCTGGGGCTGGAAACCATGGGCGGCTTGATGGAGAAGGTGATTCCGCGCAACACCACCATTCCCGTCGCCCGCGCCCAGGACTTCACCACGTACAAAGATGGCCAGACGGCCATGATGATCCACGTGCTGCAAGGCGAGCGCGAGCTGATCAGCGACTGCCGCTCCCTGGCGCGTTTTGAACTGCGCGGCATCCCGGCGATGGTCGCGGGTGCGGCGAAGATCCGCGTGACCTTCCAGGTTGACGCCGATGGCCTGTTGAATGTGGCCGCGCGCGAGCTGGGCTCAGGCGTTGAGGCGAGCATCCAGGTCAAGCCGTCCTACGGCCTGACCGACGGTGAAATCGCCAAGATGCTCAAGGACTCGTTCCAATATGCCGGTGACGACAAGGTCGCCCGTGTATTGCGTGAGCAGCAAGTCGACGCCCAGCGCCTGCTCGAAGCGGTGCAGGGCGCGCTGGATGCTGACGGCGAGCGCCTGTTGGATGCCGAAGAGCGCATGGTCATTGACCTGCAAATGCAGGAACTGGCCGAACTGATGAAAGGCGATGATGGTTATGCCATCGAGCAACAGACCAAGCGCCTGTCCCAAGTGACCGATGCCTTTGCCGCCCGTCGTATGGACCAGACGGTCAAAGCCGCCTTGGCGGGACGCAACCTGAATGAAATCGAGGAATAATTAATGCCGCAGGTCATTTTTCTGCCACACGCCGAGCATTGCCCGGACGGTATGGTCGTGGAGGCTGAGACCGGCAAGTCCATCCTCGAAGTTGCCCATGACAACCACATCGAGATCGAAAGTGCTTGCGGCGGCGTCAATGCCTGCACCACCTGTCACTGCATTATCCGCGAAGGTTTCAACAGTCTCGAAGAGGCCGATGAGCTGGAAGAGGACTATCTTGATAGGGCGTGGGGCCTGGAGCCGACATCGCGCCTGAGCTGTCAGGCGAAAGTAGGGACTGAAGACCTTACCGTCGAAATTCCGAAGTATTCGCTCAACCATGCCGCCGAAGCGCCGCATTGATTCAAGGAAGTGTCATGAGTCTTAAATGGGTTGATGTACAAGAGATCGCTATCCTGTTGGCCGATGCCAACCCTGATCTGGATCCTTACTCTCTGAACTTTGTAGCTTTGCGTGACATGGTCATGGCATTGCCAGGGTTCGAAGATGAGCGTGATCGCGGCGGTGAGAAGGTTCTGGAAGCTATCCAGACCGCCTGGAAAGAAGAACAGGACTGACGCCTCCCTTTACGCAGTTAGGCAATACCCAATAACCCGCGTATAATTCGCGGGTTTAATTTTTCGTAAATTACCGTTTCTGGAGTTACACCATGGCTGTTCAACGTACTTTCTCCATCATCAAGCCTGACGCTGTTGCAAAAAACGTCATCGGCGAGATCACCACTCGTTTCGAAAAAGCCGGCCTGAAGGTTGTAGCTTCGAAACTCAAGCAACTGTCCAAGGCTGAAGCTGAAGGCTTCTACGCTGAGCACAGCGCTCGTGGTTTCTTCGGCGACCTGGTTGCCTTCATGATCTCCGGTCCTGTTGTTGTTCAGGTTCTGGAAGGCGAAAACGCTATCGCTCTGAACCGTGAGCTGATGGGCGCTACCAACCCTAAAGAAGCGGCTGCCGGCACCATCCGTGCTGACTTCGCTGAATCCATCGACGCCAACGCTGTACACGGCTCGGATTCCGAAGCTGCTGCTGCTCGCGAAATCTCGTACTTTTTCGCTGCTACTGAAGTAACCGCTCGCTAAGCATCGGCTTAAAGAGTGAGGGTGAATCCATGACTACATCGACTGTTAAAACCAACCTGCTGGGTCTGACCCAGCCGGAAATGGAGAAATTCTTCGACTCAATCGGGGAGAAGCGTTTCCGTGCCGGTCAGGTAATGAAATGGATTCACCACTTTGGCGTCGACGATTTCGACGCCATGACGAACGTCAGCAAGGCCCTGCGCGACAAGCTCAAGGCCATTGCTGAGGTGCGTGGTCCCGAAGTGGTCAGCGAGGACATCTCCAGCGACGGCACCCGTAAGTGGGTGGTGCGCGTGGCGTCCGGCAGCTGCGTCGAGACCGTGTACATTCCCCAGGGCAAACGCGGCACCTTGTGCGTTTCGTCCCAGGCAGGCTGTGCCCTGGACTGCAGTTTCTGCTCCACCGGCAAGCAAGGCTTCAATAGCAACCTCACCGCCGCCGAAGTGATCGGCCAGGTGTGGATTGCCAACAAATCCTTTGGCAGCGTCCCGGCAACCGTCGACCGTGCCATCACCAACGTGGTGATGATGGGCATGGGTGAGCCGCTGCTGAACTTCGACAACGTCATTTCGGCCATGCACCTGATGATGGACGACCTGGGCTACGGCATCTCCAAGCGCCGCGTGACCCTGTCGACCTCTGGCGTGGTACCGATGATCGATGAGCTGGCCAAGCACATCGACGTCTCCCTGGCGTTGTCGCTGCATGCACCGAATGACGCATTGCGTAACCAATTGGTGCCAATCAACAAGAAGTATCCGCTTAAGATGCTGCTCGAATCTTGCCAGCGTTACATGGCGACCTTGGGCGAAAAACGCGTGTTGACCATTGAGTACACGATGCTCAAGGACATCAACGACAAGGTCGAACACGCGGTCGAGATGATCGAGCTGCTCAAGGATACCCCGTGCAAGATCAACCTGATTCCGTTTAACCCGTTTCCACATTCTGGCTACGAGCGGCCGAGCAACAACGCCATCCGCCGTTTCCAGGATCAACTGCACCAGGCTGGCTACAACGTGACCGTCCGCACCACGCGTGGTGAAGACATCGACGCCGCTTGTGGCCAATTGGTAGGGCAAGTGATGGACCGTACCCGCCGCAGCGAGCGTTATATCGCCGGACGCGAAGTGAAAGCCGCCGACGATTTACCGCTGATTGCTGTGAATCGAATCTGAGAGAGGATCTCTATGCCCTTGCGCCTTGCGCTGCTTTTGCTTGTTACCGGTCTCGCGGCCGGTTGTGTTTCATCGGGTCATGAGAACCCTTTGCAAACCGGTAAAGGCCGTGACGAGGCGCGGGTTGCCTATGTGCAACTGGGCTTGGGTTATCTGCAACAAGGCATGAGCGAGCAGGCCAAGGTGCCGCTGAAGAAGGCCCTGGAGCTGGACAGCGACGATGCCGACGCCAATGGCGCACTGGCCCTGGTGTTACAGGCCCAGGCCGAGCCTGAACTGGCCGAACAGTATTTCCATAAGGCACTGGCCTCCCGGCCTGCCGACCCGCGGCTGCTGAACAATTACGGCAGCTTCCTGTTCGCGCAGAAACGTTATGACCAAGCCGCCCTTTATTTCCAGCAAGCCAGCGCCGATACCCTCTATCCTGAGCGTTCGCGGGTGTTCGAGAACCTTGGGGTGACCTCGATGCGCCTCGGTCAGCGCGACAGCGCCCGCCAGCAACTGGAAAAAGCCCTGCATTTGAACGGTCGCCAGCCTCGGGCGTTGCTCGAAATGGCTGAGTTATCCTTTGATGACAGGCATTATGTGCCGGCACGTGACTATTACGAGCGTTTTAGCCTGCTCAGCGGGCAAAATGCACGTAGTCTATTGCTCGGTGTGCGCCTGGCGACGGTTCATGAAGAACGCGACACGGCCGCACGTTTTGGCCAGCAACTCGAACGACTCTATCCCGGTACGCCGGAATATCAGCAATACCTGTCGGAGCAATGATGAAAGCGGCGCACCCGGAAGTTGTAGCAGCTAATCGCGTAAACCCAGGCGACACCTTGCGTCAGGCCCGCGAAAGCAATGGTTGGTCGCTGGCGGAAGTGGCCCTCAAGCTCAATTTGACCACGACGTCCCTGGGCAACCTGGAAGCCGGCGCGTTCGATAAGCTGCCTGGGCACACCTTTGCCCGCGGCTATATCCGCGCCTATGCCAAATTGCTGGGTATCGACCAGGCCATACTGGTTCAGGAGTTCGACCAATTCACCGGCACCGATTCCCAAGGCAGCAATGTCCACGGCCTGGGGCGTATCGAAGAGCCGGTGCGGGTTTCCCACACGATTTTGCGCATTGTCAGCCTGTTGCTGCTGATCGCGGTCATTGGTGGCGGTTTCGTCTGGTGGCAAGACCAGACCTCCCAGCGCACCAAGGACCTGACCAGCAACGCCATGGAGCACGTCGAAGTCGAGAGCGCTGACGGCACCACCCAGATTCACCCGCTGGATGAGCCGGAAGACCAGGCTGTTGCCGAAAGCCAGGCCGCGCCGGAAGCAGCGGCTGTCACCGAGCAGCCAGCCGCACCGGAAACCGCGCCAGCCGCGACTGCTGCCGCACCGGCTCCTGCAACGCCTGTTGCCCCGGCTCACACGCCGGCCGCTCCAGTGCAGACGCCAGCGACTCCGGCTCCCGCCGCTCCCGCTGCCCCTGCGATTTCGCCGCCCACCACCCCAGCGTTGATCGCCGGTGATGGCCGTGTACAGATTACCTTCATCGCTGACTGCTGGACGCAAGTCACCGATGGCAACGGCAAAGTGCTGTTCAGCGGTCTGAAGCGTAAGGGAGATACGCTCGACCAGGGCGGCAAGCCTCCTTTGACGCTGCGTCTGGGCTTTGCCCGTGGCGCGCAAGTGGCCTACAACGGCCAGCCTGTGGACGTAGCGCCGTTCACCACCGGCGAGACCGCTCGCCTGAAGTTGGGACAATAGTCATGCACGGCGAATCTCCAATCAAACGTCGCGTATCGCGCAAGATCTGGGTCGGCTCGGTGCCGGTGGGTGGCGACGCCCCCATCGCGGTGCAAAGCATGACCAATAGCGACACCAATGATGTGGCCGCCACTGTTGCCCAGATCAATCGTCTGGAAGCGGCCGGCGTGGACATAGTGCGCGTCTCCGTGCCAGACATGGACGCTGCCGAAGCCTTTGGCCGCATCAAGCAACTGGTCAAGGTGCCATTGGTTGCCGACATTCACTTCGACTACAAGATCGCTTTGCGCGTGGCCGAACTGGGTGTGGACTGCCTGCGTATCAACCCGGGCAACATCGGTCGTGAAGACCGTGTGCGTGCGGTGGTTGATGCGGCCCGCGACCGTGGCATTCCAATCCGTATCGGCGTCAACGCCGGTTCCCTGGAAAAAGACCTGCAAAAGAAATACGGCGAACCGACTCCGGCTGCGCTGGTTGAATCGGCGCTGCGCCACGTTGAGCACCTTGAACGCTTGAATTTCCAGGACTTCAAGGTCAGCGTAAAGGCCTCCGACGTGTTCATGGCGGTAGAAGCCTACCGCCTGTTGGCCAAGGAAATCGTGCAGCCGCTGCACCTGGGTATCACTGAAGCAGGCGGTTTACGCTCAGGCACAGTGAAATCTGCGGTAGGTCTCGGTATGCTGCTCGCCGAAGGGATTGGCGATACTATCCGCATCTCGCTGGCAGCAGACCCTGTAGAGGAAGTGAAAGTCGGTTACGACATTCTCAAATCCCTGCGTCTGCGTTCCCGTGGCATCAATTTCATTGCCTGCCCGAGTTGCTCGCGGCAGAACTTCGACGTGGTTAAAACCATGAACGACTTGGAATTGCGCCTTGAAGACCTGCTGGTGCCGCTGGATGTTGCAGTGATCGGTTGCGTGGTCAACGGGCCGGGTGAGGCCAAAGAGGCCCACGTGGGTCTGACCGGTGGTACGCCGAACCTGATCTACATCGACGGCAAGCCGGCGCAGAAGTTAACGAATGACAATCTGGTGGACCAGCTCGAAAGACTGATCCGCGAGAAAGCGGCCGAAAAGGTCGCGGCTGACGCAGCGCTGATCGCGCGCGGCTGATTGAACGAATTTAAGGATTTGATGTGAGCAAGTCTTTGCAAGCCATTCGTGGCATGAACGACATCCTGCCGGAACAGACGCCGCTGTGGCGCTATTTCGAGGGCACTGTCGCGCGCCTGCTGGATAACTACGGTTACAAGCAGATCCGCATGCCGATCGTCGAGTTCACCGAGCTGTTCAAGCGCTCCATCGGTGAAGTGACCGACATCGTCGAAAAAGAGATGTACACCTTTGAAGACCGCAACGGCGACTCCCTGACCCTGCGTCCGGAAGGCACCGCTGCGTGCGTGCGAGCCGTGCTTGAGCATGGTCTCACCGGTGCTGGCCAACCACAGAAATTGTGGTACATCGGCCCGATGTTCCGCCACGAGCGTCCACAGAAAGGTCGTTATCGCCAGTTTCACCAGATCGGCCTGGAAGTGTTCAACATCGACGGCCCGGACATCGACGCCGAGCTGATCGTGCTGACTTGGCGCCTGTGGGGCCTGCTGGGCATCCGCGACGCGGTCAAGCTTGAACTCAACAGCCTGGGCACCAGTGAATCCCGCGGCCGCTACAAAGTGGCCCTGGTCGAGTACCTGTCCGCCCACCTGGACAAGTTGGACGAAGACAGCCAGCGCCGTCTGAAGACCAACCCGTTGCGCGTCCTCGATACCAAGAACGCCGACACCCAGGCCGTGCTGGTCAACGCGCCGAAAATGGCCGACTACCTGGACGACGAGTCCCGTATCCACTTCGAGGGCCTCAAGGCTCGCCTGGATGCGGCCGGTATTCCGTTTGTGATCAACACCAAGCTGGTGCGCGGCCTCGATTACTACAGCAAGACCGTGTTCGAGTGGGTCACCGACAAGCTCGGCGCCCAGGGCACCGTGTGTGCTGGTGGTCGTTACGACGGCCTGGTCGAGCAGATGGGCGGCAAGCCGACCACCGGCGTGGGCTTCGCCATGGGCATCGAGCGGCTGATCCTGCTGCTGGAAACCCTGGAGCAGGTTCCGGAAGAGATCTCCCGTCAGGTGGATGTGTACCTGTGCGCCTTTGGCGAGGCCGCCGAACTGGCTGCCCTGGCCCTGAGCGAAAAGGTCCGTGACCAACTGCCCAACCTGCGCCTGCAAGTCAATGCCGGCGCTGGCAGCTTCAAGAGCCAGTTCAAGAAGGCCGACAAGAGCGGTGCGCTGTATGCATTGATCCTCGGCGATGACGAATTGGCCCAGCAAGTGATAGGTTTCAAACCCCTGCGTGGCCAGGGCGAGCAACAGAACATTGCCTTTGATGCGCTCGCCGCGCACTTGGCCACCTGCGTCGTGCAGGGTTGAAGCTGTCGAACAGCCGAATTTAGCGATTAAGGAGTATTGGGGTGTCGAGTTCTGATGATGATCAACTGGCCGAGTTCAAGGACTGGTGGCAGCGTAACGGCAAGCCCCTGGTTACTGGCGGCCTGCTGGCTTTAGTGGTGGTATTCGGCTGGCAAGCCTGGACCAAGTATCAGGCCAACCAGTCCCAAGGCGCCTCGATCCTCTATCAGCAATTGCTGGAAACCACCCTGACGCCGGACGGCAAGCCTGATCCTGCGCAGGTTGCAGACCTGGCCGGCAAGCTGAAGAACGAATTTGGCGGTAGCACCTACGCCCAATACGGCAGCCTGTTCGTCGCGAAAGTCGCGGTCGATACCGGCAAGCTGGATGACGCTGCCGCTGAGCTGAAGGCCATCGCCGACAAGCCGACCAACCCGACCCTGGGTGAAATCGCACGTCAGCGCCTGGCTCAGGTACTGGCGGCACAGAACAAGGCTGACGAGGCACTCAAACTGCTCGACGGCGATGCTGACAAGGCATTTGTAGCCACTCGCGAAGAGCTCAAGGGCGACCTGTTGGTCCAATTGGGTCGTACCGACGAAGCCAATGCTGCGTACCAAAAAGCCAAGGCGGCGCTGTCTGATGAAGCGGCGGTCGGTGGCTTACAAATCAAGCTGGACGACTTGGCCAAAGGGGATGCGTGACGTGATCCGTTGGAAACATGCAGCATTGCTGGCTCTGGCCGTTCTGGCCGCGGGTTGCAGCAGCAACAGTAAAAAAGAACTGCCTCCGGCCGAGCTGACCAGCTTCAAGGAAGAAGTGGTCCTGCAAAAGCAGTGGAGCCGCTCCATCGGTGACGGTCAGGGCGACACCTACAACATGTTGGTACCGGCAATCGACGGTGACAACATTGTGGCCGCTGACGTGACCGGCGTGGTGATCTCCATGGATCGCATGAACGGCGACGTGAAGTGGAAGAAAGACCTCGAATTGCCAGTCTCCGGCGCCGTCGGCGTGGGTTACGGCATGGTGATGCTCGGCACGCTGAAAGGCGAAGTCGTGGCCCTGGACTCCAGCACCGGTGAAGAGAAATGGCGCGCTCGCGTGACCAGTGAAGTCCTCGCACCGCCTGCCACCAACGGCGATATCGTCGTGGTGCAAACCCAGGACGACCGTGTAATCGGCCTCGACGCCAGCACTGGCGAACAGCGTTGGTTGTACGACAGCACCCCAGCGGTACTGACGTTGCGCGGTACCAGTGGTCCGATTGTGACCAACAATCTGGCCGTTGCAGGCCTGTCGACCGGTAAAGTGGTCGCCCTGGATACCCAGAACGGCGTGCCGGCCTGGGAAACCCGTGTGGCCATCCCGCAAGGTCGTTCCGAGCTGGACCGCGTAGTGGACATCGACGGCGGCCTGCTGCTGTCCGGTGAAACCCTCTACGTCGCTACCTACCAGGGCCGTGTTGCCGCACTGGACCTGCAGAGCGGCCGCGTTAACTGGCAGCGTGATGCTTCCAGCTACGCCGGTGTCGCCCAAGGGTTTGGCAGCGTCTACGTAAGCCTGGCGTCAGGCACCGTTGAAAGTGTCGACGAACGCTCTACTACCGCGCTGTGGAGCAACGACTCCCTGGCTCGCCGTCAACTGTCGGCACCGGAAGTGTTCTCCAGCTACGTCGCAGTCGGTGACTTCGAAGGCTACCTGCACCTGCTGAGCCAGGTGGACGGTCGCTTCGTGGGTCGCGAGCGTATCGACAGCGACGGCCTGCGTGCGCGTCCGCTAGTCGTGGGTAACATGCTTTATGTGTTTGGCAACAGCGGCAAGCTGGAAGCCCTGACCATCAAGTAAGAACTATGCTTGGGGTAACACCCAGGCGGCCCCGCTTCGGCGGGGCATGCGGCATTTAATTATGCTGCCCCGAGCACCAGCCGCTGCCCTGCAGCGGCTTTTGTATTTTCTGAAATAACGAAGTGGAGAGCCGCATGGTTCCCGTAATCGCCCTGGTGGGCCGACCTAACGTCGGCAAGTCCACCTTGTTCAACCGCCTGACCAGGACTCGCGACGCCATCGTCGGCGACTTGTCCGGTCTGACCCGTGATCGCCAATACGGTGAGGCAAAGTGGCAAGGGCGCTCCTACATTATTGTCGACACCGGTGGTATCTCCGGTGACGAGCATGGCATGGACGAAAAGATGGCCGAGCAGTCGCTGCTGGCCATTGAAGAAGCCGATGTCGTGTTGTTCCTGGTGGACGCCCGTGCGGGCTACACCGCTGCTGACCAAATGATTGGCGAGCACCTGCGCAAGCGCAACAAGCGTTCCTATCTGGTCGCGAACAAGATCGACAACATCGATCCTGAAGCGGCCCGTGCCGAATTCAGCCCGATGGGCCTGGGCGATGCGATTCCGGTCGCCGGCGCTCACGGTCGCGGTATCACCCAGATGCTGGAAATTGCCCTGCGCGATTTCCCTAAGGATGATGTCGAGGAAGAAGAGGGCGAAGAGGAAATCGTTGCCGAAGGTGAGGAAGCCAAGCGCATTCCTGGCCCAAGTGAAAAAGACGGTATCAAGATCGCTATCATCGGTCGCCCTAACGTCGGCAAGTCGACCCTGGTCAACCGCATGCTCGGTGAAGACCGGGTTATCGTGTACGACCAACCCGGCACCACCCGCGACAGCATCTACATCCCGTTTGAACGCAACGAGGAAAAGTACACGCTGATCGACACCGCCGGTGTGCGCAAGCGCGGCAAGATCCACGAGGAAGTTGAAAAGTTCTCGGTGGTGAAAACCCTGCAGGCGATCAAAGACGCCAACGTGGTGATCTTTGTGATGGACGCCCGCGAAGGCGTGGTGGACCACGACCTCAACCTGCTGGGCTTTGCCCTGGAGGCCGGTCGGGCACTGGTGATCGCGATCAACAAGTGGGATGGCATGACGCCAAGCGAGCGCGATTTCGTCAAGATCGAGCTGCAACGTCGGTTGTTCTTCGTCGAGTTCGCCGATATCCACTTTATCTCGGCTCTGCACGGCACCGGCGTGGGCAACCTCTACGCGTCCGTACAGAACTCGTTCAAGTCCGCGGTCACCCGCTGGCCGACCAACCGCCTGACCCAGATCCTGGAAGACGCGGTTGGCGAGCACGCGCCACCGATGGTCAACAACCGCCGGATCAAACTGCGTTACGCCCACTTGGGTGGTGCCAACCCGCCGATTATCGTGATCCACGGTAACCAGATCGAGAAGGTGCCGAAGTCCTACGTGCGTTACCTGGAAAACACCTACCGCCGTGTCTTGAAACTGGTCGGTACGCCGATCCGTATCGAGTTCAAGGGTGGCGAGAACCCATACGAAGGCAACAAGAACACACTGACTGACCGTCAGGTGAACAAGAAGCGTCGTTTGATGACTCACCACAAAAAGGCCGACAAGAAGCGCCGTGACAAGAAGTAACGGCAGCTTCAAGTGGTGAGAGAGGGCTCCTTTGGAGCCCTTTTTTGTGCGCGGTGGTTTGTGCCTTGACCCGGTGCAGTTGGCAGCTTAAAACTTGGGGCTCACCTGCAGGGGCCTTTCGATGATCACCAGCAAGCTGCCGAATGTCGGCACGACCATTTTTACCACCATGTCGCAACTCGCTGCCGAAACCGGCGCGCTCAACCTGTCCCAGGGTTTCCCGGACTTCAATGGCCCCCAGGCTTTGCTCGATGCGGTGGGCAAGCACATCGCCCTCGGGCATAACCAATATGCGCCAATGACCGGGTTGCCGGTGCTGCGTCAGCAAGTGGCCGCCAAGATCGCCCGCAGTTACGGCGCCACGGTCAATGCCGACAGTGAAGTGACCATCACCCCTGGCGCCACCGAGGCGATCTTCTGCGCGATCCAGGCCGTGATTCGCACGGGCGATGAAGTGATCGTGTTCGACCCCAGCTACGACAGCTATGAGCCTTCGGTGGAGTTGGCTGGCGGTCGCTGCGTGCATGTGCAACTGACCCTGGACGGCTTTGCCCTCGACTTCGAGAAGATCAAGGCGGCGCTGTCACCGCGCACGCGCATGATCATTCTCAATACCCCGCACAACCCGACAGGTGCCTTGATCAGCCGCGCCGAGCTGGACCAATTGGCCGAACTGATCCGTGACCGTGATATCTACCTGGTCAGCGACGAAGTCTACGAACACCTGGTCTTTGACGGCGTGGCCCATGTCAGCGTGTTGGCCCATGAAGAGCTTTATCAGCGCGCGTTCGTGGTCAGCTCTTTCGGCAAGACCTATCACGTCACTGGCTGGAAAACCGGCTATGTCGTCGCGCCGCCAGCCCTCACCGCCGAACTGCGCAAGGTGCACCAATACGTCAATTTCTGCGGCGTGACCCCACTGCAATACGCGCTGGCGGACTTCATGGCCGAACATCCGGAGCATGTCGATGAGCTGCCAGCTTTCTACCAGGCCAAGCGTGACCTGTTCTGTGATCTGCTGGCGCCGTCCCGTTTCAGCTTTACCCGAGTGACCGGCACCTACTTCCAACTGGTGGATTACTCACAGATCCGCCCGGATCTGGATGACGTCGCCATGTCCCTGTGGATGACCCGCGAACACGGCGTGGCCACCATCCCGGTCTCGGTGTTCTACCAGACCCCACCCCAAGGCCAGCGCCTGGTGCGCCTGTGCTTTGCCAAACGCGAGGAAACGCTGCGCCAAGCGGCGGGAAAACTATGCGTGATCTGAGTGCACTGCCGAACCTGAACATCGCCCTGGTGCAGACCAGCCTGGCCTGGCATGACCGCCAGGCCAACCTCGAACATTTCGAGCTGCTGTTGGAGCAAGCCAAAGGCGCCGACCTGATCGTGTTGCCGGAGATGTTCACCACCGGCTTCTCGATGGAGTCGCAAGCCCTTGCAGAGCCTGAAAACGGCCCGACCCATCATTGGCTCCAGGCCCAGGCGGCGAAGCACAACGCGGTGATCACCGGCAGTGTGATCATCCAGGCCGCCGATGGCAGCCACCGCAATCGCCTGCTGTGGGCGCGTCCGGATGGTGAGGTGCTGCACTACGATAAGCGCCACCTGTTCCGCATGGCCGGTGAGCACAATCACTACACGCCGGGCGAACGCCAGGTGCAGTTCGAATTGAAGGGCTGGCGTATTCGCCCGTTGATTTGCTACGACCTGCGTTTCCCGGTGTGGAGCCGCGATGCCCAGGACACCGACCTGCTGCTGTACACCGCCAACTGGCCGGGGGCGCGGCGTTCACACTGGAACCGATTGCTGCCGGCGCGGGCTATTGAAAACCTTTGCTATGTGGCCGCAGTGAATCGGGTGGGCACGGATGGGAAGGGCTTTGCCTACACCGGGGATAGCCAGGTGCTGGACTTCCAGGGTGAGACCTTGCTGAGTGCGGGGGAGGCGGATGGGGTGTTTCAGGTGAGCCTGGATGCGGCGGAACTGGCTGCGTATCGCAGCCGGTTTCCAGCCAACCTGGATGCCGATAGTTTCCAGTTCGTCTGACAGATCGCTTTCGCGGTCAAGCCCGCTCCCACATTCGACCGTGTTCCTCCAGGCAATACACGGGCCAACTGTGGGAGCGGGCTTGCCCGCGAAGAGGCCATCAGCATCACCCAAGATCCAAAGCAAAAAAGGCCCCTGGATTCACACCCAGGGGCCTTTCTCATTTCAGCAGCCAGTTACGCCGCTTTCGCTTCCTGCTGGCTCAACGAGCGGTTCAGCGCACTGAACAGCGCCTTGAAGCTGGCAGTGGTGATGTTTTCATCAATACCCACGCCATGCACCGGACGCTCACCGTTCACACGCAGCTCGATGTAGGCCGCCGCCTTGGCGTTGGTGCCTGCACCAATCGCATGTTCGTTGTAGTCCATGATCTCCACACCGATCGGCAGGCCAGCCACCAGCGCTTCCAGCGCACCGTTGCCTTTGCCTTTCCAGTGCAGGTTGGTTTCGCCCTGGCCCTTGCCGGAGACTTCCACCTCAACAAAACTGTTGCCGTTCTCTTCCTGCAAGCGATGGCTGACCAGCGCGTACGGGGTGTTGGCTTGCAGGTACTCACGCTGCAGCAAGGCGTAGATCTGTGGCGCAGTCATCTCAAGGCCCACACGGTCGGTTTCGGCCTGCACGACTTGGCTGAACTCGATCTGCATGCGACGCGGCAAGCTGATGTCGTATTCCTGCTCCAGCAGGTAGGCGATGCCGCCTTTGCCCGACTGGCTGTTAACGCGGATCACCGCCTCGTAGCTGCGGCCGATGTCGGCTGGGTCGATCGGCAAGTACGGCACTTCCCACAGCGCATCGTCTTTCTGCTGGGAGAAACCTTTGCGGATCGCGTCTTGGTGAGAGCCGGAGAACGCGGTGTGAACCAGGTCGCCGACGTAAGGGTGACGTGGGTGCACCTGGATCTGGTTGCATTCCTCGACGACCTTGCGCACGCCGTCGATGTCGGAGAAGTCCAGCTGCGGGTCGAGGCCCTGGGTGTACATGTTCAGGGCCACGGTGACGAGGTCGACGTTACCGGTGCGCTCGCCGTTGCCGAACAGGCAGCCTTCGACACGGTCGGCGCCGGCCATCAGGCCCAGCTCGGTGGCGGCCACGCCAGTGCCACGGTCGTTGTGGGTGTGCAGGCTGATGATCACGCTGTCACGACGGTTGATATGGCGACCGAACCATTCGATCTGGTCGGCATAGATGTTCGGCGTGGCGCATTCCACGGTGGCTGGCAGGTTGAGGATCATCTTGTGCTCAGGCGTCGGGTTCCACACCTCGATCACTGCGTCACAGACTTCCTTGGCGAACTCCAGCTCAGTGGCGCTGAAGGTCTCCGGGGAGTATTCGAAGGTCCACTGGGTTTCCGGCTGCTGGGCGGCGTATTTGACGAACAGCTTGGCGGCGTTGACCGCGATGGCCTTGATGCCGTCCTTGTCCTGGTTGAACACGATGCGGCGGAAGGACGGCGACGTGGCGTTGTACAAGTGCACGATGGCTTTCTTGGCACCGCGCAGGGACTCGAAGGTGCGTGCGATCAAGTCTTCACGGCCCTGGGTCAGCACCTGGATGGTGGTGTCCTCGGGGATGTGGTTGTCTTCGATCAGGGTACGTACGAAGTCGAAGTCGGTTTGCGAGGCGGCTGGGAACGACGCTTCGATTTCCTTCACGCCAACGGCAACCAGGGTCTTCCAGAAACGCAGCTTTTTCACCGCGTCCATCGGCTCGATCAGCGACTGGTTGCCATCACGCAGGTCGGAGCTGCACCAGATCGGCGCTTCGGTGATGGTCTTCGACGGCCAGGTGCGGTCCGGGATGTCGATGGTCGGGAACGCGCGGTACTTCGAAGACGGGTCTTTGAGCATGCTCATCGGGAAATCCTTTGTTGTAGGGGCCGAGAAAAGGCGGCCTGCCGTAGAACTGTTTTTGGGGATAAAACGTGAAGACGAGGCAGATCGATTCAGCCTGGCAGTCGTGCGCTGACGAGGCACAGGCTGCGGTGCTGGCGGAGCTGAATGAGGGTGTGAGAGGTTTTCATAAGCCCAACCCTAACCGTCGGGGTGAAAGATGGCAAGCAGTCGCGGAAAATTGAGATAAGTTCTGCTATCTACGTAGGAAACGAGATCTTGTGCCTGGGAATTTGTCTAGGGCTTGTTTTAATTGCGCGCCTATTATCAGGCGCGCAATCGAGCGTTTCAGGGCTGGAACGCGCCAATGAAGATCGCCGGATCGACCCGCGCGTCGTTCAGGCTGACGTTCCAGTGCATGTGCGGCCCGGTCGCACGGCCCGTGGCACCGACTTTACCCACCACCGCACCACGCGTGAGCTGGTCACCGACTTTCACATCGATCTTCGACATATGGCAGAACATGCTGATAAAGCCCTGGCCGTGGTCGACGAACACGGTATTGCCGTTGAAGAAGTAGTTGCCCACCAGAATCACTTTGCCGTTGGCCGGCGTCTTGATCGGCGTACCGGCCGGCACGGCAAAGTCCAGGCCCGAATGGGGATTGCGCTCTTCACCGTTGAAGAAACGTCGCACGCCAAACTTGCTCGACAACGGCCCGTTCACCGGTTTGTCCAACACCAGGTTGCTCGGCAGGTTCGGGCTGAAGCTGCGGTAGGCCTTGATCTGCACCGCCAGCTCCGTCTCGATGCGTTTCAGCTGTGCCGGGTCGGGGTTCACCTGGCTTTTGTTTTTCAGGGTGATGCGCTGTTCCGGGTACTTCTTGTAGCCGACGATAAACGGCAGGTTGCGCCCGCCGCTGCTGATGCGTTCGTTGCCGGGCTTGACCGTTAAAGGGATGCCGACAATCGCCAGCCAGTTGTCCGCTTCCTTCACCACCAGCACTGGCTTGCCCAGGTACGTGGCCTTGGGCGCGGCGGCGGAAGGGCCCAGTTCGACCACGGCAACGCCGCCCGGCACCGGCTTGTTCAAGGTGCGGGTGATGTAGCTATCGGCATGGGCATTAAAGGCAAGGCACAGCAGCATCAACACACTAAAAAGACGTGGCATCAATCAATCCAATAACGAAAGGGTGACGGGTGTCAGGTGGTTGTCTTCCACCCGCACTTGCAATTGGCCCTCACCGAGACGCGCGGTGAGGCGCTGGCCGGTGTGGGTCTGCGCGGCGTTGCGAATGGCCTGGCCGCGCTCGTCCAGCAAGATGCTGTAGCCACGGCCCAGGGTCGCCAATGGGCTGACCACGTGCAGCGTCTGCATCTGGCTTTGCAGTTGCAGGCGTCGTGCCTTGAGGCCTTCGCGCATGGCACGGGGCAGACGTTCGGCAAGGCTGTCCAGGCGTTGGCGCAGCAGCGCCAGCTGGCGGCCGGGGTGTTGGCCGGCGAGGCGGGTTTCCAGGCGGATCAGGCGCTCGCGGCGGGTATTGAGGCTACGTTCGAAGGCGCGGCGCAGGCGCATGTCCAGGTCGTCCAGGCGCTGGGCTTGCTGGCGCAGACGTTCGCCAGGGTGGCGCAGACGTCGCGCCATGCCTTCCAGGCGCAGGCGGTCATGGCTCAGGCGATTGCGCATCAGCATCACCAGGCGGCGGTGCAGGTTCTCTACCTGACGCACCCAATGGCTGGCGTCCGGCGCGAGCAATTCGGCTGCGGCGGAGGGGGTAGGGGCGCGCACGTCGGCCACGAAGTCGCTGATGGATACATCGGTTTCATGGCCAACAGCGCTGACGATTGGCGTGACGCACGCATCCACCGCTCGGGCTACGGCTTCTTCGTTGAAGCACCAGAGGTCTTCCAGCGAGCCGCCACCACGGGCCAGGATCAGCGCATCGAAGCCGCGTGCATCTGCCAGTTTCAGTGCGCGCACAATCTGCGGGATGGCTTCGCGGCCTTGCACGGCGGTGGGGATCAGGGTCAGTTCAATGTTTGGCGCGCGGCGACGGAACACACTGATGATGTCGCGGATCACCGCGCCGGTCGGCGAACTGATGATGCCGATGCGCCGAGGGTGTGCCGGCAGCGGCACTTTGCGCTCGGCGCTGAACAGGCCTTCGGCGCTGAGCTTTTCCTTCAGCGCGTCGAACGCCAGGCGCAGTGCCCCATCACCGGCTGGCTCGACGGTATCGAGGATCAGTTGGTAATCACCCCTGCCTTCGAATAGCGAGACCTTGCCGCGTACCTTCACCGCCAGGCCGTCCTTCAGCGCCTGGCGTACCCGCGCGGCGTTGTTGCGAAACAGCGCGCAACGCACCTGGGCGCCACTGTCCTTGAGGGTGAAATACACGTGGCCGGAGGCCGGGCGGGCGAGGTTGGAGATCTCGCCTTCGACCCAGATATTGGTGAACACGTCTTCCAGCAAAACCCGCGCGCGGCCGTTGAGCTGGCTGACAGTCAGGACTTCGCGGTCGAGGCCCAGACGGGCAAAAGGATCTTTAATCATGGGCGGCAGTTTATAGGCATTCGTGCAAGGTTTGGCAGAATTGCTCCACCAGCGCGCTCTGCTTCTGCGCGCAGGCCAGGGCCACGGTGCTGAGGCAGTCCGGGTCGGCCAGAGGCAAAAAACGCACATTAGCCGGAGCAATGTCCTGCATGGATTTTGGTAACAAGGCAATACCGAAGCCGGCCTGGATCAACTGCAATTGGGTGGTCTTGCGTGACATCACCCGCGCGGCCTTGGGGAAAAAACCTGCGCGCATGCACAACTCGGCTGACAGATAACTCAAGCCGCCACGCTGGGGATGAGGGATCGAGATAAACGCTTCGTCCTTCAATTGCCCCAGCTCGATGGGCGCATTGCTGCGCGCCAGCCGATGATTCGGCGGCACCGCGAGCAACAGTTGCTCGCTATATAAAGGCACCACTCGCACGCCTTCGCGCTGGCGCAACACGGGCAGGCGCAACAGCCCGACTTCCTGGCGACCTTCGGCGATTTCTTCCAACTGCGCTTCGGAGGACAGTGTGACGATGTCCATCGACACCCCTGGGCAGCGTTCCAGCCAGGTGCTGATGCCTTGAAGCAATGGGCCGGTCATCGGCACGGTACTTGAGTGGCTCAGGCGCAGCGTACCCAGTTCTCCGTTGCCCACTTGCGTTGCCATTTCACTGGCCTTGATCAGCTCACTCAGCAGGTTGCGTGCTCGCGGGTAGAAGGCTTCACCCGCAGCGGTCAGGCGAGGTTGGCGTGCAGTGCGTTCGAACAGGGGCGTTTGCAGCTGGGTTTCCAGCTCCTTGATCTGCCGGCTCAAGGCGGACTGCGCCACAAACAGGCGCTCGGCGGCGGCGCTGAAGCTGCCGCTGTCGGCGATTTCGACGAAGTAACGCAGTTGGCGGGTGGAAATCACGCGTCATGCCTTTTCGAGATGGGTGGAAGTCTTTGAAGATATTAGTCGCATCTCTCGGCGCTGGCTAAAGTGAAGGCCATCTCTAATAAGGAATGACCCATGAACCCGGTTGAGCTGATGAGCCAGTGGTCGTTTGGCGGTGTGGATTGGCTGGTGATCGGCCTGGGCATCGTCGTGGCCTATATCGTGTTCGGAATCGCGGGCTTTGGCACCGCGTTGGTGGCGGGGCCGCTGCTGATCCTGTTCATGCCGCTGTCGAAGATCATCCCGTTGCTGGTGTTGCTGGATTTTGTCGCGGCGTTTGGCAACCTGCTGCAATCGCGGCGCGATGTGAACAAGCCGGAGTTGCTGCGCTTGCTACCGTGCATGGCGATCGGTTGCACACTGGGCGTGGTGTTTTTGCTCAACCTGCATTCGGACTTGTTGCTGTTGCTGATGGGTTTGTTCATCAGTGCCTACGCCCTCTACAGCCTGGCGGTAAAGGCGCGGCCGACGCAGATGGCGACGGGTTGGTCGGTTCCCATGGGCACCGTCGGTGGTTTATTCGGCGCATTGTTTGGCAGCGGCGGCTTTCTCTATGCGATCTATCTGAATAGCCGCCTGCCCAAGGACGCGGCGCGCGCCACCCAGAGTGCGTTGATCAGTAGCAGCACGGTGGTGCGCCTGAGCCTGTTCCTGATGGCCGGGGTGTATGCTGATTTGCCGCTGTTGATGTTGGCGCTGTGCCTGCTGCCGGCGATGGCTCTGGGGCTGTGGTGTGGGCGCAGGCTGACGATGCGCATGTCCCGTGAGGCGTTTGTCAGATTGGTGACCTGGCTGGTGCTGGCGAGCGGTATTGCACTGATCGGGCGCTACCTGAGCACTTGACCTGTGTGGGGCAGGGATTAAGCTGCCAACCTTTCAGGGCCTCATCGCCGGCAAGCCAGCTCCTACAGGAGTCGGCTTGCCGGCGATGGCGCCAGTGGCCACACCGCAGGACTCTCATGAATTCCCAAAGCATCCTTGTCCCGAAAATCTCCACCTTGCCCGTCCACGAACCCCGCGCCCGGGCAATCGTGCGCTGGCTGGTGCGCAAGAACATCATCAAGGAAGAGCTGACCACCTGTGGCCGCACCGGCAACCGCATGGGCTATGCCCTGGCCGATGGCGCCCGCGCCGTAGTGTTGTACCCCGAGGCGCTGCCGTTCAACGAGCCGATCAACGGCCTGGAGATCATCTACAAGCGCTGCATCTACACGCCGGCCAAGGGTTTTCTCGAAGAAGCCGGTTGCCCGGAATGCCGCAAGGAAGTCGGTGAAGCCCTGTTCGAAAGCCTCGAAGACTGGATGCCCGGCCACACCGACAACTTCACCTGCCCGCTGTGTGGGCATGAAGACGACATCAACGGGTTCCTGTTCCTACAGCAATGCGGGTTTTCCAACCTGGGCTTCATCTTCAACAACTGGGCAGAGGCGGGGTTCAAGCAGAGTTTTATCGACGAATTTGCCGATTGGCTGGACCAGAAGATGAGTTGGGTCAAAGTCGAGTTGTAACCCACCTGTAGGAGCGAGCTTGCTCGCGAAAAAACGTCAGCGATAACGTGGTGGGTTTGCTTTAACGCGGTGCCTTTGCGTTCTTCGCGAGCAAGCTCGCTCCTACAGAAAAGCAGCAGATTTTTTCCATCTATCAGTATTACCAAGTTTGTCAGAGTTTTACATTGAGCCCGGCAGGGTGCATGTATATAATGGCGCGCTTCCATTTTCCCGCTCGGGAGCCCCCGCGATGCTGCGTATCAGCCAAGAAGCTCTGACATTCGACGACATTCTCCTAGTGCCCGGTTATTCCGAGGTGCTTCCTAACGAAGTCAGTCTCAAGACCCGCCTAACCCGTGGCATCGAGCTGAATATTCCCCTTGTTTCCGCTGCCATGGACACCGTCACTGAAGCCCGTCTGGCCATCGCGATGGCTCAGGAAGGCGGCATCGGCATCATCCACAAGAACATGACCATCGAGCAGCAAGCTGCCGAAGTGCGCAAGGTCAAGCGTTACGAAGCCGGTGTGGTGAAAGATCCGATCACCATCGAAGCCGACGCCACCGTGCGTGACCTGTTCGACCTGACCCGCCTGCACAACATCTCCGGCGTTCCGGTGCTGCACGATGGCGACCTGGTCGGCATCGTCACTTCCCGTGACGTGCGTTTCGAGAACCGTCTTGAAGTCACCGTCCGTGAAGTGATGACGCCCAAAGAGCGTTTGGTCACTGTCAAGGAAGGCGCCGACAAGAACGATGTGCGCGAACTGCTGCACAAGCACCGCATCGAGCGCGTGCTGATCGTCGACGACAAGTTCGCCCTCAAAGGCATGATGACCGTCAACGACATCGAAAAAGCCAAGGCTTACCCGCTGGCCAGCAAGGATGACCAAGGTCGTCTGCGCGTTGGTGCTGCCGTTGGTACCGGTAAAGACACCGGTGACCGCGTTTCGGCCCTGGTCGCTGCCGGCGTTGACGTGGTGGTGGTCGACACCGCCCACGGTCACTCTAAAGGCGTGATCGACCGCGTGCGTTGGGTCAAACAGAATTTCCCTGACGTGCAAGTGATCGGCGGCAACATCGCCACCGGCGCTGCCGCCAAGGCCCTGGCCGAAGCGGGCGCGGATGCGGTCAAGGTCGGTATCGGCCCTGGCTCGATCTGCACCACCCGTATCGTTGCTGGTGTAGGCGTGCCGCAAATCAGCGCCATCGCCAATGTTGCCGCTGCCCTTGAAGGCACGGGCGTTCCGTTGATCGCCGATGGCGGCATCCGTTTCTCCGGTGACCTGTCCAAGGCCATCGTAGCCGGTGCTTCCTGCGTGATGATGGGCTCGATGTTCGCCGGTACTGAAGAAGCACCAGGCGAGATCGAACTGTTCCAGGGCCGTTCCTACAAGGCTTACCGCGGCATGGGTTCGCTGGGCGCCATGTCCCAGGCGCAAGGTTCTTCCGATCGTTACTTCCAGGACTCCTCGGCAGGCGCCGAGAAGCTCGTTCCGGAAGGCATCGAAGGCCGTGTGCCTTACAAAGGCACCCTGAGCGCGATCATCCATCAACTGATGGGCGGCCTGCGTTCCTCGATGGGCTACACCGGCAGCGCCGACATCGAAGAAATGCGCACCAAGCCAGAGTTCGTACGGATCACCGGCGCCGGCATGGCTGAATCCCATGTCCACGACGTGCAGATCACCAAGGAAGCGCCAAACTACCGCGTAGGTTGATGCTTCCAGCAAACTGTTAAGTAACCGGGGCTGTTCTTCAGCCCCGAGTTGTTTCTGATTCATTAGACGAGACTGACTTCATGGCCCTCGACATTCACGCCCACCGCATCCTGATCCTCGATTTCGGTTCCCAGTACACCCAACTGATCGCCCGCCGCGTGCGCGAAATCGGTGTGTACTGCGAACTGCATCCGTTCGACATGGACGACGAAGCGATCCGCGAATTCGCACCGAAAGGCGTCATCCTCGCCGGTGGCCCCGAGTCCGTGCACGAAGCCAACAGCCCAC
Organism: Pseudomonas reactans; assembly: GCF_013387025.1. Taxonomy (NCBI): domain Bacteria; kingdom Pseudomonadati; phylum Pseudomonadota; class Gammaproteobacteria; order Pseudomonadales; family Pseudomonadaceae; genus Pseudomonas; species Pseudomonas reactans. The sequence continues at coordinate 266,646 of NZ_JACAQP010000003.1, read as the reverse complement.
GCTGCCCGCAAGCCGTATTCGACCTGGGCGTACCGGTCTTCGGCATTTGCTACGGCATGCAAACCATGGCCGAGCAACTGGGCGGCAAAGTTGAAGGTTCCGAGCTGCGTGAATTCGGTTATGCCCGTGTCGATGTGGTCGGCAAGAGCCGCCTGCTGGACGGCATCGAAGACCACGTCGACGCCGACGGCCTGTTCGGCCTCGACGTGTGGATGAGCCACGGTGACAAGGTCACCAAGATGCCGGAAGACTTCCACATCCTGGCCAGCACCCCGAGCTGCCCGATCGCCGGCATGTTCAGCGACGAGCGTCGTTACTACGGCGTGCAGTTCCACCCGGAAGTGACCCACACCAAGCAAGGCGGCCGCATCCTGTCGCGCTTCATCCTCGACATCTGCGAGTGTGAAGCTCTGTGGACCCCGTCCAAGATTGCTGAAGACGCCATCGCCCAGGTTCGCGCCCAGGTCGGCACCGACAACGTATTGCTCGGCCTGTCCGGCGGCGTTGACTCCTCGGTGGTTGCTGCCCTGCTGCACAAAGCCATCGGCGACCAACTGACCTGCGTCTTCGTCGACAACGGCCTGCTGCGCCTGCACGAAGGTGAGCAAGTGATGGCCATGTTCGCCGAGAACATGGGCGTTAAAGTGATCCGCGCCAATGCCGAGGACCAATTCCTCAACAACCTGGCCGGCGAGTCCGACCCGGAGAAGAAGCGCAAGATCATCGGTCGCACCTTCATCGACGTGTTCGATGCCCAGTCCAACAAACTGGACAACATCAAGTACCTCGCCCAGGGCACCATCTACCCTGACGTGATCGAGTCGGCTGGCGCCAAGAGCGGCAAGGCCCACGTGATCAAGTCCCACCACAACGTGGGTGGCCTGCCTGAGGAAATGAACCTCAAGCTGGTAGAACCGCTGCGCGAACTGTTCAAGGACGAAGTCCGCCGTCTGGGCCTGGAACTCGGCCTGCCGTACGACATGGTCTACCGTCACCCATTCCCAGGCCCAGGCCTGGGCGTGCGGATCCTGGGTGAAGTGAAGAAGGAATACGCCGACCTGCTGCGTCGCGCCGACCACATCTTCATCGAAGAACTACGCAAGGCCGACTGGTACCACAAAGTCAGCCAGGCATTCGTGGTGTTCCAACCGGTGAAATCGGTTGGCGTGGTTGGTGATGGTCGTCGTTACGCCTGGGTCGTGGCCCTGCGTGCGGTAGAAACCATCGACTTCATGACTGCGCGTTGGGCACACCTGCCGTACGAACTGCTGGAGACTGTCAGCGGCCGTATCATCAATGAGATCGAGGGTATCTCGCGCGTGACTTACGACGTGTCGAGCAAGCCGCCAGCGACGATTGAGTGGGAATGATCCCGCAGCGTTGTATGAAAAAACCGGCCTAGGCCGGTTTTTTCATTTCAGGCCAAGACGTTGATCAAAAATCGTAACGCACGTTCGCCGTGAAGGTGTCAGCGTCGAAACCACTGCTGGTCAGGTAGCTGTACGTCCCGCCCACGCTCCAGGCGCCAACGCGGTAGTTTGCGCCCAGTCCCAGCTCGTAGCTGTCGCGCGCCGGCGTTGCGCCAGTGGTGGTGAAGGGGGTGCCGCCGAGCACAAAGGTGGAGGTGGTGCTGGCCTTGTCGCCGATGAAGTCGTGCCAGGCCATCAGCTTGGCTTCCGGTTCGAAGCTGCCCACACCCAGGTCAAAAGCGGCCGCCAGACGGGCGCCCAGGCCCATTTCGCCGATTTCATAGCGCTGGCTGCCGACCTTGAGGGCCGCTGAGCTGCCTTTTTCACGGTACGAATCAATCGAGATGTTGGCATAGCGCGCACCGACCTGTGGTTCGAGCAGCCACTGCTTGTCGAGCTGGAACGTATAGCCTGCCAGGGCGTTGACGCCGAAGATCTCGCTGTCGTAGTCGGCCTTGGCGCGGGTACCGGCGATGTAGCGTTTGGACTCGTTGTCGTTCCAGCCGTACATCAGCGAGGTGTCGACAAAGAAGTTGTCGCGGGCCCAGTTGCCGTACAAGGTCAGTGCATGGCCGCTGACGTCGGTCTTGCTACCCAGGTCGGATTTGACGTCGCTGGTCATGTAGCTGTAAGCCAGGCCCACGGTTGTCTGGGCATTGAGCTTGCCGTCGGCACCCACGGCAATGCCGTTGGTGTTGGCGTCGTAGCCATCGATACCGTGGCGGCTGTCCTGGTTGGCATCGCTGGACAACGCTTGCAGCCATACGCCTTGTTCTGCCAGGACATCACCGGAAGACAGACCGCTCCGCGCTTTGCTGGCCCGGCGGTTGATGGCGCCTGCGACCAGGTTCTGGCTATTGGTCGCGGCGTTGATCGCCCCACGGCTGACGTCCGGGGCCAAGCTTTCGGCCAGTTTGGCCAGCTCTTCGCTGGTGGCGGCGTTGGCGAATTGCTGGAATACCGGGTCGCTTTCGTCCATCTGGGCCATGACGGTGTTCTTGAGCGGCTTGATGGCGCTCACCGCATTGTCCGAACCACGGGCGCCCAACAGGTCTTGCGTGATCACCTCATCACTGCGGGTGGCAACCAGTGCTTTTACGTCCTGGCCTTCAATGCCGAAGTTCTTCACCTCAAGCAGCGCCGAGGAGGACACCACGGACAGGTTCTGCGGGTCTTCCCAAGTACTGGAATTGATGAGGGTGTAGCGGGTGCCTTGGGCCGACGTGCGGAAGTCGTCGGAACGCGCCTGCAGTTCGATCTGGCTGCCTGGAGAGAAGAAGGTATTGCCGGTGACTTTCAGGATTGGTGTGTTGGGCAGTGTGTTGTTATCCAGCAGCAGGCGCAGGCGCGCCGTGTCGCTGTCCATGTCGAGGTCGCCGACAATCGTGGTCTGCGGGCGAAGCAGGGTCAGGCGGCCACCGTCGATATCGACGAAGCCGGCGCGGATGGTCGAGCCATCGAACATCGCGTCCCCTTGCACCAGTACACCGCTGAGGCCCAAGAGGTCACCCTTGACCTGACCACCCTGCCAGTAGAAGTACGAAGGGGAGGCATTGTCGTCCGCCAGAATGGCTGCGGTGCCTCCTTCGATCAGGCCACCTGTCTGCCTGATAGAGAAGATCCTGAAGCCGTCAGTGGTGTCGAGACTGCGAAAGCGGATACCGATCCCGTCGGCGGAAATAGTCCCGCTGTTGTTGATATCACTCAGGAAGGGCGCGCCTGTCATCTGGCCCGTAAAGCGGGCTTTTTCGATGTCGATCCCCTCAGAGTCGATACCCCGCGCGATGATAGTGCCCGAGTTATTGAGGCGCGCCTGGGTCGAGGTGATCAGCATGCCTTCGGCATTTGCGCCCGTCACAGTGATGTTGCCGTTGTTGCTCACTTCACCCGCGATCTTCGCCAGGTAAAGGTCCAGCCCGACGACGGCGTTGCCGCTCACCGTAATGTCGCCATTATTGACCACGTCGCCACCGACGTTGGAGTTGAGGGTCATGGCGATACCAGACGGGAAGTCGGTGGGGCTCGCAGCCGTCAGGTTGATGTTGCCCTGGTTGACCAGGTTGCCGGCCAACGTCACGTTAGTCAGCTCCACACCTGCGTTTTGCGACGTTCCGGTGAAGGTGGCGTTGTTGAAAACATCACCGAAGCTGCTGTAGGCCCCTGTGCTCAGGTCGTAATTGAAGTCGGGTGCGGGTGCGGCATGGGCCGTGGCAGTGGTCGCCGCGACGGACAGCGCCAACAACGAGCGGCGCAGGTGGGAAGTGTTCAAGGCAGTATCCTTACAGGGCAGAAACTGGCAGGGAACAACCCACGCGTCAGCGTCTGTTTTAGGCATCCCTGCCAGCTTGTCAGTGAATGGCTGATTCAAGCGCGTGCAAACTTACACGATGCGTGTAGGACAATTCATCATAAAAAGGATCGGCGAAGGAAAAAAAGCTAAGAAATGCGACGTTACCGTTATTTTTTGTGGCTGTACGGGGTAATCCAGCAATAAATGGAACTTAAAGGTTGTCGTTGTGGTCGCGCCTGGATTGGACGCTAGGGGGAAGGTATTCGGATGTTTTTAAGCGGACCTGCTTGTCGTCAATTTTAGGACCTTAATGGATTAATGGCGTTTTAACCCATCGGCTCCAGGTCGCTTCCCACCCTTTGTCATGGCTTGCTCCCCGTACATGGATGTATTCGTGGAGGGGCGAGTCAAGCGCCTGTTGGTACCTATCAGCCAATCCACTTGGAATAATCAGGTCTGCTTCGCCGATGAGATGGCGCTGGGGTAACAAGGCGAGCCGCTCACGGTAGTCCAGCGGGTCCAGCGAACCGTCGAGTGGCGACAATCCTTTCATCGTTGCCCACAAGCGTGGGCTGAGGTTGCCAGCCAGGGTTTGCACCTGGGTAACATCATTGCGCTGCGCCGCTAACAATAAGGCAAGCGCGGCACCACCTGAATACCCCACCAGTTCAAATTCCCTATTCCCGTACCGCTGTTTTAACTGGTCCAGCGCCAGGCTGAGACGAGTGACCACTCCCTGAGAAAATCGGCGGTTGGTCCAGAGGGCCGATTGGCAGGCTGCGGCCATGACGAACTGGCAGGGACGTGCCAGGTACGCATTCGGTGTCGGGTCATCGACCGCCAGCCTTGGTACCAACATATTGTGCGGGCTCGGATCCAGGCTGGGTTGGGTGGCCGTCGACCAGGCATGGCCATCGCCTTCCAGGTAGACCCGCAGGCGAGTTGTCTTTTCTGCGGTTTGCGGCGCAAGTATGAGGAGGGGGAAGGTGTCCCCAGGCAGGACCTCCACTTGCCGACCGTGCTCTTGCGCCAGTTGTTGCAGTGCCTCGCGCGGCGATTGGCAGGCGATGAGGAGCGTGCTGAACATCAGGAACCAGGTTTTGTGGAAACCAGCCAATATCTGTCGATAGCGCAATTGTCTACTCATCATAGGGAGCTGTCGGCATTGGCGGCGTAGTTCCAGGTTAAGTCTGAGCGGAGACGGCAGCAGGTTTGTATTTCTGGTGTGTGAACGCTCAACTAAGAACCCTGTGCGCATAAAGCGCTATTCACAATGAAGTGCATCATATATGGTGCATTTGTGCGGCATTATTAATTTTTGCATTGTATTGGATGCAATTTGGTATGAACGATTTAGGATTGCTGATCAAAAGCCTCCGCAAAGCCGCAGGCCTCTCACAAACCCAGCTCGCGCTACGGCATGGTATGAGTCGCGCCACCATCTCGGGGATTGAGAACAATACCATCCCGGAAGTGGGGATTCGCAAGGTCGCAGCCATTCTTGAGGGCTTGGGGTATGAGTTGACCGCCATTCCAAAGCGTCGCCGCATGACCCTTGATGAGCTGAAATCGGAGAACATCCATGACCCGTCAAAGTGAGCGGCTCTATATCGGTGCTGGCGGTGTGCCTGCTGGGACGCTCGGGCGGGGCGAGGAGAACCGGCGCGATACGGTTTTCTCGTATAACGAAACGGTCGGCGAAGAGAATGCCGTTTCTCTGACGATGCCGGTGCGCCTGGAGAGCTACAACTGGGAGTACGGAATCCATCCTCTGTTCGAGATGCACATCCCCGAGGGACATCTCAAGAATGAGCTGGTGCGACGCTTCAGCAAGTCAGTGCGCGGCTTTGACGACTTCGCTTTGCTGGGCATTGTAGGCCCACACCAACTGGGACGTATCAGCGTTGCCCATGACGCGGATGGCGAGTCACTGCCTGAGGTCAAGCTCTCCGAGCTGTTGGTCTATGACGGGGCCAAAGACCTGTTTGACGACCTTCTGAAAACCTACGCAGCCTACTCGGGAGTGTCGGGTGTTCAACCCAAGGTTTTGGTGCGCGATGTTGACGACATGGCCCCCGGTATTGAGCGTCTCACCCATCGGGGCGCGACTCACTTGGTGAAGGCGTTCAATGAATCCGACTTTCCGCAATTGGCGGCCAATGAGTTTTTCTGCATGCGTGCGGCATTCCATTGTGGCCTCGACGTGCCTGAGTTTCAGCTCAGCCAGCACGGGAAATTCCTGGTGGTAAAACGGTTCGACATCAGTGAAAGCGCCTATCTCGGGTTTGAGGACATGTGCGTTTTATCGGGATGGGGAACTGCCAAAAAGTACGACGGAAGCTACCAGGGATGCGCGAAGCTGATCAGGTCATTCGTCACGCCCAGCCGTGTCACCAAAACGTTGGAAGACTTCTTCTTGATGGTGGCGCTTTCTGCCGGCATCCAGAATGGTGACGCACACCTGAAAAACTACGGTCTGTTGTACGAGAATTGCGCAGAGGACGCGGACGTTTGGCTGGCACCTGCTTACGATCTGGTGACCACCACCGTGTACAGCAGCAATGACATCATGGGCTTGCTGCTCGGCGGTTCGAAAGCCTGGCCGAAGCGCAAGATGCTGGTCCAGTTCGGACGCAGTGCGTGCAGCTTGACTGAATCTCGCTGCAACGAACTGCTTGCCAGAGTGCAAGACGGCATGACCCGCGGGATGACGGAGCTTTCAGAATACCGAAGCACTCACCCAGAGTTCGAGGTGGTTGGGGAGAAGATGACCGCAGCCTGGTCGGCAGGGCTGGCGAGAAGCATCGCAGTGCAATGATCTTCCCGACTGATGCTTACCGCCGCGCAATATCCGAAAAGTAAAACTTATCCAACGTATGCCGCGACTCGGTGTACTCGAACTGCCGTCCGTCCTGCAAGAATGTCTGGTTACTCACCACGATCACATGGCTCTGGCCTTCGAGGTCGAGGTGTGTCTGGTCGTCCTTGCCGCGTGGCAGGGCTTCGATGGTGCGTTGGGCGTAGGCGATTTGCAGCTGCAACGTCTGTTCGATAAACGCGTAGATCGACTGTTCGGCAATCGAGCGGTCCAACCCCGGAATCACGTCAGCGACGAAGTGGTTGATGTCGAGGATCACGCGCTTGCCGCCGATGCGCCGTACCCGTTTGATGCGGGTGATCAGGGTGCCGGGTTCGGCTTCGATGTGTTGCAGCAGCGAACCTTCCAGCGGGAATTGAGTGAATTCGACCACTTCGGTGCGTACGTCATCGCCCAAGTCGGCGTGGGTTTCGTGGAAGCTGACGATGCCGCCCAATTGGAACTCAATCGGGTTGGGCGACAATACGAAGGTGCCCTTGCCGTGGATCTTTTGCGCAAACCCACGCTCCTGCAGTTGCTCGATAGCCCTGCGCACCGTGCCTCGGCTGGCCTGGTAGCTGTCCATCAGTTCTGTTTCGGAAGGAAGGCGTGTGCCGCGCTGCAGGCGTTCGGTGGTGATGCTGGCAAGCAGATCCGTGTAGATCTGGTTGTATTTACTCATGGGGATGGCTCTTTGCCGGGGTTGCGGTCAAGGCAGGAACCTTAGTGGCAGAGCCGGTGTTTGTCCATTAGACCCTTGGGTTTATGCGGGTTGTAGCGATACGCAGGACTACAAAAAATAAACAATATGTAACTCGTACAGACGAGTTGTTGCTTTAACTCGTACAGACGAGTACTTTTGCCCTCGGCGTGCTGCCAATGACTGCCCCCCAAATAAAAAAATCAAAGTGGAAACCAAGCATGAGCCACGACTATTCGACTATCGCCCGCGAGATTCTCGAGAACCTCGGGGGTAGCGACAACCTTGAGCAAGCTGCCCACTGCGTCACCCGCCTGCGCCTGGCACTCAAGGACCCGAGCCTGGTCAACGGCAGCGCGCTGAACCAGGTGGATCTGGTCAAGGGCTCGTTCTTCACCGGCGGCCTGTTCCAGGTAGTGATCGGCCCCGGTGAAGTGGAAAAGGTCTACGCTGCCCTGCGCGAGCAGACTGGCCTCGCCGCCGCCACCATCGCCGACGTGAAGAAGAAGGGCGCCGACAAGACCAACGCCATGCAGCGGCTGGTGCGGGTGTTCTCCGACGTGTTCATGCCGATCCTGCCCGCGCTGATCATTGCCGGCCTGTTGATGGGCGTGAACAACCTGATGGGCGCCAAGGGCATGTTCATCGAGGGCAAGACGCTGCTGGAGGCCTATCCGAACCTGGATGGCCTGTGGAGCCTGATCAACCTGATGGCCAACACTTCGTTCGTGTTCCTGCCAGCGCTGGTGGGCTGGTCGGCGGCCAAGCGCTTTGGCGGCAGTGAAATCCTCGGCATCGTGCTTGGCCTGATGCTGGTGCACCCGGACCTGCTCAACGCCTGGAACTACGGCAAGGCGGTCGCGGGTCTGGACGGCCAGAGCCTGCCTTACTTCGATATTTTCGGTTGGTTCAAGATTGAGAAAGTGGGGTACCAGGGGCAGATCCTGCCGATCCTGATGGCCGCCTATGTGATGAGCGTGATCGAGAAATGGCTGCGGGCGCGAGTGCCCAACGCGATTCAATTGCTGGTCGTGCCGATCACCACCATCGTCGTCACCGGCGTGCTCGCCCTGGCCATTATCGGCCCGGTGACCCGTCACCTCGGCATCCTCATCACCGAAGGTGTGGTCACCTTGTTCGACCTGGCACCGATGGTCGGCGGTGCGATTTTCGGCCTGCTGTACGCGCCGTTGGTGATCACCGGCATGCACCACATGTTCCTCGCCGTGGACCTGCAGCTTATTTCTACTCAGGGCGGCACTTTCATCTGGCCGATGATCGTCATGTCCAACCTGGCCCAGGGCAGCGCCGCGCTCGGCGTGTTCTACATGACCCGCAACGCGCGGGACAAAAGCATGGCGTCCACTTCCGCGATTTCTGCGTACTTCGGTATCACCGAGCCGGCGATGTTCGGCGTGAACCTGCGCTTCAAGTTCCCGTTCTATGCCGCGCTGCTGGGCTCGGCACTGGGCAGTATTTTCCTCTCGCTGAACAAGGTGCAGGCCTCGGCCATCGGCGTCGGTGGCCTGCCTGGATTCATCTCGATCATTCCGCAGTACATCCCGAGTTTTGTGATCGGGATGGTCATCGCGATCGTGGTGCCGTTTGTTCTGACCTGTGCGTTGAGCATGAAGATTGTTCGACCGGGTTTCCGCGTCGCCTGAGCCAGCGCTTTCACATTGAAGGAGTCCACCATGCAAGACTGGCAACACTCGGTGATCTACCAGATCTACCCCAAAAGCTTCCACAGCCACGCGGGTAACGCCACCGGTGACCTGCTGGGCATCGTGGACAAACTCGACTACCTCAAATGGCTGGGCGTCGACTGCCTATGGATCACTCCGTTCCTGCGCTCGCCGCAACGCGACAACGGCTACGACATCAGCGACTACTACGCCATCGACCCCAGCTACGGGACCATGGCTGACTGCGATCTGCTGATCAGCGAGGCGGCCAAGCGCGGCATCAAGTTAATGCTTGATATCGTGGTCAACCACACCTCCATCGAACACGAATGGTTCCAGCAGGCACGCAGCAGCCTCGACAACCCTTACCGCGACTTCTACATCTGGCGCGACCAGCCGAACAACTGGGAATCCAAGTTCGGCGGTTCGGCCTGGGAGTACGAGGCGCAAACCGGCCAGTATTTCCTGCACCTGTTCGACCACACCCAAGCCGACCTCAATTGGGACAACCCCAAGGTGCGCGCCGAAGTGTTCAAGCTGATGCGCTTCTGGCGTGACAAGGGTGTGGGCGGTTTCCGCCTGGACGTGATCAACCTGATCTCCAAGCCTGCCGACTTCCCCGAAGACAACACCGACGGCCGCCGCTTCTACACCGACGGCCCGAACGTGCACGAATACCTGCAGGAAATGCACCGCGAAGTCTTCGAAGGACATGACCTGATCAACGTCGGCGAGATGTCGTCCACCAGCCTGGAACACTGCATCCGCTACTCGCGGCCGGAGTCGAAAGAGCTGTCGATGACCTTCAACTTTCATCACCTGAAAGTCGATTACCCGAACCTGCAGAAGTGGGTGAAGGCCGATTTTGACTTCCTGCAACTCAAGCAGATCTTTTCCGACTGGCAACTGGGCATGCAGGCCGGTGGTGGCTGGAATGCGCTGTTCTGGTGTAACCACGACCAGCCGCGGGTGGTCTCGCGTTTCGGCAATGACGGCGAGCACCGTGTGGTCTCGGCCAAGATGCTGGCGACTGCGCTGCACTTCCTCCAGGGCACGCCGTATGTGTACCAGGGCGAAGAGCTGGGCATGACCAATCCGGGTTTCGACAGCATCTCGCAATACCGTGATGTGGAGACTTTGAACATCTTCCGTCTCAAGCGCGATGCGGGGGAGTCCGAGGCGTCGAGCATGGCGGCGATCATGCAGAAGTCCCGCGACAACGGCCGTACGCCGATGCAGTGGAGCGCCGGGGAAAACGCCGGTTTCAGCAGCGGTGAGCCGTGGATTGGCATTCCGGCCAACGCGGCGCAGATCAACGTCGAAAGCCAACTGGATGACCCGGATTCAGTGCTGCATCACTACCGCGCGCTGATCGCCTTGCGTCGTCACGAACCGCTGATCCAGGAGGGCGTGTATCGCCAGCTCCTGCAAGACCATTTGCAGGTCTGGGCCTACCTACGCGAGGGCCATGGCGAACGCCTGCTGGTGTTGAACAACTTCTACGGCACGCCCTGCGAAATCCAACTGCCGGACAACGTGATCAACCCGGCCAGCGAACAGCGCCTGCTGATCAGCAACTACCCCGACTGCCCGCAACGTAGCGCCACGGTAACGCTGCGCCCCTACGAATCGTTTGTGCTGCACCTCAAGGACTGAGACCCGCTGCAACCCCGTGTGGGAGCACGGGGCGCTTCAAAAATCATAATAAAAATATCGGAGTGCTTCATGAAAACAACTATAAAGCTGGGCCTCGTTGCGTCTTGTCTAAGTCTGCCGTTTGGCGCGCAAGCCCTGGAATTCGCCGGTTACCTGCGCAGCGGCGCAGGCACCTCGACGGGCAGCGGTCCACAGCAATGTTTCCAACTGCCGGGGGCGCAATCCAAATACCGCCTGGGTAACGAATGTGAACAATACGCCGAACTGGAACTGCGCCAGGACCTGCTCACCCTCGACGACGGTTCGGTGCTCAGCGTCGATGCCATGGCGTCGCTCTACAACAAGTACGACCGTGAGCTGAAGTTCCAGGGCGAGAACAATGGCTCGGCGCGCATGCCGCAGATGTATGCGCAGTGGTCCAACCTGCCCAGCCTCAATGGCGGTTCGCTGTGGGCCGGTCGGCGTTACTACAAACGAAACGACATCCATATCTCCGACTTCTACTACTGGAACCAGAGCGCCACGGGCGGGGGGATCGAGGACGTGCTGATCGGCGACCTCAAGTACAGCTACGCGATTTCCCGCAAGGACAACCTGTACCAGAAGGAATACGCCACCCGTCACGACTTCAACGTCGCGGGCTTCAAGACCAACCCCGGCGGTGAGCTGGAATTGGGCTTGAGCTACATCGAAAAAGCCGGCGGTCGCGACACCAACAGCGGTTGGGCGATCACCGCGCAGCACGTGCAAAAACCTTTCCTCGGCGGCAAGAATAAATTCGCCTTGCAGTACGGCGAGGGCCCCGGCACCGGCCTGGGTTACACCGGCAATACGTTCCTGGACAACAGCAGCAAAAGTTACCGCGCCGTGGAGTTTTTCGACTGGCAGGTGACCCCGCGTTTTGGCGGGCAGATCGAGGCCGTGTATCAGAAAGACATTCGCCCAGGCTCAAGCGACCAGACCTGGATGTCCCTCGGTGTGCGCCCGGCATACGCCATCAGCGAGCAATTCAAACTGGTCACCGAGCTTGGGCATGATCAAGTCGAGGCCACGGGCGGAACGCGCAAGCTGAGCAAATTTACCTTCGCTCCCACATGGTCGCCCAAAGGCCCGGATTTCTGGGCGCGGCCGGAAGTGCGCTTGTACTACACCTATGCAACCTGGAACGAAGCGGCCAAGCGCGCGGCGAATGAATTGGCGGCGGGCTCGGCGTTGTCCGATACCGGCTCCTATGGCACGGCGCGGCATGGGTCGAACTTTGGCGTGCAGGTCGAATACTGGTGGAAATAGCGCGAACTCATGTGAATGCGCTTTATGTGGGAGCTGGCTTGCCTGCGATGCGGGCGACTCGGTCTTACAGGAAACCCGAGGCGATGCTATCGCAGGCAAGCCAGCTCCCACATGAGACCGTTGTCATCTTGGGATCGCATCAGCCCAATGATTTTTACAGAACAAAACAGCAGGTGAAGTCATGACCACAACTCAACCCCTGGAATTGCTGGCGCCCTTGTCGGGTGTGCTGCTGGCGCTGGACAAGGTGCCGGACCCGGTGTTCTCCAGCCGCCTGATCGGCGATGGCCTGTGCATCGACCCCACGTCGCAGACGTTGTGCGCGCCGCTGGCGGGGATGATCAGCAACATCCAGGACAGTGGGCATGCGGTCAGTGTCACCGACGATAACGGCGTCCAGGTGCTGATGCATATCGGCCTGGACACTGTGAACCTGGCGGGCCAGGGCTTCACCCGGTTGGTGCAGGAAGGCCAGCGGGTGGAGGCCGGGCAGCCGTTGATCGAATTCGATGCCGACTACGTGGCGCTCAATGCACGCAGTTTGCTGACCTTGATGCTGGTGGTCAGCGGCGAGCCCTTCAGCCTGTTGGCGGACGGTCTGGTGGAAACGGGCCAGCCGCTGTTGCAGTTATCCCCAAGTGCGGTCGTGGAAGCAGCGGACGAAGAGGAGGGCGATGCATTGTTCTCCAAGCCGCTGACCTTGCCCAACGCGAACGGCCTGCACGCCCGCCCGGCCGCGGTATTTGCCCAGGCGGCGAAAGGTTTCAACGCCAGCATCTACCTGCACAAGCAAACCCAGAGCGCCAACGCCAAATCGCTGGTGGCGATCATGGCGTTGCAAACCGTGCAGGGCGATACCTTGCAAGTGAGCGCGGCGGGCGAGGACGCCGAGGCGGCGATCAAGGCGCTGGTGGTCTTGTTGGCTGAAGGCTGTGGTGAGGCGGTGGCGATTGTTGCCGAACCAGCCGCAACGCAGTCGCCGGTGACCTTGCTGCGGGGCGTGTGTGCATCACCGGGCTCGGCGTTTGGTCAGGTCGTTCAAGTGACCGAACCCGAGCTGGTCATCACGCAGCAAGGCACGGGCGAAGCTGCCGAACGTGCTGCTTTGACCCGCGGCTTGCTCGCCGCCACTGAAGCGTTGCAGGCTTTGCAGGACAAGGCGGCTGGCAGCGCCCAGGCCGAGATTTTCCGCGCCCATCAGGAACTGCTCGAAGACCCGACCTTGCTGGAACACGCCCACCGCCTGCTGGCTGAAGGCAAGAGTGCCGCCTTTGCCTGGAACAGTGCGACGCTCGCGACCGTTAAGCTCTTCCAGGGATTGGGCAACGCCCTGATCGCTGAGCGTGCGGCAGACCTGGCGGACGTCGGCCAGCGCGTGCTGAAACTGATCCTGGGTATCCAAGACAGCGCCTGGGAGTTGCCAGAGCGCGCGATCCTGATCGCCGAACAACTGACCCCTTCACAGACCGCCAGCCTGGACACACGCAAGGTGCTGGGGTTTGTCACGGTCGGCGGTGGCGCGACCAGCCACGTCGCAATCCTCGCCCGCGCCCTGGGCCTGCCGGCTATCTGCGGTGTTTCGGCTCAGGTGTTGGCGGTGGCCAATGGCAAGCAGGTGCTACTCGACGCCGACAAAGGCGAGCTGCACCTCGACCCGAACCTGGCCGAAATCGAGCAACTGGACGCTGCGCGTAAACAACAGGGGCTCCGCCATCAGCGCGATGTGGCGCATGCGTCGTTACCCGCCACTACCCGCGATGGTCATCACGTTGAAGTCACTGCCAACGTGGCTTCGTTGCAGGAAGTCGAGCAATCCCTGACCCTCGGCGGCGAAGGCGTCGGCCTGCTGAGATCGGAGTTCCTGTATTTGGATCGCAACCGTGCCCCAAGTCCCGACGAACAGGCGGCGACCTACACCGCGATCGCCCGTGCCCTGGGCACCGAACGCAACCTGGTGGTGCGCACCCTCGACGTGGGTGGCGACAAACCCTTGGCCTATGTGCCGATGGACGCCGAGACCAACCCCTTCCTCGGTCTGCGCGGCATCCGTTTGTGCCTGGAACGCCCGGAACTGCTGCGCGAACAATTTCGCGCGATCCTCGCCAGCGCCGGTTTTGCGCGGCTGCATATCATGTTGCCGATGGTCAGCCTGCTCTCGGAGCTGCACCTGGCGCGCAAAATCCTTGAAGAGGAAGCGCTGGCGCTGGGGCTCACCGAGTTGCCAAAGCTGGGCATCATGATTGAAGTGCCGTCCGCCGCGCTGATGGCGGATGTGTTCGCGCCCTATGTGGATTTCTTCTCTATTGGCACCAATGACCTGACCCAGTACACGCTTGCCATGGACCGCGACCACCCGCGCCTGGCCAGTCAGGCCGACAGCTTCCACCCGGCGGTGCTGCGCCTGATCGCCACCACGGTCAAGGCTGCCCACGCCCATGGCAAGTGGGTGGGTGTGTGCGGCGCATTGGCGTCCGAGGCGCTGGCGGTACCCGTGCTGATCGGGCTGGGTGTGGACGAGTTGTCGGTCAGCGTGCCGTTGATCCCCACCATCAAGGCCACCGTGCGCGAGCTGGACCTGGCCGACTGCCAGATCATCGCCCGCCAGGTGCTGGGCCTGGAAGAAGCCGCCCAGGTGCGTGAGGCCTTGCGCCAATATCACGCGGCTACCGTTGAAACCTCACCTGTCGTGGAGCACTGAGTATGTTCGAGAAATTACAGCGGGCGTTCTGGAAGGCCCTGACGCCGGATTTGATTGCCGAGACGGTCGTTGCGCCAACGCAGAACCTGCTGTCGGCCGAGGTGCTGAGCGCGTTGGGTGGGGCGGATAACCTCAAGTCGCAGCAGCGTGTGGCGCTGACGCGGGTGAGGGTGCAGTTGCAGGATGGGGCGAAGTTGGATACGGCGGCGTTGAAGGCGGCGGGTGTGCCGGGGGTGATGATGCTGACGGGCGGCGTGGTGCATCTGCTCACCGGCCTCTAAGCCCAATGGAGATTCAAATGTGGGAGCGGGCTTGCTCGCGAATACGGTGTATCAGAAACAGATGAGCTGACTGACCCACCGCTTTCGCGAGCAAGCCCGCTCCCACATAGGTTCGGTAGTACTCTTACAGTTTCGGGTTATCTTCCGGCGGCTTGGTCTTATCCACACCCGGCACATGCAAGTTGCCTTCGACCACCTGGTTGCCCTCCAGCTGCGGCTGGGTCACCCAGGTGAGAATGTCGTAGTAACGCCGGATGTTCGCCACGAAGTGCACCGGCTCACCACCCCGGGCATAACCGTAGCGGGTCTTGCTGTACCACTGCTTCTGCGACAGGCGCGGCAGCATCTTCTTTACGTCCAGCCACTTGTTCGGGTTCAGGCCTTCACGCTTGGCCAAGGTGCGCGCATCTTCCAGGTGGCCGGTGCCGACGTTGTAGGCGGCGAGGGCAAACCAGGTGCGATCCGGCTCGGCAATGCTGTCGTCCAGCTCGTCCTTGATCTTGGCCAGGTACTTGGCGCCGCCCATGATGCTTTGCTTGGGGTCCAGGCGGTTGGACACGCCCATCGCCTGGGCGGTGTTCTGGGTCAGCATCATCAGGCCGCGCACGCCGGTCTTGGAGGTGACGGCGGGTTGCCACAGCGATTCCTGATAGCCGATGGCAGCCAGCAGGCGCCAATCGACCTTTTCTTCCTTGGCATAGGCGCGGAAGTGTTTCTCGTATTTGGGCAAACGCTGCTGCAGGTGCTGGGCGAAGGTGTAGGCGCCCACATAACCCAAAACATCGACATGCCCGTAGTAGCGGTCTTTCAGACGCTGCAACGTGCCATTCTTCTCGACTTTGTCCAGGTAGCTGTTGATCTCGTTGAGCAGGCTGTTGTCTTCACCGGCGGCCACGGCCCAGCTCTGGTTGCTGGCATTGCCCAGGTCGAACGCCACGCGCACGTTGGGGAAGTACACCTGGTTCATCGCCACTTCGTTGGAGTCCACCAAGGTCAGGTCGATTTGCCCTTCGTCCACCATGCGCAACAGGTCGACCACTTCAACGGCGTCGGATTCTTCGTATTCAATCGCTGGATTCTGCTTTTTCAGCGCCGCCAACTGTTCGGCGTGGGTGCTGCCTTTTAGCACCACGATCTTCTTGCCCACCAAATCGGCCGCGTTGGTCGGGCGCGACTGGCCGTTGCGGTAGATGATCTGCGGGGTGACTTCTAAATAAGGGTGGGAGAAACGCACCTGCGTCTGGCGCTGCTCGCTGCTGACCAGGCCGGCCGCCGCGAGGACCGGGCCGTTGGGTTTACCCAGTTGGCCGAACAGGTCGTCGAGGTTGTCGGCGGTCTCAATCTCCAGCTTCACGCCCAGGTCATCGGCAAAGCGCTTGACCAGTTCGTATTCGAAACCGGTTTCACCGTTGCGGTCCTGGAAATAGGTCGCCGGGCTGTTCCGGGTGACCACCCGCAATACGCCATCCTCCTTGATTCGCTCGAGCGTGCTGGGTTTATCAACACAGGCGCTGAGCATCAGGAAGAGTCCGGTGGCGATGAGCCATTTGGCGCATCGCGGGCGCAAAGCAGTTGGGGAGAACATCTGCGCAGTATACGCAAACGGCCCACGGCGCCATATCTCGACAGCGCGGGTCTTGTCTGCTAGCGCCGGCAAAACTGTGCTGCAGCCCGCAGAAACGGGGCTTGGCGCGCGATTGTGACGGTTAAAATAACTGCGCCGAATGCCAGGTATACCCCCTCGAAAGGGGTGTAATCCGGCCAACTGACGTCCGGCAGCAGCCACCGGTAGCGTTTCGGGTGCCGTTGGCGGCGGTTTACGCTAGAATGCACGGCCTCAAAGCACACCCCCTTCCCGAGGCTGTCCCGAAGATGTTGATCCTGCGCGGCGCTCCTGCCCTTTCTGCCTTTCGCCACAGCAAACTCCTTGAGCAACTGAGCCAAAAGGTTCCAGCTGTTACAGGCCTGTACGCTGAATTTGCTCACTTCGCCGACGTTACCGGCGTGTTGACCGCCGACGAACAGCAAGTGCTGGCACGCCTTCTGAAGTACGGCCCAAGCGTTCCGGTTCAAGAGCCTAATGGCCGCTTGTTCCTGGTTCTGCCGCGGTTCGGCACCATCTCGCCCTGGTCGAGCAAGGCCAGCGATATCGCCCGCAACTGCGGCCTGGAAAAAATCCAGCGCCTGGAGCGTGGTATCGCGTTCTATGTCGCCGGCCAGTTCAGCGATGCCGAAGCCGAGCTGATCGCCAGCAGCCTGCACGACCGCATGACCCAGATCATCGTCAGCCAGTTGGAACAGGCTGCCGGCCTGTTCAGCCACGCCGAGCCCAAGCCGCTGACCGCGATTGACGTGCTCGGCGGTGGCCGCGCCGCCCTCGAGAAGGCCAACACCGAGCTGGGCCTTGCCCTGGCCGAAGACGAGATCGACTACCTGGTCAACGCCTTCAACGGCTTGAAGCGCAACCCGCACGACATCGAACTGATGATGTTTGCCCAGGCCAACTCCGAGCACTGCCGTCACAAGATCTTCAACGCCAGTTGGGACATCGACGGCGAAAGCCAGGAAAAAAGCCTGTTCGGCATGATCAAGAACACCTACGTGATGCACAGCGAAGGCGTTCTGTCGGCTTATAAGGACAACGCCTCGGTGATCGTCGGCTCCGTCGCCGGCCGTTTCTTCCCGGACCCTGAGACCCGCCAGTACGGCGCGGTGCAGGAGCCGGTGCACATCCTGATGAAGGTCGAGACCCACAACCACCCGACCGCGATTGCCCCGTTCCCGGGCGCAGCCACCGGTTCCGGCGGCGAAATCCGTGACGAAGGTGCGACCGGCCGTGGCGCCAAGCCAAAGGCAGGCCTGACCGGTTTCACCGTGTCCAACCTGCAGATCCCGGGCTTCGAACAGCCGTGGGAAGTGCCGTACGGCAAACCTGAGCGCATCGTCACCGCGCTGGACATCATGATCGAAGGCCCGCTGGGCGGCGCTGCATTCAACAACGAATTCGGCCGTCCGGCGCTGACCGGCTACTTCCGTACCTTTGAACAGTCCATCACCACCCCGCGTGGCGATGAAGTGCGCGGCTACCACAAGCCGATCATGCTGGCTGGCGGCATGGGCAACATCCGTGAAGAACACGTCAAGAAAGGCGAGATCCTGGTCGGCTCCAAGCTGATCGTCCTCGGCGGCCCGGCGATGCTGATCGGCCTGGGCGGCGGCGCGGCTTCCTCCATGGCCACCGGCACCAGCTCGGCAGACCTGGACTTCGCTTCCGTACAGCGCGAAAACCCAGAGATGGAGCGTCGCTGCCAGGAAGTCATCGACCGTTGCTGGCAGTTGGGTGACAAGAACCCGATCAGCTTCATCCACGACGTCGGCGCGGGTGGTCTGTCCAACGCCTTCCCGGAACTGGTCAACGATGGCGACCGTGGTGGCCGTTTCGAACTGCGCAACATTCCTAACGACGAGCCGGGCATGGCCCCGCACGAAATCTGGAGCAACGAATCCCAGGAACGCTATGTATTGGCGGTTGGCGCAGAAGACTTCGCGCGCTTCCAGGCCATCTGCGAACGCGAGCGTTGCCCGTTTGCAGTAGTTGGCGAAGCCACTGCCGAGCCACAGCTGACGGTTACCGACAGCCACTTCGGCAACAGCCCGGTGGACATGCCGCTGGAAGTGCTGCTGGGCAAAGCCCCGCGTATGCACCGTTCGGCGGTCCGTGAAGCCGAGCTGGGCGATGATTTCGACCCAAGCACGCTGGAACTGGCCGACAGCATCGAGCGTGTGCTGCACCACCCGGCCGTGGCGAGCAAAAGCTTCCTGATCACCATCGGCGACCGCACCATCACCGGCCTGGTTGCCCGTGACCAAATGGTCGGCCCGTGGCAGGTTCCGGTGGCTGACGTTGCCGTCACCGCCACCAGCTTCGACGTCTACACCGGTGAAGCCATGGCCATGGGCGAGCGGACACCGCTGGCCCTGCTCGACGCCCCGGCGTCGGGCCGCATGGCCATTGGTGAAACCCTCACCAACATCGCCGCCTCGCGCATCGGTAAATTGTCCGACATCAAACTGTCGGCCAACTGGATGTCCGCTGCCGGCCACCCGGGTGAAGACGCGCGCCTGTACGACACCGTCAAGGCGGTCGGCATGGAGCTGTGCCCTGAGCTGGGTATCACCATTCCGGTGGGCAAGGACTCCATGTCCATGGCCACCCGTTGGAACGAAGACGGCGTCGACAAGACGGTCACCTCGCCGCTGTCGCTGATCGTCACCGGTTTTGCACCGGTCACCGACATCCGCCAGACCCTGACCCCGCAACTGCGCATGGACAAAGGCACCACCGATCTGATCCTGATCGACCTGGGCCGTGGCCAGAACCGCATGGGCGCGTCCATCCTGGCGCAAACCCATGGCAAGCTCGGCAGCCAGGCACCGGACGTCGATGACGCCGAAGACCTGAAAGCCTTCTTCGCCGTGATCCAGGGTCTGAACGCCGACGGCCACCTGCTGGCTTACCACGACCGTTCCGACGGCGGTTTGCTGACCAGCGTTGTCGAGATGGCCTTCGCCGGTCACTGCGGCCTGAATATCGTGCTCGACAGCGTTGCCGAGGACGCTGCCGAGATCAACGGCATCCTGTTCAACGAAGAGTTGGGCGCGGTGATCCAGGTTCGCCAGGACGCTACCCCGGACGTACTCGCCCAATTCAGCGCCGCTGGCCTGGACGACTGCGTGGCCGTGATCGGCCAGCCGATCAACAACGGCGAGATCAATATCTCGTTCAACGGTGACACGGTGTTTGCCGGTCAGCGCCGCTTGCTGCAACGCCAGTGGGCTGAGACCAGCTACCAGATCCAACGCCTGCGTGACAACGCCGACTGCGCCGAGCAGGAATTCGACGTGATCCTGGAAGAAGACAATCCGGGCCTGAGCACCAAGCTCAGCTTCGACGTCAACCAGGACATCGCCGCGCCTTACATCAAGAAAGGCATCCGCCCACAGGTTGCCGTACTGCGTGAGCAGGGCGTCAACGGCCAGGTGGAAATGGCAGCCGCGTTTGACCGCGCAGGCTTCAATGCGATCGACGTGCACATGAGCGACATCCTCGCCGGTCGCGTTGACCTCAACGAGTTCAAAGGCCTGGTGGCCTGCGGCGGTTTCTCCTACGGCGACGTGCTGGGTGCCGGTGAAGGCTGGGCCAAGTCGGCCCTGTTCAACAGCCGTGCCCGCGATGCGTTCCAAGGCTTCTTCGAGCGCAACGACAGCTTCACCCTGGGTGTGTGCAACGGTTGCCAGATGATGTCCAACCTCAGCGAGCTGATCCCGGGCAGCGAGTTCTGGCCGCACTTCGTGCGTAACCGTTCCGAGCAGTTCGAAGCCCGTGTCGCCATGGTGCAGGTGCAGGAATCCAACTCGATCTTCCTGCAAGGCATGGCCGGTTCGCGCATGCCAATCGCCATCGCCCACGGTGAAGGCCATGCCGAATTCGAAAGCGAAGAAGCGTTGCTGGAAGCCGATCTGTCCGGCACCGTGGCCCTGCGTTTCGTCGACAACCACGGCAAGGTCACCGAGACCTACCCGGCCAACCCGAACGGCTCGCCGCGCGGGATCACCGGCCTCACCAGCCGCGACGGCCGCGTGACCATCATGATGCCGCACCCGGAGCGTGTATTCCGCGCCGTGCAGAACTCGTGGCGCCCGGAAGAGTGGAACGAAGACGGCGCCTGGATGCGCATGTTCCGCAACGCCCGCGTGTGGGTGAACTAAGACGGTGTACAAGCTCGCCTTCTTTGTACCCGCAAGCCATGTGGAGACGGTGAAAACCGCCGTCTTCGCCGCCGGCGGCGGGCGCATCGGCAACTACGACAGCTGCGCCTGGCAAGTGCTGGGCCAGGGCCAATTCCGCGCGTTGGACGGCAGTCAGCCGTTTATTGGGCAGATGGGTCAGGTTGAAGTGGTTGAAGAGTGGAAGGTTGAGCTGGTGGTGGCGGATGAGTTGATTGTGGCTGTAGTGGCTGCGCTCAAACTTAGTCACCCGTATGAGACACCGGCGTATGAGGTGTGGCAGTTGGCGGATTTTTGATTCGCAGGCTGTGAAAACAAGAAACCCGCTGGGCCAGTTTGGTCAGCGGGTTTTTTGTTGGCTGTGAAATCCCATCGCCGGGAAGCCGGCTCCTACAGAGGGAGCGCGTTCAACTGTAGGAGCCGGCTTCCCGGCGATGGCGTCCGTACAGGCGCCGCAGACCTTTCCGACAAACCTTTCAGGTTGTCCCTCGGAACCTGGCTCAATAGCCTTCTTCGGTCGCTGTCGGCTCAGTGATCGGGATCTGATTTCAAGGCCCGTCCAGCAACATTGCTCTCGGGTTTGATATTCAATGATGGAATTGCAAGATACCGTCGCTCCACGCCTAAATACCAGTAGCCCACTAGGGAAAGCCTTGGTTTCAATGTTCAAATCCATCGAAGTGGAATTGATACTTGAAGGGGCTAAACCTGGCTCGGTCAAGGTCATTGTCTTCGGCGGTTGCGCTGTTCATTTGTACACGCACCACCGTATTTCCACGGATGTTGATGCGGAGATTTATTGCGCGAGTTTTCGAAATAAGCTGCGCCTTCAGACACTGTTGGCGGAATTTCCAGAGCAGTTTTTTGATGAGCGATCTGGGCGCATCATGGAACTGAACTACGACCTCCAATACAACACTAGCTTTGGCCCTCTGCACGAAGATTATTGGGAACGAAGTCTTCCCCTGGACGAGTTTCCTGCACAATCCGCATTGCACTTGCATATAGCTGCTCCTATCGACATTGCTATCTCCAAATTGGCCAGAGCTACCGATCAGGATGTAAGCGATATCAAGGCACTGCTCAGGTCGGGCTTCATTGTGACCGCTGAGCTCCGTCGGCTGGCGTTGCAGGCGATTGATATGTATGTTGGCAACAAAGAGCCACCCAGATCCATTCTCAACACTATTTTGCACGATTATCTGGAGACAGCAGATGGCGAAGCCTTTTAGTGCTCCCGTCCTCTCGTCCGCGTTGGACACGTTGGTTAAAAGTCCTTTGGATCAGGCGGATGACGATGCGCTGGTGAGTGCCGCGAAGGCTGTCTGGTACTCGGACGCGAACCTTGTCGGTGAAGTGAAAAACTTTCTAGATGCTCACTCCAGCGAATTGGAGATTCGTCGTGCGGGGTATCTGCTGGAGCGCTTCACACGCTTTTCGTGTGTAACGGATAGCCGGGTTTTAGAAGCGTTGCACGCGATTGAGCTGTTTTCGGCGACCGCTTCCAAACAGGATGTGAAGCCTTTGGGTGTTGTTGCACTGCGCAGCCGCCGTGATGAACTGGCTGTGTCCTGGGGGCTGAGTGAGGGGTTGGGTTTGAAGGTTCAAGCGCTGATGCCTTTTCAGACTCGCCATTACGAAGCGGATCAACGTGGGGCGTCTGCCTAGGCGCTGATTACGATTAAAGAACCCGGCTTAGGCCGGGTTTTTGCTGTGTGCCTGTGGCGAAGGAGCAAGCTCCCTCGCCACAGAGGTCATGCGTTGATTGGGCGGGTAACCAACCGCTCCAACGCTTCACCCAATCCGGAAGCCTTGTCACCAATCAACAGATGCCAAACACCGCTTTCCAGCTGGCTCACACCCTGGCAACCCAGAGCAGTCAGGTCAGCTTCAGACAACACCGAGTCATCCCCTAACTCGACCCGCAACCGCGTCATCGCCACCGCTTCCAACTGGCGAACATTGCCTCGGCCACCCAAGGCATTCAGCCATTTCTCGGCCTCTTGCACATTCACTGCTACGGGCTTATCCACAGGCGCCAGTTGCACGGGGGCACTGGCAATAAACGAAGGCATGGCCAGGCGAATCTCATCAGCAATGCTATCGGCCATCGGCCCCACCACCACCTGCAAGCTGCCGCCGTTACCCGGTCGCACAACCGCCATGGCGCCCAGCGCTTTCAACTCCGCATCCACGGCCTTGTTGCGATCAACCATGTCCAAGCGCAGACGCGTCGTGCATGCCCCCACGCTCAGCAGGTTCTCTGCCCCGCCCAAGGCCTGGATGTAGGCCGTGGCGCGCTGGTTATCCGTCATCACCTCGGCCTGCACCACCTGGATATCTTCACGCCCCGGCGTCTTCAGGTTGAAGCGTCGGATGCAGAAGCTGAACACGCTGTAATAGATCGCGGCGTACGCCAACCCAACCGGGAATACCAGCCAGCCATTGGTGGATTTACCCCAACCCAACACCATGTCGATAAACCCACCGGAGAAGGTAAAGCCCAGGTGGATATTCAACATATTGGTCACCGCCATCGACAGGCCGGTGAGCAGTGCATGGATCAGATACAGGAACGGAGCCAGGAACATGAACGCGAATTCAATCGGCTCGGTCACCCCGGTCAAAAACGAGGTCAGCGCCATCGACAGGAAAATCCCGCCCATCACCTTGCGCCGCTCTGGCAGCGCATTGCGGTACATCGCCAAACACGCCGCCGGCAAACCGAACAACATCACCGGGAACATGCCGGTCATGAACTGGCCGCCTTTAGGGTCGCCGGCGAAGTAACGGGTCAGGTCGCCAGTCACCACAGCGCCGGTCACCGGGTCAGTGAAGGTGCCGAATACAAACCAGGCCATGTTGTTGAGGATGTGGTGCAGACCGGTGACGATCAGCAGACGGTTGAACACGCCAAACACAAACGCACCCAGGCTGCCGCTTTCCATCAACAACACGCCGAAGCTGTTGATGCCGTGCTGGATCGGCGGCCAGATCAAACCAAAGATCACGCCCAATCCGACCGCACTGAACCCGGTGACGATCGGCACAAACCGTCGCCCACCGAAGAACGCCAGGTACTCCGGCAGCTTGATGTCCTTGAAGCGGTTGTACAGCCCGCCCGCCATCAGGCCACTGGCGATACCGGCAAGCATGCCCATGTTGATGGACGTATCCATCACCTTGAGCGTGGAGACCATCACCAGGTAACCAATCGCACCCGCCAAACCGGCCGTGCCGTTGTTGTCGCGAGCAAACCCCACGGCGATGCCGATGGCGAAGATCAGCGCCAGGTTGGCGAAGATCGCCTGCCCGGCGTCGTGCATCACCGCGATGTTCAAAAGATCGGTGTCACCCAGGCGCAGCAGGAGGCCGGCGATCGGCAGGATCGCAATCGGCAGCATCAGTGCACGGCCCAGGCGTTGCAGGCCTTCGATGAAATGTTGGTACATGGCGAGTCTCCTTTTTTCTTGTTGTTGTCAGCTCAGCGGCCAGTGGTGTTGACAGGCTTGGCGAACGGCTTTGGCGCTGCTCAGGTCGAGCAGGCCTTGGCTCAGTTGCCGGCATTGCGCCGCGTCCAGGTGGCGGACGCGGTCCTTGATCTCTCCGATCTGCGGCGGGCTCACCGACAGCTCGCTGACCCCCAGGCCCACCAGGACCGGCGTGGCCAAGGGGTCGGAGGCGAGGGCGCCGCACACGCCGACCCAGCGCCCGTGTTTCGCAGCGCCGGCACAGGTCTGCGCGATCAGCCGCAGCAGCGCCGGGTGCAGCGCATCGACACGCGCGGCGAGGCCAGCGTGGTCGCGGTCCATGGCCAGGGTGTATTGGGACAGGTCATTGGTGCCGATGGACAGGAAGTCCGCGTGCTTGGCCAACTGCTCGGCCATCAGCGCGGCGGCGGGCACTTCGATCATCACGCCCAGTTCGGGGCGCTGGGTCAGTTCCAGCTCCACGCACAACTCATCCAGACGCTGGCGGATCTGCAGCAATTCATCCACTTCACTCACCATCGGCAACAGGATGCGGCAGCGCTCCAGCGGCGACACTTGCAGCAGCGCGCGCAGTTGTTGGTCAAGCACGTCAGGACGCACCTGGGCCAGGCGAATACCGCGCAGGCCCAGCACCGGATTCGCTTCGACTGGCAGTGGCAGGTAGTCGAGTTGCTTGTCGCCGCCCACGTCGATGGTGCGGATGATCACGGACTTGTCGCCCATGGCATCCAGCACGGCCTGATAGGCGTGGCGTTGCTCTTGTTCATCCGGTGCAGTGCGCCGGTCCACGAAGAGAAATTCGGTGCGCAGCAGGCCGACGCCATCGGCGCCGTTTTCAAAGGCCACCTGGGCTTCGGCACTGGACGCAACATTGGCGGCCACTTCGACGGTCACGCCATCAGTGGTACGCGCCGGCTGTTGGGCCTGGGCCTGCTGTTGCTGGCGACGCAGTTTCTGTGCGTCGCGAATCTGGTGGACTTCGGCGTGGCGTGCGTCGCTGGGCGCCAGTTCCAGGCGGCCGTTGGCGGCATCCAGCACCACACGTTGGCCTTGTGGCACATCGAGGACTTCAGCGCCCAACGCGACCACACAGGGCAAGCCTTTGCCGCGCGCCAGGATTGCCACGTGGGAAGTGGCGCCGCCTTCGGCCATGCAAATGCCGACGGCCTGTTGCGCGCTCAGTTGCAGCAGGTCTGAGGGGGTCAGTTCGTGGGCGCTGACAATCGACCCGGCAGGCAATTCGAAATGCCAGGCTTCACCGAGCAGCGCGCGCAGCACCCGTTGTTGCAAATCCCGCAGATCGTTGGCGCGTTCGGCGAACAACGGTTTGCCCAGGGCCAGTAACACCGCGCATTGCGCCTGGATTGCATCGCGCCAGGCATGAGTGGCTGCGCTGCCTTGTTCAATGGAACTGGTCGCGGCTTCGAGCAAGTTAGGGTCTTCCATCAGCGCGAGGTGGGCGGCGAAGATGTCTTCTTCTTCGACGTTCTTGCGCTGGCGCGCTTGATCCAGAGTCATGCGGATTTCACTGCGCACTTGCTCAAGGGCGGTGTCCAGGCGTTGCAGTTGTTCGTCGGCGGCGTGGTGGCCGGTGTCTGCCGGTAGTTCGATACCGGTCAGGCGGAACAGCGGCCCACATACGAGACCCGGAGCAGCACACACACCTTGCAACACGCCGGCTTCGGTATTGGCTCGGCGTGGGGTGGCAACGACAGGTGTGTGGTGTTCCTCCTTGATGGCGGCGGACAACGCCGCGACCAAGGCCTGCAACGCGGCGTCGGCATCTTTGCCGCGACAGCTCACGCGCACCTCGTCCCCTTCGCCAATACCCAGGCCCATCAAGCCAATCAGGCTGTCACACGAAGCTGATTTATCACCGAAATGCAGCCTCGCCTGGCTGCTGAAACCCTGGGCCGTCTTGCGGATCAACGCTGCCGGGCGCGCGTGCAAACCGCCGCGATGGGAGATGCGCACGCTGGCGCTGACTTCAGCGTCCAAGTTATCCACAGCCGTTTGAACCGCTGCCGTCGAACGCGCCACGACCTGCAACAACGGCTCACCGACCTTGACCGATTGCCCGGCCAACGCACGCAATTCGAAACGCTCGCCATTGGTCAGGATGATCAGGCTGACCAGGCTTTTGCACTGGCGTGCAATGCGGTCGAGGTCAAACTGTACCAATGCCTGTCCCTTGCTCACCTTCGCGCCTTCCTTCACCAGCAACGCAAAGCCTTCGCCGTTCAGTTCCACCGTATCGATGCCCACATGCATCAAAACCTCGGCACCGTTCTCGGCGCGAATCGTCAGGGCGTGCCCGGTACGCGCGACATGGATGATCACGCCGTCACAGGGCGCATGCAGGCAATCGTTCAGGGGGTCGATGGCAATACCATCGCCCATGGCGTGGCTGGCGAACACTTCGTCGGGAACGTTGCCCAGGGTCAGCACGGGCCCGCTTAGCGGGGCGCTGAGGGTCAATTCATTATTGTTGTAGGACATGGGCACGGTACTCATCAGGAAAACGCCACTCAGTGAGTGCGGGTAACTTTGCTCAGGTGACGCGGCTGGTCCGGGTCCATGCCCCGGGCCTCTGCCAAACCTGCCGCCATCACGTAGAAACTCTGGATCGCCAGGATCGGGTCCAGGGTCGGGTGTTCGGCGCGGCTCAGGGTCAGGTCGCGCTCGACGATGTCATCCGGTGCCGCCAGCAACACGAGGGCGCCGCGCTGGCGCATGTCGGCGGCCAGGCTCAGCAGGCCGGCTTGCTCGGCGCCGCGCGGGGCGAACACCAGCAGCGGGTAGTTGTCGCCAATCAGGGCCATCGGCCCGTGACGCACCTCGGCGCTGCTGAAGGCTTCGGCCTGGATCGCCGAGGTTTCCTTGAGCTTGAGCGCAGCTTCCTGGGCGATGGCGAAACCGGCGCCGCGACCGATCACCATTAGTTGCTGGCAGTCGCGCAGGGCGTCGATGGCAACCGTCCAATCTTGCTGGGCGGCGGCACGCAGGTCATCGGGCAGGGCGCGGCAGGCTTGCAGCAACGCGGTTTCCTGGTTCCAGTGGCCAATCAACTGCGCGCTGGCGCTGAGGGTGGCGATAAAACTTTTGGTCGCGGCCACACTGTGTTCCGGCCCGGCGCACAGCGGCACATGGAATTCGCAGGCGGCTTCCAAGGGCGAGTCTTCGGCGTTGACCAGCGAAATGCTCAGCGCACCGCGTTTACGCAGCAAGCGCAGGCTGTTGACCAGGTCCGGGCTTTGGCCCGACTGGGAAAACCCAAACGCGACTTGGCCGCTGACTTTCATCGGCGCTTGCAGCAGGGTCACCACCGACATCGGCAACGACGCCACGGGAATGCCGACATGCTGCATGGTCAGGTAGGCGAAATAGCTGGCGGCATGGTCCGAGCTGCCACGGGCGATGGTCATCGCCACCTGCGGCGGCTGACGGCGCAGGCGACCAGCGATTTCTTCCAGCGCCGGGTCCAGGCGTTGCAGTTGGGCGGCGACGGCGTCGCAGGAGGCCAGGGCCTCTTCAAGCATTTTTGAAGTCAATGGTTTCTCCTTCGACCATTACGTCGGTGAGTGTCAGGGAGCGGTCCAGGCGCACGCAGTCGGCAAAGCTGCCGGGTTGCAGGCGACCGCGTTCTTCCAGGCCCAGGTAGTCCGCAGGAAATTGCGACAGGCGTTGTGAGGCTTCGCTGATAGGCAGGCCGATCTTCACCAGGTTGCGCAGCGCCTGGTCCATGGTCAGCGTGCTGCCGGCCAGGGTGCCGTCGGCCAGGCGTACGCCGCCCAGGCATTTGGTCACGGTGTGGCTGCCCAGCTTGTATTCACCGTCGGGCATGCCGGCGGCGGCGGTGGAATCGGTGACGCAGTACAGGCACGGGATCGAGCGCAACGCCACGCGCATGGCGCCGGGGTGAACGTGGAGCAGGTCCGGGATCAATTCGGCGTATTGGGCGTGGGCCAACGCAGCGCCGACGATGCCCGGCTCGCGGTGATGCAACGGGCTCATCGCGTTATACAAATGGGTAAAACTGGTAGCCCCAGCGGCGAGGGCAGCGACGCCTTCTTCGTAGCTACCCAGGGTGTGGCCGATCTGCATGCGCACGCCGCGTTCGCTGAGGGCGCGGATCAGGCCGTCATGGCCGGCGATTTCCGGCGCGATAGTGATCACGCGGATCGGCGCCAGGCGCAGGTAGGCTTCCACTTCGGCCATCAACGCGGTGTGGGCGAAGTTGGGTTGGGCGCCGAGTTTTCCGGGGTTGATGTAGGGCCCTTCCAGGTGCACGCCGAGTACACGGGCGCTGCCGGTAGGACGTTGCTCGCAGAAGGTGCCGAGCTGGCCGAGCACGCTTGAGATTTCCTCCACCGGAGCGGTCATGGTGGTGGCCAGCAACGAGGTCGTACCAAAGCGCACATGGGTGCGAGTGATCGTCTCGAAGGCATCGCGGCCTTCCATGATGTCCGCGCCGCCACCGCCGTGCACATGCAGGTCGATAAAGCCCGGCAGCAAGTAGGGCAGGTCGTTGTCAGCCGGGTCGCAAGGCGTACCTTCAATGGCGACCACTTTGCCGTGTTCGTGCACCAGGCGGCCGCGAATCCAGCCGCTGGGCGTGAGGATGTTGTCTTCGGACATAGGCAGTTCTCTAAATTCGCAGTTCAGCGGAATAGTCGTGGCGACGCAGTTCTGCGACGAAGTCGTAGTAGTCGTTGCGGCAGTAGGTGTCGGTGATTTCGATCGGCGTGTTGTCGGCGGTGTAGCCGACCCGGGTCATCAGCAGCATGGCGGTGCCGGGGGCGATGCCAACCAGCTTGGCGAACTCGTCCGAGGCGTTGATCGCCTGGATATGCTGCAGGGCGCGCACCACCGGTTTGCCGATGCCTTCCAGGTATTCGTACAACGAGTGGCCGATGGCTTGAGGCTGTGGCAGCACCGAGGCGGGCATGGTGGTCATTTCAATTGCCATCACCGTGTCATCCGCCTTACGCAAGCGCTTGAGGCGCGCCACTTTGTCGGCGGGCGACAGGCCCAGGCGGATCATCTCTTCGTGTGTCGGCTGGGTCAGTTCACGCTCCAGCCATTGGGAGCTGGGCACAAAACCCTTGAGCCGCAGCATCTCGCTGAACCCCGACAAGCGCGACAGCGGCTGTTCCAAGCGTGGCGAAATATAGGTGCCGGAACCTTGGTTGCGGCGGATCAGCCCTTGGGCAAACAACACTTCCAACGCCTTGCGTGCGGTGACGCGCGAAATGCTCAATTGCTCGCTGAGTACGCGTTCTGACGGCAGTGCCTGCTCGGACGTCCACTGGCCGGCATGGATCGCCGCTTCCAGTTTGCGCGCCAATTGCAGGTACAGCGGCGTGGATTGTTTGTCGTCGGGGCGCAGGGCCAGGATGGGATTCATCGTTAAGGTTTCCGATGCGGTTATTGGAGTGTTGTCGCCCGGTATGGGGCGGAAATTAATACCACTTAAATACCATGTCAATGCAGTCAAAATGGTGCAGGCATTGGTTTTAGGGCCCTGCAATGGGGCCTGGTATCAAGTGGTATTAGAGAGGTCTTTATCACGCGCAGAACGGCGCAGCCCGCGGGGGTGAACTGGTATTCACCGGCGGACGCGGGGCAGGGCAGGAATTTTTTTCGAATTATTTTACGAACGGTACGAGATTACGGACGAATCTCGATGAGGGTGCCGTCTTTGACCAGGTTCCACACTTCGCGCATGTCCACGTTGCGCATGCCGATGCAGCCGTCGGTCCAGTCCAGGGTGTGGAACCACTGTTCCGGGTAGTCCTCGGTATCGGGGGTGCCGTGGATCATGATCATGCTCCCGGGCTTCACGCCTTCACGGCAGGCGCGGGCGGCGTCGCTGATGTTCGGGTAGGAGATGTGCATGGCCAGGTTGAAGCGGTCACTGGTCTTGCGCCAGTCGATCCAGTAGAGGCCCTCTGGCGTGCGGCGGTCGCCCTCGATCAGCTTGTGGCCCTTGGGGTTCTTGCCCAGGGAAATGCGGTAGGTCTTGAAAGGCTTGCCGTCGTTGATCAACTGCAACTGATGGGCAGACTTGAGCACCAGGACTTTTTCCACAGGCTTGCCGCCCAGGGTTTGTACCGTGGAGGCTGGCGACAGCATGGTGAACGACAGGCAGAGCAGGGCAAGCACCCAACGCATCAAAGACGGTATCCCTAGTGTCATGGCGCGGGCTTGCCCATGGGTGGCACGGCCTCGCTGCGCACCGGGAACGACTGTTGCCTGCGGTCAGCGAAAAAGTATTCCAGGGTACGCCCGACCGTGCGGAAAGCCAGCTCGGACCAAGGGATGTCGGCTTCGTCGAACAGTTGCACTTCCAGGCTCTCGGGGCCGGCGGCGAAGTCCAGGTCGAGCAGGTCGGCGCGGTAGAAGATATGCACCTGGTTGATGTGCGGCACGTCGATCAGCGTATAGATGTTCAGGTTGTGCACGCGGGCGCAGGCTTCTTCCAGGGTTTCGCGCAGGGCGGCCTGTTCCACGGTCTCGCCGTTTTCCATGAAGCCGGCGGGCAGGGTCCAGTAGCCCAGGCGCGGTTCGATGGCGCGGCGGCACAGCAGCACTTTATCGCCCCACACTGGCACGGTGCCGGCGACGATGTTGGGGTTCTGGTAGTGGATGGTCGAGCAGTGATCACACACAAAACGCAGGCGGCCGTCGCCTTCGGGGATGCGTTGGGTAACCGGTTTACCGCACTGGCTGCAGAAATTCATGCTGGGGTTCCTGGAAAGTGCGTCTATCTTGGCGTGACGGGCAGGGCGCTGCAACAAGTTGTCGTTTAGCGACACGGCGCGGGTTTTGGGGTTGGGCACCCGCGAGCTTTGGTGCATGATGCAAGGTAGCCAACAGACCGAGATGACTCATGCTGGACGAGCTACTTCGCCGGGTAAGCAATCACACTCCCCACACCCTGGAGACCGACGGGCGTTTCCCCGAGGCCGCGGTGCTGGTACCGATTACCCGCAGTGACGAACCTGAGCTGATCCTGACCCTGCGCGCCAGCGGCCTGTCGACCCATGGTGGCGAAGTGGCCTTTCCCGGCGGGCGCCGCGACCCCGAAGACCCGGACCTGATCTTCACCGCGCTGCGCGAGGCTGAAGAAGAGATTGGCCTGCCACCTGGCTTGGTGGAAGTCATCGGCCCGCTCAGCCCATTGATCTCCCTGCATGGCATTCGGGTTACGCCGTATGTCGGCGTCATCCCCGATTACGTCGAATACCTGGCCAACGATGCCGAAATTGCTGCCGTCTTCAGCGTGCCTTTGGACTTCTTCCGACAGGACCCGCGCGAACATACCCACAGGATCGATTACCAGGGCCGTAGTTGGTACGTGCCCAGCTATCGGTTCGGCGAATACAAGATCTGGGGGCTGACGGCGATCATGATCGTCGAGTTGATCAACCTGCTCTATGACGATGCCAAGATCAGCCTGCACCAACCACCCAAGAGTTTCATCAACATCTAAGCCATCGCTTGAATGGCAACGCCGTGAGGAAACACCATGAAATACCGCCTGGGCGACGCCCGCGTCGAGACGCATCCACACAGCTGGGTGGCGCCGAATGCCACGCTGGTGGGCAAGGTCAAGCTGGAGGAGGGCGCCAATGTCTGGTTCAACGCGGTGTTGCGTGGCGACAACGAACTGATCCTGATCGGCAAGAACAGCAACGTGCAGGACGGTAGCGTAATGCACACCGACATGGGCTACCCGCTGACCCTGGGCACCGGCGTGACCATTGGCCATAACGCGATGTTGCACGGTTGCACGGTGGATGATTACAGCCTGATCGGTATCAACGCGGTGATCCTCAATGGCGCCAAGATCGGCAAGCATTGCATCATCGGCGCCAATTCGCTGATCGGCGAAGGCAAGGAAATTCCCGATGGTTCGCTGGTGATGGGTTCGCCGGGCAAGGTGGTGCGTGAATTGACCGACGCGCAGAAACGCATGCTTGAAGCCAGCGCCGCGCACTATGTGCACAACTCGCAGCGTTATGCGCGTGACCTGGCTGAGCAGGAAGAATGAGCCCGGTTGAACGCCCCGTCGCCTCGCCGTGCGTGAGCATTTGTGCGCTGGACGATGACGATATTTGCACCGGCTGCCAGCGGACTGTGGATGAGATTACGCGTTGGAGCCGCATGGACAACGCCGAGCGCCGGGTGGTGTTGGGGTTGTGTCATGAGCGGGCGGTGGCGAGTGGGTTGGTGTTTATGGTTTCGGGGAAATCCGGCGCCTGAGTGCTATCCCCTGTAGGAGCGAGCTTGCTCGCGAAAAACTCGATGACACCGCGTATAGTCAGGTACCCCGCGTAATCGTTAATGTTTTTCGCGAGCAAGCTCGCTCCTACAGGTTTTCGCCCCATGCTCTTCCTGATCGCCTACATCAGCAGCGTCGTGCTGATCAACTTCGCCTTCTCCACCGCCCCGCATCTGGATGTCATCTGGTCCGCCTGGGGCGGCCTGGTCTTTATCCTGCGCGACATGGTGCAAACCCGCTTCGGCCACGGTGCGATCATCGCCATGCTGGCTGCGCTGGTGCTGTCGTATGTCACGTCCGACCCAGCCATCGCCCTGGCCAGCGCCACGGCGTTCGCGGTGTCCGAGTGCATCGACTGGCTGGTGTTCAGCATCACCAAGCGCCCGTTGCACGACCGCCTGTGGATAAGCTCGGCGCTGAGTATTCCTCTCGATACCTTCATCTTCTTCGGCTTGATCGGCGCGCTCACTCCAGCGGTAGCGGGCACCGCGCTGGTGTCGAAATTCGCCGGGGTCACGGTGGTGTGGTTGATCATGGCCTGGCGCATCCGCAAGCGGGCCGTCGCCAACTGAGGCCAATTGCTGCAGTTCATGTAAAATGCCGGCCTTTCTCCCAATGATCCGCTCCCCTGAGGACCTGAGATGACCCGAATCGGAACTCCATTGTCGCCAACCGCGACCCGCGTTTTGCTGTGTGGCTGCGGTGAGCTGGGCAAGGAAGTGGTAATCGAACTGCAACGCCTGGGCGTTGAAGTGATTGCCGTGGATCGCTACGCCAACGCGCCGGCCATGCAGGTGGCGCACCGTAGCCACGTAATCAACATGCTCGACGGCGCCGCCCTGCGTGCCGTGATCGAGGCCGAGAAGCCGCACTTCATCGTGCCGGAAATCGAAGCCATCGCCACTGCGACCCTGGTAGAACTGGAAGCCGAAGGCTTCACCGTGATCCCGACCGCCCGCGCCACTTCGCTGACCATGAACCGTGAAGGCATCCGCCGCCTGGCCGCTGAAGAGTTGGACCTGCCGACCTCGCCGTACCACTTCGCCGATACCTTCGAAGACTACAGCAAGGCCGTGCAAGACCTGGGCTTCCCGTGCGTGGTCAAGCCGGTGATGAGTTCGTCGGGCAAGGGCCAGAGCCTGTTGCGCAGCGCTGATGACGTGCAGAAAGCCTGGGACTATGCCCAAGAAGGCGGCCGTGCCGGTAAAGGCCGCGTGATCATCGAAGGCTTTATCGATTTCGACTACGAAATTACCCTGCTGACCGTGCGCCACATCGGCGGCACCACGTTCTGTGCACCAGTCGGCCACCGTCAGGAGAAGGGCGACTACCAGGAATCCTGGCAGCCGCAGGCCATGAGCCCGATTGCCCTGGCCGAATCCGAGCGCGTCGCCAAAGCGGTGACCGAGGCCCTGGGCGGTCGTGGTCTGTTTGGCGTTGAGCTGTTCATCAAGGGTGATCAGGTGTGGTTCAGCGAAGTCTCGCCGCGCCCGCATGACACCGGTTTGGTGACCCTGATTTCCCAGGACCTGTCGCAGTTCGCGCTGCACGCTCGCGCAATCCTGGGCTTGCCGATCCCGTTGATCCGTCAGTTCGGGCCTTCGGCTTCGGCGGTGATTTTGGTGGAAGGGCAGTCGACCCAGACTGCGTTCGCCAACCTCGGCGCTGCGCTGAGCGAGCCGGACACGGCGTTGCGTCTGTTTGGCAAACCAGAAGTGAATGGTCAGCGTCGGATGGGTGTGGCGTTGGCGCGGGATGAGTCGATTGAAGCGGCTCGGGCTAAAGCGACCCGTGCTTCGAAGGCTGTTGTCGTAGAGCTGTAACCCAACCCTTGTAGGAGCGAGCTTGCTCGCGAAGGTATTTCAGGCGCATCGCTGCGTCGGCTGTACCTTCTTCGCGAGCAAGCTCGCTCCTACAGGTGATTGGATCTATCAGGCGACGCGATTCAAGTCGTTATCCCGCGTCTCTTTCAGGCACAGCACAGCAATCAAGCTGAGCAACGCTGCCGCCGACACATACCCGCCGACATAACTCAGCCCACCCATCGCCACCAGTTTGGTCGCGAAAAACGGTGCGGCCGACGCGCCGACAATCCCACCCAGGTTATACGCCGCCGAAGCGCCGGTATATCGCACGCGAGTCGGGAACAGTTCCGGCAGCATGGCGCCCATCGGCGCAAAGGTCACGCCCATCAGGAACAGCTCCAAGGCCAGGAACAGCGCTACGGCCCAGGTCGAACCGTGGGTCAACAGCGGCTCCATGGTGAAGCCCGACAGGATCGCCAGGATAGCGCCGACGATCAGCACCGGCTTACGCCCGTAACGATCACTGGCCAACGCCGCCAATGGTGTCGCCAGCCCCATGAACAGCACCGCAAAGCACAGCAGACCGAGGAAGGTCTCGCGGCTATAGCCCAGGGTTGAAACGCCATAGCTCAGGGAAAACGCGGTGGTGATATAAAACAGCGCGTAACACACCACCATCGAAGCAGCGCCCAACAACACCGGCAGCCAATGCTGACTGAACAATTCCACCAGCGGTACCTTGACCGGCGCTTCCTTGGCGACGGCGTTGGCGAATACCGGCGTTTCATGCAGCTTCAGGCGCGCGTACAGGCCGACCATCACCAGTGCAGCGCTGAGGATGAACGGGATGCGCCAGCCCCAGCTGCGGAACTGCTCGTCGTTCAGGCTCATCGCCAGGATCAGGAACAAGCCGTTGGCGGCCAGGAAGCCGATCGAAGGGCCCAATTGCGGGAACATGCCAAACCAGGCGCGCTTATCCTTGGGCGCATTCTCGGTGGCCAGCAGCGCCGCGCCGCCCCACTCACCGCCCAAGCCCAGGCCCTGGCCGAAACGCAGCACGCACAAGAGGATCGGCGCCCAGGCCCCGATGCTGTCATAGCCGGGCAGCAAGCCAATCAGCGTGGTACATACGCCCATCAGCAGCAAGGACGCCACCAGTGTGGATTTACGCCCGATGCGGTCACCAAAGTGGCCGAACAGCGCCGAACCCAGCGGGCGGGCGATGAAGGCGATACCGAAGGTCAGGAACGACGCCAGCATCTGGGCGGTGCCGGAGGTCTGCGGGAAGAACACCGGGCCGATCACCAGCGCAGCGGCCGTGGCGTAGATATAGAAGTCGTAGAACTCGATGGCGGTGCCGACGATGCTCGCCGTGGCGACCCGTGCGGTCGAGTTGGTCGGGGCGGCGGCAGGCGCGGCCTCGTTATACGTGGTGCTCATGGTGGTGTCCCTGATGGTCATTGCGCGTTTGGACGCGGATTATTATTGGTCGAACACCCATGGATCAGGGTTGTGCGCGGCAAGGCTCGGGATGGGAGCAAACACCGGTCAGACACGATAAAGCGGTGCCTGGACACGCTGGGTGCGGGTAGCACGCGGTCGGGCGCGGCTCTGGTAAGCCGCCCCGATTATAGGAAGGGGTTTGCGGATCCAACAAGGGGGTTAGACGGCGACCGGCATTCGGCTGGTGTGCCAGATCAGCACCTTGCTCACGCGGTTGTCCTCGGTCTCGAGGATTTCCAGGCGATAGCGCCCGATTTTCAGGCACACCGCGCAATCGGGAATGGTCTCCAGCGCTTCGGTGACCAGGCCATTGAGGGTCTTGGGGCCGTCGCTGGGCAGGTGCCAGTTCAGGCTTTTGTTCAGCTCGCGGATCGAGGCGGCGCCATCGATGATGTAGCGGCCGTCTGGCTGGGGCTCGATGTGCGGGTTGTCCGCACTCTGCTCGCTTTCGAATTCGCCGACGATTTCTTCGAGGATGTCCTCCAGGGTCACGATACCCAGCACTTCGCCGTATTCATCCACCACCATGCCCAGTCGCCGCTGCTGCTTGTGGAAGTTCAGCAACTGGAGTTGCAGTGGCGTACTTTCCGGGACGAAGTAGGGTTCGTGGCAGGCGGCGAGCAATGCCTCTTTGGTGAGGCTGGCGTCGGGCAGCAGGTGTTGGATCTGCCGGGTGTTGAGCACCGCCTGGACTTGGTTGATGTCGCTGTGGAACACCGGCAGGCGCGTACGCTGGGAGGTGCGCAGTTGCTCGATGATCTCTTCGATCGAGTCATCCAGGTTGATGCCGTCCACTTCACTGCGCGGCACCAGGATGTCGTTGACGGTGATGTTGTCCAGGGCGTGGATGCCGGGCATGCCTGGGGTACGGCTGTCGTCGGACTCGGCTTCCGGCTCGTCGTCATGATCGGGCAGCGGTTCGTCGCTCTTTTTCACCACGCCGGATTTGCGTGCGAACGGGCGCAGCAGCAACAAGCTGATGCCATTGAGCAGCCAGGCCAGTGGGTAGAGGATTTTCAGCGGCACGCCCAACAGCGTATTACCAAAGCCCAGCACGGCCTGCGGATGGCGGACGGCGAGGGCGCGGGGCAGGTAGTCGGCCAGAATCAACAGGATCGCGCAGGAAATCATCCAGCCCAGCCAAGGCCCATTCTGCGCCCAGGCGTAGATAGCCAGCAGCGTGCAGAGGATCACCACGGCGGCGCGACACAGGCTGTTGCACAAGATCAGGCTGTTACGCGGGAAGCTCAGGCGGGCGGCGGCCTTGTCGCCCTGGCGTGTGCCGGGGCGCAGGGCCAGCAGGTGTTGTTGCGCGGCTTCGATGGCGGTGAACAGTGCGGCCCATAGGACCAGCAGGGCGATTACCGCGAGCATTGGCTCCAGGGGCAAGTTGTCCATGATCGCTGCCCGTCAGATATGCAGGATGTATTCGCGGACCAGCTTGCTGCCGAAATAGGCCAGCATCAGCAGGCAAAAACCGGCCAGGGTCCAGCGGATCGCCTTGTGGCCGCGCCAGCCGAGGCGGTTTCGGCCCCAAAGCAACACGCTGAACACCACCCAGGCCAGGCACGCTAGCAGGGTCTTGTGCACCAGGTGCTGGGCGAACAGGTTTTCGACGAACAGCCAGCCGGAGATCAGCGACAGCGACAGCAGCGTCCAACCAGCCCACAGGAAGCCGAACAGAAGGCTTTCCATGGTTTGCAGCGGCGGGAAGTTCTTGATCAGTCCCGAAGGGTGCTTGTGCTTGAGCTGGTGGTCCTGCAGCAGCAGGAGCAGGGCCTGGAACACCGCGATGGTGAACATGCCATAGGCCAGGATCGACAGCAGGATATGCGCGAGGATGCCCGGTTCTTCATCAATCACCTGCACCGTGCCGGTCGGGGCGAATTGCGCCATCAGCACCGTCAGCATGCCCAGCGGGAATAGCAGCACCAGCAGGTTCTCGACGGGAATCCGGTAGCAGGCCAGCAGGGTCAATGCGATGACGGCCGCCGCGATCAGGCTGGCGGCGCTGAAAAAATCCAGGCCCAGGCCGACGGGCGTCATCAAATGGGTAAACAGGCTGGCAGCATGGGCCAGCAGGGCGAGGACACCAAGGCCGACGAGCAGGCGTTTGTCCGCCTTGGCGCCTTGGGCCAGACGAGTGCCCTGATAAAGAGTCGCAGCGGCATACAAAATGGCGGCGGCGAGGCTGGGTAGCAAACTGGGTGACAAAGGGAGCATAAATCCTGTTAGGCAAGCCCGAAAGGCGCTGAGTTTGGCATACCCCCGCGTAACACGAAAGACTCTCAAGCCAGACAGCGGGTGTGCATGGCGGCAGTCTTCGCTATAATCCGCGACCTGCCCACGCCGCAGGCTCGCCGAGCGCTGTTTTTAATAGCGATTTACCACAGCCTGGGCCGCCATTACCTCGGTCTGAATAGGGCCAGAAAGGATCGCGCATGTTTGAAAATCTGACTGACCGTCTCTCGCAGACGCTGCGCCATGTCACTGGCAAGGCCAAGCTGACCGAGGACAATATTAAAGACACCCTGCGCGAAGTGCGCATGGCGTTGCTGGAAGCCGACGTCGCCTTGCCGGTGGTGAAGGACTTCGTCAACTCGGTCAAAGAGCGCGCGGTGGGCACCGAAGTGTCCCGCAGCCTGACCCCGGGCCAGGCGTTTGTGAAGATCGTCCAGGCCGAACTCGAAAGCCTGATGGGCGCGGCCAACGAAGATTTGAACCTCAGCGCCGTGCCGCCGGCCGTCGTATTGATGGCCGGTCTGCAAGGTGCGGGTAAGACCACTACCGCTGGCAAGCTGGCGCGCTTCCTTAAAGAACGCAAGAAGAAGTCCGTGATGGTGGTGTCGGCCGACGTGTACCGCCCGGCCGCTATCAAACAGCTGGAAATGCTCGCCGGCGAAGTGGGCGTAACCTTCTTCCCGTCCGACCTGAGCCAGAAGCCGGTCGACATCGCCAACGCGGCTATTAAAGAAGCCAAGCTGAAGTTCATCGACGTGGTCATCGTCGATACCGCCGGTCGCCTGCACATCGACGAAGAGATGATGGGCGAGATCAAGGCGTTGCATGCCGCGATCAACCCGGTCGAGACGCTGTTCGTGGTCGACGCCATGACCGGCCAGGATGCGGCCAACACCGCCAAGGCCTTCGGTGATGCACTGCCACTGACCGGCGTGATCCTGACCAAGGTCGACGGTGACGCCCGTGGCGGTGCTGCGCTGTCGGTACGTGCCATCACCGGCAAGCCGATCAAGTTCATCGGTATGGGCGAGAAGAGCGAAGCGCTCGAGCCGTTCCACCCGGAGCGTATCGCCTCGCGCATCCTCGGCATGGGCGACGTGCTCAGCCTGATCGAACAGGCCGAAGCCACGCTCGACAAGGACAAGGCCGATAAGCTGGCCAAAAAGCTAAAGAAGGGCAAGGGCTTCGACCTCGAAGACTTCCGCGACCAGCTGCAACAAATGAAGAACATGGGCGGCCTCGGCGGCCTGATGGACAAGCTGCCGAACATCGGCGGTGTGAACCTGGCGCAGATGGGCAATGCCCAGGGTGCGGCAGAGAAGCAGTTCAAGCAGATGGAAGCCATCATCAACTCCATGACCCCGGCTGAGCGCCGCGACCCTGAGCTGATCAGCGGTTCGCGTAAACGTCGGATCGCCATGGGTTCCGGCACCCAGGTGCAGGACATCGGTCGCTTGATCAAGCAGCACAAGCAGATGCAGAAGATGATGAAGAAATTCTCCGCAAAAGGCGGAATGGCCAAGATGATGCGCGGCATGGGCGGTATGTTGCCCGGCGGCGGCATGCCCAAAATGTAAAGAATTCGAGCAAAAGCCCGCTTTTGCTCCGACCCACAAGGACGTGGGATCTCCAGCAAACCCGCCGTTGGCGGGCGCTGACTCGCCGTTTTAACCGACGGCTCTATAGCAGATCTGAGTGGCACGCTGATAGGCGCCAGAAAAAGACATTTGCAAAAGTCCGGATATTCCTTAGAATATGCGGCCTTTCGGGCACCTATGCCCGCTGTGCATTTAGATTTGCAGCACCGACTACAGGAACGATGTTCACATGCTAACAATCCGTCTTGCCCTTGGCGGCTCCAAAAAGCGCCCGTTTTACCACTTGACCGTAACCGACAGCCGCAACCCGCGTGACGGTTCGCACAAGGAACAGGTTGGTTTCTTCAACCCTGTTGCTCGTGGTCAAGAAGTTCGTCTGTCCGTGAACCAAGAGCGCGTAGCCTACTGGCTGAGCGTGGGTGCACAGCCATCCGAGCGCGTTGCAAAACTGTTGAAGGACTCGGCTAAGGCCGCAGCCTGAGCAATATGAACGCGACGCCAGCTGTTGCTGATGATTTGATCGTTATCGGCAAGATTTACTCTGTTCATGGCGTTCGCGGCGAAGTGAAGGTGTATTCCTTTACTGATCCGACTGAAAACCTGTTGCAGTACAAGACCTGGACGCTCAAGCGCGAAGGGAGTGTGAAGCAGGTTGAGCTGGTCAGTGGACGCGGGAGCGATAAGTTCCTGGTCGCAAAGCTCAAGGGTCTTGATGACCGTGAAGAAGCTCGTCTTCTGGCCGGTTATGAGATCTGCGTGCCGCGCAACCTGTTCCCTGAATTGACCGACGGCGAGTACTACTGGTACCAGCTGGAAGGTCTGAAGGTTATTGATCAACTCGGGCAATTGTTCGGGAAAATCGATCATCTTCTGGAAACCGGCGCCAATGATGTAATGGTGGTCAAGCCTTGCGCTGGCAGCCTGGATGATCGCGAACGCCTGTTGCCCTATACGGCGCAATGCGTGTTGGCCGTCGACCTGGTCGCGGGCGAGATGAAGGTGGAATGGGACGCGGACTTCTAAGCGTGGCTAATTTGCGCATTGAAGTGATCAGTTTGTTTCCCGAGATGTTTTCCGCCATCAGCGAGTACGGCATCACCAGTCGGGCGGTGAAACAGGGGCTGTTGCAGCTCACCTGTTGGAACCCGCGAGACTACACGACGGATCGACATCACACTGTAGACGATCGCCCATTTGGCGGTGGTCCGGGCATGGTGATGAAGATCAAGCCCCTGGAAGACGCGTTGGTTCAGGCCAAGGCCGCCGCCGGGGAGAAGGCGAAGGTAATTTACCTGTCCCCTCAAGGCCGTCAGCTGAAACAGGCTGGGGTCCGCGAACTGGCGAATGAGGAAGCACTGATCCTGATTGCCGGTCGCTATGAAGGCATTGACGAGCGGTTTATTGAAGCTCATGTCGATGAAGAGTGGTCGATTGGGGACTATGTCCTGTCTGGCGGCGAGCTGCCGGCGATGGTCCTGATAGATGCGGTTACACGACTGCTGCCTGGAGCTTTAGGGCATGCGGACTCCGCGGAGGAAGATTCCTTCACGGATGGTTTGCTGGATTGCCCGCACTACACCCGACCGGAGGTGTATGCGGATCAGCGTGTTCCCGACGTATTGCTAAGTGGCAATCACGCACACATCCGGCGTTGGCGTTTACAGCAGTCCCTTGGTCGGACCTATGAACGACGCGCCGATCTTCTGGAAAGCCGCTCGCTTTCTGGAGAAGAGAAGAAGCTGCTCGAGGAATACATCCTCGCGCGGGACGATAGTTAACAACGTATCGATGGTAGGTCCATTGACTTACCTTAGGAGCACAGCATGACTAACAAAATCATCCTTGCACTCGAAGCAGAGCAGATGACCAAAGAGATCCCTACCTTTGCCCCGGGCGACACCATTGTCGTTCAGGTGAAAGTGAAGGAAGGCGACCGTTCGCGTCTGCAAGCGTTCGAAGGCGTGGTAATCGCCAAGCGTAACCGTGGTGTGAACAGTGCTTTCACTGTTCGTAAAATCTCCAACGGTGTTGGCGTAGAGCGTACTTTCCAGACCTACAGCCCGCAAATCGACAGCATGGCCGTCAAGCGTCGCGGTGACGTACGTAAAGCCAAGCTGTACTACCTGCGTGACCTGTCCGGTAAAGCAGCTCGCATCAAGGAAAAACTGGCTTAAGTCCAGCTTCCCGATGCAGAAAAAAGCAGCCTACGGGCTGCTTTTTTGTGCCTGAAATTTGTCTATCTGCCGGTATTTGTCCATGACCACCCGCCTCGAAGAAATCCAGCGCCGCACCGACCTGTCCGTGACCCACGTGACCAAGGCCGTGTTCCCGCCGACCACCAACCACCACAACACCTTGTTTGGCGGCACTGCCTTGGCCTGGATGGATGAAGTGTCGTTCATCACGGCCACCCGTTTCTGCCGCCTGCCGCTGGTGACGGTCTCCACCGACCGCATCGACTTCAACCACGCGATCCCGGCCGGCTCCATCGTTGAGTTGATCGGCCGCGTGATCAAGGTGGGTAACACCAGCCTCAAGGTTGAAGTGGAAGTGTTCGTCGAAAGCATGAGCGCCGACGGCCGCGAGAAGGCGATCCAAGGTGTGTTCAGTTTTGTGGCGATTGATGCCGATAAGCGTCCGGTGCCTGTGCTGCCTGGGTTTGTAGACTGATCCTGGACCGAGCCGCGGCCATCGCAGGCAAGCCAGCTCCCACATTTGATCGGTGGAGGGTACAAATCAGTGACCCGACACAAAACCCCTGTGGGAGCTGGCTTGCCTGCGATAGGATCTAACAGAC
Source organism: Pseudomonas reactans (assembly GCF_013387025.1). NCBI lineage: Bacteria > Pseudomonadati > Pseudomonadota > Gammaproteobacteria > Pseudomonadales > Pseudomonadaceae > Pseudomonas > Pseudomonas reactans. Next base: position 224,211 of record NZ_JACAQP010000003.1, on the reverse strand, counting down.
ACTACAGTAATCCGCCTGAGCCCCCATGCCCGCCATCGACAACCCTCTGATCGACCGCTTCCTTGACGCACTGTGGCTGGAAAAAGGCCTGTCAGACAACACGCGCCAGGCCTACCGCAGCGACCTGGCGCTGTTCAACGGCTGGCTACAGGAAAAAAACCTCGAATTGATCAACGCCGGCCGCGAGCTGATCCTCGATCACCTGGCCTGGCGACTGGAGCAGAACTACAAGCCACGCTCCACCGCGCGATTCCTTTCCGGTGTGCGTGGGTTTTATCGCTATCTGCTGCGGGAAAAGCTGATCGCCCTCGATCCCACCCTGCAAGTCGACATGCCACAACTCGGCAGGCCATTGCCCAAATCCCTGTCGGAAGCCGACGTGGAGGCCTTGCTCGCCGCGCCGGATTTAAGTGAGGCCATCGGCCAGCGCGACCGTGCCATGCTGGAGGTGTTGTATGCCTGCGGCCTGCGGGTGACCGAGTTGATCAGTCTGACCCTGGAGCAAGTCAATCTGCGCCAGGGCGTGCTGCGGGTGATGGGAAAGGGCAGCAAGGAACGGCTGGTGCCCATGGGCGAGGAGGCGATTGTGTGGGTCGAGCGTTACATGCGTGATGCCCGCAGCGAGCTGCTGGGCGGACGGCCCAGCGACGTACTGTTTCCCAGCCTGCGCGGCGAGCAGATGACCCGGCAAACGTTCTGGCATCGCATCAAGCACCAGGCCAAGGTCGCCGGGATCGGCAAGACCCTGTCGCCGCACACCTTGCGCCATGCCTTTGCCACACATTTGCTCAACCACGGTGCGGATTTGCGCGTGGTGCAGATGCTGCTCGGCCACAGCGACTTATCCACAACCCAGATCTACACCCATGTCGCGCGCGCACGTTTGCAGGATATGCACGCCAAGCACCACCCACGGGGCTGAAAACCGCCAATTTATCCCACCACGGGCTGCCCTGCGGCCCAACTGTGGTAGGCTTTGCCGGTTAGCAAAGGGGACGGCCCATGCCCGAGTTTCCACATCGGTGCTACTGCTCCCGTCCCTGCATCTGCCTTCAGGAGTTCCCATGCGCTTGACCCAGATTATTGCCGCCGCAGCCATTGCGTTGGTTTCCACCTTTGCGTTCGCCGATGACGCTGCCGAGCAGACCATCCGCAAGAGCTTGGCCAACCTGCAACTCGATACCCCGATCGAAAGCATCAGCGCCAGCCCGATGGCCGGCCTGTATGAAGTCAAGCTCAAGGGCAGTCGCGTGCTGTACGCCAGTGCCGACGGCCAGTACATCGTCCAGGGTTACCTGTTCCAGTTGAAGGACGGCAAGCCGGTCAACCTCACCGAGAAAGCCGAGCGCCTGGGTGTGTCCAAGCTGATCAATGGCATTCCGGTAGCCGAAACCGTGGTTTACCCGGCCATTGGCGAGACCAAGACCCACATCACCGTGTTCACCGACACCACCTGCCCGTACTGCCACAAGCTGCACGCTGAAGTGCCGGCATTGAACAAGCTGGGTGTGGAAGTGCGCTATGTCGCGTTCCCGCGCCAGGGCCTGGGTTCGCCGGGTGACGAGCAGTTGCAAGCCGTGTGGTGCTCGGCCGACAAGAAAGCCGCCATGGACAAGATGGTCGATGGCAAGGAAATCAAAGCGGCCAAATGTGCCAACCCGGTTTCCAAGCAGTTCGCCCTGGGTCAGTCCATCGGCGTGAACGGTACACCGGCCATCGTTTTGGCTGACGGCCAAGTAATTCCGGGCTACCAGCCGGCACCACAAGTTGCCAAACTGGCGCTCAGTGCCAAATAAACCAGTATCGTCGAAACGTCGACGATCAAGGCTCGCTGACACGTCGGCGGGTCGTTAATTGCAAGCCGCAGTCGTGCGGCTGTTTTCCACGGCCGACCTAGCGTCGGCCGTTTCATGGGGAGTTCTTCAGTGAAACCGGTCAAAGTAGGCATCTGTGGGTTAGGGACCGTCGGTGGCGGCACCTTCAACGTACTTCAGCGTAATGCTGAAGAAATTTCCCGCCGTGCAGGCCGCGGGATTGAAGTGGCGCAAATTGCCACGCGTTCGCCAAAGCCTCAGTTCGAAACGACCGGTATTGCGATTACCAACGATGTCTTCGCTGTTGCCACCAACCCTGAAATCGATATCGTCATCGAGCTGGTCGGCGGCTACACCGTGGCCCGTGAGCTGGTGCTCAAGGCCATCGAGAACGGCAAGCACGTGGTCACCGCCAACAAGGCGCTGATCGCCGTGCACGGCAACGAGATCTTCGCCAAGGCGCGCGAGAAGGGTGTGATCGTCGCGTTCGAAGCCGCCGTGGCCGGTGGCATCCCGGTAATCAAGGCGATCCGTGAAGGCCTGTCCGCCAATCGCATCAACTGGGTGGCCGGTATCATCAACGGTACCGGTAACTTCATCCTCACCGAAATGCGCGAGAAGGGCCGTACCTTCGAAGACGTGCTGGCCGAAGCCCAGGCCCTGGGTTACGCCGAAGCCGACCCGACCTTCGACGTGGAAGGTATCGATGCGGCGCACAAGCTGACCATCCTGGCCTCCATCGCCTTTGGTATCCCGCTGCAGTTCGACAAGGCCTACACCGAAGGCATCACCAAGCTGACCACCGCCGACGTGAACTACGCCGAAGCCCTGGGCTACCGCATCAAGCACCTCGGCGTGGCGCGTAGCACACCGGCCGGTATCGAGTTGCGTGTGCACCCGACGCTGATCCCGGCCGACCGCCTGATCGCCAACGTCAATGGCGTGATGAACGCGGTGATGGTCAACGGTGATGCGGCCGGTTCGACCCTGTTCTACGGCGCCGGCGCCGGCATGGAGCCCACCGCCTCGTCGGTGATCGCCGACCTGGTGGACGTGGTCCGCGCCATGACCAGCGACCCGGAAAACCGTGTGCCGCACCTGGCCTTCCAGCCGGATTCGCTGTCGGCCCACCCGATCCTGCCGATCGAAGCCTGCGAAAGCGCCTACTACCTGCGCATTCAGGCCCAGGACCATCCAGGCGTGTTGGCCCAGGTTGCGAGCATCCTGTCGGAGCGCGGTATCAACATCGAATCGATCATGCAGAAGGAAGTCGAGGAGCAAAACGGCCAGGTGCCGATGATCCTGCTGACTCATCGCGTGCTCGAACAGCACATCAATGATGCCATCGCCGCCCTGGAAGCCCTGCAAGGCGTGGTCGGCCCGGTGGTGCGGATCCGCGTCGAACACCTGAACTAATGGTTTTGCTGCAAGGGCCCCGCAGGTTCGGCGGCCCTTGTTCAAGAATGCTCTAGAGGAGCCAGTCATGCGTTATATCAGTACCCGCGGCCAGGCACCGGCCCTGAATTTCGAAGACGTCCTGCTGGCAGGCCTTGCCACTGACGGCGGCCTGTACGTGCCGGAAAACCTGCCACGCTTCACCCAGGAAGAAATCGCTTCCTGGGCTGGCCTGCCGTACCACGAGCTGGCGTTCCGTGTGATGCGCCCGTTCGTCACCGGCAGTATTCCGGATGCGGATTTCAAGAAGATTCTGGAAGAGACCTATGGCGTGTTTTCCCACAACGCCATCGCCCCTCTGCGCCAGTTGAACGGCAACGAATGGGTACTGGAGCTGTTCCACGGCCCGACACTGGCGTTCAAGGATTTCGCCCTGCAACTGCTGGGTCGCCTGCTCGACTACGTGCTGCAGAAGCGTGGCGAGCGCGTGGTGATCATCGGCGCCACCTCCGGTGATACCGGCTCGGCGGCCATCGAAGGCTGCAAGCACTGCGAAAACGTCGACATCTTCATCCTGCACCCGCACCAGCGCGTGTCGGAAGTGCAGCGTCGCCAGATGACCACCATCTTTGGTGAGAACATCCACAACATCGCCATCGAAGGCAATTTCGATGACTGCCAGGAAATGGTCAAGAACAGCTTCGCTGACCAGAGCTTCCTGAAGGGCACGCGCCTGGTGGCCGTAAACTCGATCAACTGGGCACGGATCATGGCCCAGATCGTTTACTACTTCCACGCGTCCCTGCAGTTGGGCGGCCCGGCGCGTTCGGTATCGTTCTCGGTGCCGACCGGCAACTTCGGCGACATCTTCGCCGGTTACCTGGCGCGCAACATGGGCCTGCCGATCAACCAGTTGATCGTCGCCACCAACCGCAACGACATCCTGCACCGCTTCATGAGCGGCAACCAGTACGTCAAGGAAACCCTGCACGCTACCTTGTCGCCGTCCATGGACATCATGGTCTCGTCGAACTTCGAGCGCCTGCTGTTCGACATGCACGGTCGTAACGGCGCAGCGATTGCCGGCCTGATGGACACCTTCAAGAGCGGTGGCGGTTTCAGCGTGGAAGAAGAGCGCTGGACCGAAACCCGCAAGCTGTTCGATTCCCTGGCGGTGGACGACGCGCAGACCTGCGAAACCATCGCTGAAGTCTACGCCCAGACCGGCGAGCTGCTGGACCCGCACACCGCTATCGGTGTGAAGGCCGCCCGCGAATGCCGTCGCAGCCTGGACATCCCGATGGTGATCCTGGGCACCGCCCACCCGGTCAAATTCCCGGAAGCGGTCGAGAAGGCGGGTGTTGGCAAGGCGCTGGAGCTGCCGGTGCACTTGGCAGACCTGTTCGAGCGTGAAGAGCGTTGCACCGTGTTGGCCAATGACCTGAAGGCTGTGCAGGCGTTTGTGAGCCAGCACGGCAATCGTGGCAAGCCGCTCTGATTCAACGGCTTCGCGAGGTTGCTCAAGCCCGTCTTCGTGACGGGCTTTTTCATTGGGGCAAGCCATACTCCAACGGGCAACCGACAACAAAAAACAAGGAAACCAATACGGTGCGTTTATTGAGCCGAAGATGCAGGTGGCTGGTGTGTCTGCTCTTGTTCGGTCATCTGTCGGCAAGCCTGGCAGCCGTTAGCCTGCCCTTCAAACTGGTCCCGGCATTTACGCCTCTGGCACCCTTGCCTTTGACGGCGGCCGAGCAGCAATGGCTGGCGACTCATCGAACGCTGAAGGTCGGTATCTCCATTGATGATTACCAGCCGATTGATATTACCCGCGACCATAATCGCTACCAGGGCATCAGCGCTGACTACCTGAGCCTGATCGGCGCGCGCCTCGATGTGCCCATGCAGGTGATGGGCTTCGCTGAGCGGGCGCAAGCGGTGGAAGCCTTGCGCAGTGGGGCGATTGATATTCTGACCAGCGCCAATGGCTATGAGCGGGATGTGCCTGGGTTGCGGTTTACCCGCGACTACATGCCGGATCGTTCGGTGGTTGTCGTGCGCCGCGACGACGCTACGCAGAACGAGGACCTCGCGGACAAGAAGGTGGTCTTGCTGGAGGGATATGCCAATGTCGGCAATGTGCATCGGGCCTATCCCGCCAGCCATATCATGCTGGCTCCGAACCTTTACAGTGGCTTGGAGGCGTTGAACCAAGGGGATGCCGATGCCTTTATCGGCAATGAAGTGATCGTGCGTGCCTACAAGTCGCTGCGTCCTTACCTGGGTTTACAGATAAAAGTGGAGAGCCGGCTGGCGCCGATTGGCTTTGCCTTTGCCTCCCGCGCGGCGGACCCTTTGTTGGGGGGCATGCTGGACCGTGCCTTGTCGAGTATCGACGAGTCGATACAGCGTGAAATCCTGGCGCGCTGGACCACCGGCCTGGGGGTGGGCATCGCCGCAGACCGCATTGTGTTGTCGGCCCAGGAGCAAGCGTGGCTGTTGCACCATCCTCATGTGGTGGTGGCGTCCCAGCAACAGTCGCCGTACATCTTCAAAGACAAGGATGACCAATGGGTCGGCCTGAACGTCGATCTGCTAAACCGGATTTCACGCATGACGGGCTTGCAGTTCGTGATGGAGGAGGTGTCGTCAACCGCGCAGACCCTGGAGTTACTGGCAGCGGGCAGGGCGGATATGAACACCACGCTGGCCGAGAATCAGGAACGCCGGCAATTCCTGGATTTCAGCCATGGTTTTGGTGGCGCCGGGTGGGTGTTTATCCAGCGCAGCGACACGCCATTACTGGTCAGTTTGAGTGAACTGTCCGGCAAAGTATTGGCGTTGCCGGCACGCCATGTACTGGAAAACTTTATTCGTCGTGAACACCCAGACATCGAAATTCTCTCTGTCGATAACTATACCCAGGCCCGTGATCAAGTGATCCAGGGGCATGCGGCGGCAACTATCCAAAATGAGGTGGAGGTGCAGAGTTACCCGTCCGACGGCTTGCGCATCGGGCGCAGTGTCGAGGGCAAGTGGTCGTCCAGTAGCCTTGTGGTGCGCAAGGATCAGCCCGAGCTGCTGAGTATTGTGAACAAGGCCTTGGAAGCGATGCCGGTGGCAGAGTTGAGCGCGTTGCGCTTGCGCTGGCTGGGCGCGGTGCCCATCCCTACATCGGCGTGGCAGCGTGTGCCGCCATGGGCCTATTGGACGGTCGCCATGGCGCTGTTGTGTGTGTTGCTATCGCTGGCCTGGAATAGCCGGCTCAAGCGTCAGATCCAGCAGCGCTTGGTCGCCGAGCAACGACTGAGCGATCAGTTGGCCTTCAAGCGTGCCCTGCTCGATGGCATGCCCAACCCGGTCTTCGTGCGTGACCTGGCTGGGCGGCTGGTGACCTGTAACACCAGCTATGAGCAGCAGTTGGCCACGCGGCGGGAGCACATCCAGGGCCTGACCTTGATGGAGAGTGGCTTGATGCCAGAGGCTACTGCCGCACGCCTGCATGCAGGGCACATGGAGCAATTGGCAACGCAGCGATCGTTATTTGTTGATCGCCAGTTGGAGTTCAACGGCGGCACTTTCCACGTTTATCAATGGACGGTGCCGTTTTTCGACGCGCGCGGCCAATTACAGGGGTTACTCGGAGGGTGGATCGACATCAACGAGCGCAAAGTCCTGGAACATCAGTTGATGGACGCACGCCAGGCTGCTGACGAAGCGAATTACGCAAAAAGTGCGTTTCTCTCGACACTCAGCCACGAAATTCGTACACCGATGACCGCCATCATCGGCTTGCTTGAGTTGGAGCAAGAGCGGGCCTTGGCTGAGGGCAAGCGCGTGTCCGAAGCGTTGCAGGTGGCCCATCGTTCGGCACGAGAGCTGATTGAGTTGATGGGCGATAGCCTGGACCTGGCCAAGATCGAAGCAGGCCATTTGCAACTGGCGCCGCAGACCACCGACCTGAAGAGTTTTTTCGAAGGAATCCAGCGCCTGTTCGAGGCCATGGCGCGTAAAAAAGGCCTGCATTTGACCCTGGCATTTGACCCGGCGGCGCAAGGCAGTTATTGGTTCGACCCGCTGCGCTTGCGGCAGGTCATGCATAACCTGCTGGGCAATGCGTTGAAGTTTACCGAGCAGGGTGAGGTTCGCCTCAGCGTCGTCACCCAGTGCGATGGATCCGGTACGGAGTTCCTGCACCTGTGTGTCGAAGACACTGGGCCGGGGATTGGCATTGAACAACAGGCTCGGGTATTCAAGCCTTTTGTGCAGGTCAGCCCGTTGACAGCCGCCCAATATGGCGGGACGGGACTGGGCTTGAGCATTTGTCAGCAACTGGTGGAGTTGATGGGCGGCACGATCTCCCTGAGCAGCGCGGCGGGCGAGGGCACGACGGTGTGCATTGACCTGTATCTGGAACGGGTCAGTGGTGAAGACATGCCTGTTGTGCCTGCGCTGGCCCTGCCGACTGTCGGTCGGCGTTTGTCGGTGCTGGTCGTGGATGACCTGCCTGCCAATCGTCTGGTGCTGGCTCAGCAGCTTCAGTTCCTCGGTCATCGGGTGGTGGCCCTCGACTCGGCTGAGTTGGCCTTGCAGCATTGGCGAGATGACGCCTTTGACGTGCTGGTGACCGATTGCAACATGCCGGGTATGTCCGGCTACGCCTTGAGCGAAGCGGTCCGCGGGATTGAAGCGCAGGAGCGACGACCGCGCTGTGCGTTGGTGGGTTGTACCGCCAATGCCATGGAGGATGAGCACCGGCGTTGTCTTGAGGTCGGCATGGATGAACTGTTGGTCAAGCCGGTTACCCTTGAACACTGGGCCAGGGTACTCGCCCGCGTGGCGCCGTTGCGCACCTTCAATATCCAGACCTTGCATGCGATGACCCAGGCCGATGGGCCGGTGCTGCAGCGAATGCTGGAGGAGTTGGCAAAGAACCTTGAGCATGAGCACGACGCGATCAGGGCGGCGTTGGCGGAACAGGATTTTCCCCGGGTGATGGCCTCGCTGCATCGCCTCAAGGGCATTTGCTGCCTGGTGGATGCGCTGCCCCTTGCCAAGGCGTGTGTAGGGCTTGAAAGCTGCCTGCGTGAGCAGCGTATTGAAGAAGTTCAACCCCTGTGGTTCGTGCTGAATGAAGCGTTGGCAGAGTTTAGAGTTGAGCTGGGGGCTCATTTGAATCCGCAAGAATAGGACGTGTCCTATGGGGTGCGCAGGGCCTTTTGAGTAGCCTGCGCCACCTCGCTTTTACGCCGTAGAGTTTGCCATGCGCTCCCTCAATGTCTTGATCCTCGAAGATAACCCGTTCCAACTGATGGCCCTGCACCAGATGCTCAATGCCAATGGTGTATTCAATGTAATGACGGCCGAAACAGTAGAGGCCGCCCGGCAGTCGCTGGCGTGCAAGGGGCCGGTGGACATTGCTATTTGCGACCTCTATCTGGAGCAAGGCGATGCCCTTGAACTGATTCGCGAATTGGGTGAGCTGAGGCAAACGCAGGTGCTGATTCTGTTAAGCAATGCTGAGCCCAACGTATTGGAAGGGGTCGCCAGCATGGCGCGTCAGGCCGGGTTGAATGTGCTTAGGTGTTTGCCCAAACCCGCCTCGGCACAGCTGATCGGGCAACTGCTGACGATTTGCCAGCAACACTTACGGCCAGGGCCGCAGGTAGTGTCCTGGGCGAGGGTACGCCAACTGTTGGGGGTGAATGAACAGGATAAATTGCCGCCTTCGGTGGATGCCTGTCAGGAAGCCATCTCGCGCTACGCCAGCGCCAGCTTTCAGCCTATCGTTTGCCAGGCAGGCGTATTGCAAGGGGTTGAGGTGCTGGCGAGGTGGTACCTACCAGAGGGAGAAGTGTTGCTACCGCATGAATTCCTGCCGGTGCTGGAGTTTGCCGGTATGGAGGAGGCATTTACCTGGCATGTGTTGGAAGAGGCCCTAGGCCTTGTCAGCCAGATAGCGTGGGATACGGGCGAGATCTTGCCAGTGGCGGTGAACGTTCCCGGGCGGATGCTGGAGCATGCGCATTTTCCCCAGAGGCTGCAGCGCCTGCTGCAACGCTATGCCGTGCCCGCCCATAGCCTGACGCTGGAACTGGTCGAAACCACCCGCTTGAACACCGACAGTGCGCATGTCAGCAGCTTGCTGCGTTTGCGGATGATCGGTTGCAAGTTGTCTATCGGTGACTTCGGCGTCGGCGGTACCAGTTTGCAGCGTTTGCTGGAACTGCCTTTCACCGAGCTGAAAATACCACCGGCCTTTGCCTGTGGAATGGCGGGTGATGAGCGCAAAATGGCCGTGGTTGCAGGCGCCATGAGTATGGCCAGCCGTATGGGCATGAACGTGGTGATGGCGGGCATTGAAACGACAGCCGATCGTGATGCGGCTTGTGCACTGGGCCCTGCCTGGTTGCAAGGCCGCCTGATTGCGTCGCCGATGGATGCTCAGGCACTGAAACAGTGGATCGGTTGTGAGGCTAGGCCAATCCATGCTCCTGCACGTAGATAAACAGTGATGCGTCGGTACTGAGCCCGAGCTTGCGCATGGCGCTCACTTTTTGCGCACTGACTGTCTGCTTGCTGCGATGCAGATGTGCCGCGATCTCGCCAACGGTCAGCCCTCTTGCCAACAGGCGAATCACTTCCAGCTCGCGGGGCGACAGCTGCTCGTGGGACTGCAATCGGTCAGTGCCCATGGCGCTCAGCGACTGGCGAATGGTGTGGGCTACATAGCATCGCTGCTGGCGTACCCGCCGTACGGCTTCAGGCAACTCATTCGCGAGGCTGGCTTTGCTCAGCAGACCCATGACACCCAGCTCCAGAATGGCGTGAAACAACCCCGCGTTGTTGAGCATGGTCACCACGACGATGGGCAGCCTCGGGTGGTGCCGGCGCAGTTGCTCGATCAGTCTCAAGCCGTCGGCCTGGGGTTCGGCGGGCATCATGAAGTCGGTGATCAACAGGTCGCAGGCACAGTGTTGCAGCAATTGGGTTAGGGATTGGGGTGAGTTGGCTTCGCCGACAATTTCCAGCTGTTCATCGCGCTCCAGGACTGCTCGCAGACCAATCAGGAAAATAGGATGGTCGTCGGCAAGGATGATGCGCAATGGTTTTTCAGGAGCGCTTCTCAAGATAGGTTCCCCGGACAATTCGGGGATTCTAGCCTGTTAACCCAGTGATGGTTGAAAGTGGCGGTTCACGGCGCTCAAAAACGCCGCTTTCCCTTCCTTGGGTCAGCGGCGTTTTTTGTTTCTGGAAGGCCCGGCAGGAAGTGGCTTAGGTCAGCAGCTTCTGCGCCAGCGCCATTACCGTACCAACAGCGGTAAAGAAACCTATCGCGATGCCTACGGGATACCAGAAGACCTCACGGGTTATCTTGTGGACTTCAGCGTTGAACTTGCGCTGCTCGGCATAAATGCGTGATATGTCGGCGTGAATTTTTTCAATCGATGCCTGCTGTTCATTGTGTTCCAACATCGTGTTCATCCTTTGCAATAAGGGCCTTTTGACATGCGCTTGCGCCTACACGGCAGAGTGATCGGCGCTCACCGAGTATAGGGTTCACCTTTGGTCTCAGCCCTCGGTCAACCCCAAAACAGCCGCCCATTGCGTAAGCAGTTATGTGCCGCCGTTTTTTCCCTGTCATGTTGCAAGCGCATGCTGGAATCCGTCACCCCCTGACGGCCCCATAAAGACGATAAAGCGAACTTTCCTACGTCACAAACAGTCACTTAGGATAGATGCAGCTCCCGTTGAAACGATTGTTCCCGAACTATTGAGTGGTGATCGAGATGGAAAGTATCAGCCTATTGCTCGAAGAAGCACTGAGCCCTTATCAGGTTACGCTGACCACCTCTGGTGTGCAGGACGAGTGCCTGGTAACCGTGAAGAATCCTGCTGGCGCCATCGTGGTCGAACGTGAAGTCGACCGCGCCCAATTGATGGACAAGCGCGTGCTGGTGGATGTGGTGGACTGTCTGCTACGCGACATTAAAATCGCTGAAGGGCGTCTGGAACCCTCGGTCATCGCGGCCTTGCGTAATGCCGCCCAGACCCGTAACGCTACAGCCGCATGAAGAATTGTTTAGCTGTGGAAACTTCCTACACCGTGGCCGGTCAGATTTCGTAACAGCAAGAGCAAACATTGTGCTCCGGTGTTTGTGCCTTGTTGTACTGGTCTTTGTAGGCCACGTTTAACCCCGAAGTGTCTCCCCACGCTTCGGGGTTTCTTTTTGCCCGTGATTTGTCAGGGCTCCGGCGAGTCCCGGAAAAAGTTTGGGTTATCCCGCAGATACTGTTCACGCATGACCGGGTCCAGCCATGAGGCATACGACTGCTGCACCTGTTCCAGGGGAAGATCGTGCAGTGCCTGATTGATCCGCTCGATAGCCAGGTGCCCTTGGGGCGTGTCCGAGCAACCGATATGGATACGCTGATACGGCGCCGAATCTTTGATCGGATAGAAGACCAGATCGTCCGAGGCGATGCCCTGTTGCATCGCGTGATAACGGATTTCCGGCCAATAACCCAGCACCGCCTCCAATCTACCCAGACGTTGCATTTGCAACAGGCTACCCAGCGCGTCATTGCCGTAATGCAGTGCGAGCTTGTGCGCATCGGCATGTTTGAGCCGCTCATCGATGACAGGTCCGTAACTGCGCTCTGCCACGGCACCCACCCTTGCCCTATGAGCATCGAAGAACGCCTGCAGGTCAAACTGGCCTTCTCTGATGTAGGCTGCCAAACCCTCCTGCGTGTCGCGCCGGATCGTGATGCCATTGCTGGCGACCACAAACGCCTGGCTGGAAAATACGACGTACTTGGCCCGCTCTGCCGTCCATAGCAATGACGGATCACAGGTGAACGTGGGCTCGCGCAGCATTTGCATGCCCCGTGCGCGATTGACGTGCAGCACCTGGTGCCGGTACTCCGGCAGGTGTTCGATGAGGATCGGCAGTAACTGGTCCAGTGCACCCTGACCTTTGCGTGGGCCTTCGAAAATGGTCAGGGGAGGCAAGTCACGGAGTAGCCAGACCAGCGTGTCTTCAGCGTTGGCGGTCGAGCCCCAGGCGAGCATGACGCTGAGGCAAAGCTGAGCAAGCCTGCGAACCATCAGATCGCGCCTTCCTCACGTAAACGCACAATGGCGGCAGCGTCGTAACCCAGTCCGCCCAGCACCACGCTGTTATGTTCACCCAGTTGCGGTCCGACCCATTCGCAGCTGCCCGGCGTGTCCGACAACTTGGGCACGATACCCGGCATCTTGAAGTCCTTGCCGTCGGGAAGCTGGGCCTTGAGAAACATCTCCCTGGCCAGGAATTGCGGGTCGCCCAGCATGTCTTCGGCGCTGTAGATGCGGCTCGCGGGCACTTCGGCTTTATTCAGAATCTCTACAACCTGATCCAGCGGCAGTGAATTCACCCACCGATCAATCACCCCATACAGCTCATCACGGCGGCTATCGCGACCATCATTGCTGGCGAGTGCAGGATCGTTGGCCAGGTCCTCGCGGCCGATGGCGGACATGAAGCGCTTGAAGATCGCATCGCCGTTGGCGCCAATCTGTACATGCTTGCCATCGGCGCTGGTGTGGATCGAGGAGGGCGTGATACCGGGCATGATGTTGCCGGTGCGTTCGCGAATAAAGCCAAACACGTCGAACTCCGGGATCATGCTCTCCATCATGGCGAAGATGGCTTCGTACAGCGCCACATCCACCACTTGTCCCAGGCCGCCGTTGACTTCGCGGTGACGCAGCGCCATCAACGCACCAATCACCGCCCACAACGCGGCAATCGAGTCGCCGATGGAAATGCCGGTGCGTACCGGCGGGCGGTCTTCAAAGCCGGTGATGTAGCGCAGGCCGCCCATGGATTCGCCCACGGCACCAAACCCTGGCTGGTCTTTCATCGGTCCCGTCTGGCCAAAGCCGGAGAGGCGCACCATCACCAGCTTGGGGTTGAGGGCGTGCAGGGTTTCCCAGCTCAGGCCGAGTTTCTCCAGCACGCCGGGGCGGAAATTCTCGATCAGGATGTCGGCGTCGGCCAGCAACTGCTTGAGGATGGCCAGGCCGGCCGGGTGCTTGAGGTTCAGCGTCAGCGACTGCTTGTTGCGCGCCTGTACGAACCACCACAGCGACGTGCCCTCGTACAGCTTGCGCCATTTGCGCAGGGGGTCGCCGCCGTCGGGAGATTCGACCTTGATCACTTCGGCGCCGAACTCCGCGCAGATACGGGCGGCAAACGGGCCGGCGATCAGGGTGCCGAGTTCGATGACTTTCAGTCCGGCAAGCGGTTTGGCGTTGAACGACATGAGGTTCCTTGTCTGCGCAGGGCGTTGGTGTGATGCCTTTTAACATAGGCGCGTAGCCCAGGGCAGCGCAGGATTCGTTGAATCGCCTCGCCATCGGTTAGACTGGCCGCCTTTCCCTGTCTCTAGAAGCCCGTTCATGGCCCAGCCGTCCACGACCTACAAATTCGAACTCAACCTCACCGACCTCGATCGTTCGGTGTACGAGAGCGTCAAACAGACCATCGCCCGCCACCCGTCGGAAACCGAAGAGCGCATGACCGTGCGTCTGCTGGCCTACGCCCTCTGGTACAACGAGCAGCTGTCGTTCGGGCGTGGCCTGTCAGATGTAGACGAGCCAGCCCTGTGGGAAAAAAGCCTGGATGATCGTGTTCTGCACTGGATCGAAGTCGGCCAGCCCGATGCCGACCGCCTCACCTGGTGCTCGCGCCGCACCGAGCGCACCAGCCTGCTGGCCTACGGCAGCTTGCGCGTGTGGGAAGGCAAGGTGGTGCCGGTGGCGAATAACCTGAAAAACGTACATATCGCTGCCGTGCCCCAGGAAGTCCTAGAGACCCTGGCCAAGGACATGCCCCGCGTCATAAAGTGGGACGTGATGATCAGCGAAGGCACGATGTTCGTCACCGACGACCGTGGCCAACATGAAGTGCAGTTGCAGTGGTTGGTCGGCGAACGCGGTTGAAAATGTGGGAGCTGGCTTGCCTGCGATAGCGGTGGGTCAGTTTGTACTGCTGTAACTGATAAACCGCTATCGCAGGCAAGCCAGCTCCCACATTTGATCTGTGTCGCTTTTAGCATTGCTAACTAACCGTCGTATTGAAGAGAAGTCTCCGTCACCCCATGCGTATTGATCCTCGCCCGTTACCTGCCGTCCTGCCGTTTCTCGGTGAACTGCCACCGCTGTTGACCCGTCTCTACGCCGCGCGCGGGGTGCAGTCCGAGGCCGAGCTGGATAAAAGCCTGGCGCGGTTGATTCCCTACCAGCAGCTCAAGGGTATCGACGCGGCGGTGGACTTGCTGGTGACCGCGCTGGAGCAGCGCCAGCGCATCCTTATCGTGGGTGACTTTGACGCCGATGGCGCCACGGCCAGCACCGTGGGCACCCTGGGCCTGCGTTTGCTCGGTGCGGCCCATGTTGACTACCTGGTGCCCAATCGTTTCGAGTACGGCTACGGCCTGACCCCGGAAATTGTCGCTGTGGCACTGCAGCGCGAGCCGCAGTTGCTGATTACCGTGGACAACGGCATTTCCAGCGTCGATGGCGTGGCGGCGGCGAAAGCGGCGGGGTTGCAGGTGTTGGTGACGGACCACCACTTGCCCGGCGATGAGTTGCCGGCGGCGGATGCCATCGTCAACCCGAACCAGCCTGGCTGCGAATTCCCCAGCAAAGCCCTGGCCGGCGTGGGCGTGATCTTTTATGTGCTGATGGCCCTGCGCGCGCGCCTGCGCAGCTTGGGCTGGTACGACAACAAGCCTCAACCCAACATCGGTGAATTGCTCGACCTGGTTGCCCTGGGCAGCGTCGCCGACGTGGTGCCCCTGGACGCCAACAACCGCATCCTGGTGCATCAAGGCCTGGAGCGTATCCGCGCCGGTCGCGCGCGGCCGGGGATCAAGGCGATTCTGGAAGTGGCCAAGCGCGATGCTGCGCGTATCACCTCCACCGACCTGGGTTTTATCCTCGGGCCACGCCTGAACGCCGCTGGGCGTCTGGATGACATGAGCCTAGGCATCGAATGCCTGCTCACTACCGACGTTGTCGCCGCGCGGGAAATGGCCGCGCAGCTGGACGGCATGAACCAGGACCGCAAATCCATCGAGCAAGGCATGCAGCGCGAGGCCCTGGCCCAGCTCAAGGACTTGCCGGTGGAGTCGATGCCTTACGGTTTGTGCCTGTTTGATCCGGAATGGCACCAGGGTGTGATCGGTATCCTGGCGTCGCGTATGAAGGAGCGCTACTTTCGCCCGACCATCGCCTTCGCCGACGCCGGTGATGGTCTGCTCAAGGGCTCAGGGCGCTCCGTGCAGGGGTTTCATATCCGTGATGCGCTGGCGGTGGTTGCGAGCCAGCATCCCAACCTGATCGCCAAGTACGGCGGCCACGCCATGGCGGCGGGGCTGACGTTGCCCGAAGAAAACTTCCCGCTGTTTGCCGAAGCTTTCGATGCCGAAGTGCGTCGCCAACTGCGTGAAGAAGACTTGACTGGTCGTCTGCTGTCAGACGGCACCCTGGCGGTGGAAGAGTTTCACCTGGAACTGGCCCGCGCGCTGCGGCATGCCGGGCCGTGGGGGCAGCACTTTCCCGAGCCGGTCTTTCACGGTGTATTCCAGTTGGTGGAGCAGCGCGTGGTGGGTGAGCGGCACCTGAAGGTGGCGCTCAAGACTGAATGCGGGTCAGTGAAACTCGATGGCATTGCCTTTGGAGTGGACCGTGAGGTCTGGCCGAACCCGACCGTGCGTTGGGTGGAGTTGGCGTACAAGCTGGATGTGAACGAGTTTCGTGGGAATGAAACTGTGCAGTTGATGATTGCGCATATCGAACCGCGCTGAATCTCAGCGGTTTTTTTGTGGTGAGCGGGCTTGCCCCGCGTTGGGTGGCGAAGCCGCCCCAATAAGAACGCCGCATTCTGTCAGGCAGAATGCGGCGTTTGGTTTTAGGGCTGCTTCGCAGCCCAACGCGGGGCGAGCCCGCTCGCCACAACAAGCCTGCTCGTCAGATGGGAAGTTTATTCGGTTTTGGCTTGGTGTTTGACGATGATATCCACCAACCGCTTCGCCAGCGCCGGGTAGTTCTCATCGAAGTGATGCCCACCCGGCAACTTCAACGCTTCACCCACGGCTGTCTTGTCCGTGCAGCCGCTCTCGTCGACCTCTTCCGCTCCGTAGATGCACACCACTTTCTCAGGTGGCAGCTTGGCCATTTCCGGCCCGGTGGCGGCTTCCTTACCCGCGTTGCCCAACCAGCCTTCCACTTCAATCTCGAAGCTGCCCGTGCGCGCGAAAGCCAGCAGAATGATCGCGTCCACGCGCTGCTGCTCGTTTTCCGGCAGGCGGTTGTAGATGGCCGGCAATACATCGGCGCCGAACGAATAACCGGTCAGTACGAAGCGCTTGGTGCCCCATTTCTGACGGTAGTGCTGCATCAGTTCGGTGAGGTCCTTGGCGCTTTGTTCCGGGGTCTTGTGCTGCCAGTAATAACGCAGAGTATCGATACCGACCACCGGGTAGCCGATCTTGGCCATTTCACCCGCCACGTCACGGTCCAGGTCGCGCCATCCACCGTCACCGGAGAGGAACAGCGTGACGGTATCTTTCGCTTGGCCGGCCGGGACTTCAACCACCGGAATCGCCAGGCCGCCGTTGTCCGAACCTACCAGTTGCTTGCGCAGCTCGTTGTTCAGCACTTGCGGGTAGTGAATGTCGTAGTCGCTGATACTGGTGGTGGCGCGCGGGGTGTCACGTACGAAGCTGGCGCTTTCATCGTCAGGGTTGTCGTTCCAGGCCACCAGCCAATTGCCGTGTGCGGCTGTTTTTGGCAGTGGATCCTTGCAGCCTTCCTGTACCAAGGCGAAGCCGACGGAGATGGCGTTGGCCTTGTCGTCGTTCTGGGTGGCCAGCCAGCGCCAGGCGAGGGCGGCGCCAGGGCCGATGCCGCTGACCAGCGTCGCCGGGCCTTTCAGTTGGCCCAGGGCGCTTTGCAGCGCTTGTTCCTGCAGCTTGCAGTCGTCCTTGGGCAGGATCACCTGGACAATCTGCGCCTTGCCGCCTTGGCTCAAGGCGACCAGTTGGCTGTCGGTCAGGGTTTCATCGGGCATCACGGCCACGGCCACACGGGCTTTCGGCGTTCCGTACGGGGTTACCCGGGTCATCACCGAACCATCGGCCTGAGGCAGTTGCTCCAGGGTCGGCTGCGGGGCAGGGCGGTTCCAGTACCAATAGCCGCCACCCAGGACCAGGGCGAGCAGCACTACAAAGGCCAATACATACCGCCAGGAGCGTCGAATCATCAGCGTTTCACCAATCCAGTCAAGCCGCCCGCGATCAGGGCGGCGGTATCGGCCAGTGCCACCAGCGGATCAAGTCCTGCGGGCACGGCCATGTAACGGGGTTCCCAGTCAGGCTGGAACTTGTCTTTGAAGCGGCGCAAACCTTGGAAGTTATACAGTTGCTCGCCACGGCGGAACACCATCGAACCCAGGCGTTGGGTCAACGGGGCGCCGCGTCGTGGTTGCAGGCCCGACAACGGCACCATGCCGAGGCTGAAGCGGGCGTAGCCGTGACTCTTATAGTGTTGAATCAGGCCGACCATCATGAACTCCATGGTCAGCTTGGGCGCGTCCGGGTGGGCGCGCATCAGGTCGAGACTGGCCAGGTCGTGGTTGTAGGTCTCGAGCAGGTTGGCGAAGGCCACCGGGCGCCCTTCGAAGCGAATGATCGCAATGCGAAAGTGCTTGAGGTAGTCGTCGCTGAAGCGTCCCAGGGAAAAGCCTTTTTCCCGCACGTTCTTGCCGGTCAGCCAGGCATCGGAGATCACCTTCAGCTCGTCCATCGGCGCGGTGCCCGGTTCGCAGATCTCCAGGGACAGGCCGTCCCGCGAGCCACGGTTCCAGGTGTAGCGCAGGTCCTTCATCTCTTTGCCCTTGGCTTCCAGGTCAAAGCGTTTCAGGTCGACGCGGGCTTCTTCGCCCAGCTTGATGGCGGTGAGGCCGATGTCCATGTAGTACGGCAGGTTCTCGGCGCGGACCTGGTAGAACACCGGGCGCGCATGGTGAATGTCGCACAGGTCACGGAACTGCCAGATCATCTCGGCCCGTGGCTGGGTCGGGCCAATCGGGTCGTACAAGGCTACCAGGCTGCGGCCACGACGGGCGTACATGAGGAATGCTTCATCATTAGGGTGGAACAGCAGCGCTTTGTCACCGGTAAGCGCCAAGCCTCCGTCGGGCTGGGACGAGGCCATCAGGATCTTGCTGGCGCGCTCCAGTTCGTCCGGGGTTGGCAAGTGGATCACCGGGCGTGCGGTGCGCAGCAGCCAGGTCAGCGACACAACCACCAGCACCACAGCGGCACCCAACAGCGAACGCAGGCCGCGTGGGGCGTTGGCGTCCAGGGTGAACTGCCACCACAGCTGATGGCTGTACGGCACGTCTTGATAGGCGAACAGCAGCAGCCAGATCGAGGCACCCAACACGCAGACACTGGCCACCAGGTACAGCGGCGAGAAGGGCAGTTCGGTAAGGCGGCTGGCACGGTAGAAAGAGCGCCGGAAGATCGCCAGCAGGATCGCGGTCATGGTCATCAGGCTGGCTTCTTCCCAGTCGAAACCCTTGAGCAGCGAAAGCAGGGCGCCGACCAACAGCAGCACCATGGTCAGCATCCAGGCCGCCGACAAGCGTCGGCGCAGGCCCTGGGCCAACAACAGGCACAGCACGCCGATCAGGCTGGCGCCAAAGTGCGAGGCATCAATCAGGCGGTGTGGAATCAGGAAGCCGATGTTTTCCAGGCGTGAGTCGATTTCGGGCGTGGCGCCAGAGAACAGCAGGACCACGCCGGACAAAAAAACCAGTACGGCCAGCACTGGCGCGGCCAGCCCCGAGGCGACCCGCAGGCTTTGCTGGGTCTGGAACAGGCGCTGTGCTTCGTTGACCAGCAGGAACACGCAGGCGATCAGCAGCGGCAACACCACGTAGATCATGCGATACAGCAGCAGGGCGGCGGCTAATGGCGCGGCCCCGAGTTTGTCGGCGAAGGCCGCCAGCAGGATCGCTTCGAATACGCCCACACCGCCCGGCACATGGCTGAGCACACCAGCGGCCAGGGCTAGCAGGTACACCAGCAGGAAGGGACCGAACGGGGGCGCTTCCGGCAGCAGCATATAAAGGACAGTGGCGGCAGCGGCCACGTCCAGCGCGGTAATGATCAGTTGCAGGAAGGTCAGGCGGCGACCCGGCAGGCGCAGGGTACGACGACCGGCTTTTACCAGCAGGTTATCCGCGTAGGGTTGTTCCGGCAGGCGACGGCGATAAATGCCGATGCACAACACCGCCGACAACAGCAGCACCGCGCCAGCAATACCGCCCAACACAGCCTGTGGCAAATGCAGGTAGGTCGATGCGGCGGGTAGGTTGCTCAGTGTCGCCAATGCAGCCAGTGGCGGCAGTGCGGTGCCGAGCGCCAGGCTGGCGAACACCGTCATATGGGCGACTTCCGAAGCCCCGATGCCATGGCGTGCATATAAACGGTAACGCACTGAACCACCGGAGAGCATCGACAGGCCAATCGCATTGCCGATGGCGAAGGCGGTAAAGCCACCGAGGGCCAGGGTTTTGGCGGGCAGGTTCACGCCTGCATATCGGGCGCCGGAGAATTCATAGCCCAATAGAATGACGAAACCGGCGACGGCCGCCGCAAACGCGCCGAGCAAGGCGGGCTTGGGCACTTCCAGGATCGAATCGTGGAGGGCGTAGAGGTCCAGCTCCAGCAGCAGGTGGCGGCAGGCGATCAGGGCGATGGCGAACAACAACAGGGTGACGGCCAGCCCGATGGGTTGCCGGTACTTGCTCACCAGATCCAGCCAACGCAAACGGGTGGGTGTGATCGGTTGTTCTGCTGTGACAGTGTCTTGTGGTTCAGACGAGTTGGCGCGCATCAATCACCTCGTGGATTGTGCGCGACAGGATGGAGGTATCCAGCCAAGTTACCAATCCCTATGGACAAAATAATTACAAATATTAACGCGTATCACCGGGTGCGGCGACTGCGGCCATTGGTCGTAGAGGGTAGCGCTTGAGCATTGAGCATAGCTTGCAATGAGATGGACTCTACAAACCGCGAGCGGTTTCATGAAAGATGCCATGCCATTGTTTCAGAAGAACTTTTTCACCGGATACAAAAAAGGCCACTCTTTCGAGTAGCCTTTTTTGATGTTTGGTTGCGGGAGCCGGATTTGAACCGACGACCTTCGGGTTATGAGCCCGACGAGCTACCAGACTGCTCCATCCCGCGTCTGTGGGCGGCATTCTACAGCCCAACGGCGGGGTGTCAACCGTTAATGGGCCGATGGGTCAAATAAGTGCGAATTATTCTGAAATCAAAGCCTTGGCGACATTCCTGTAGGAGCGAGCTTGCTCGCGAAGAGCGTCAACCATGACGCGGGCAACCTGAATAATCGCGGTCCCTTTGGGTTTTTCGCGAGCAAGCTCGCTCCTACAGTGGAGGGGTAAAACAGGCGCGCACAAAAAAGGCCACTCTTTCGAGTAGCCTTTTTTGATGTTTGGTTGCGGGAGCCGGATTTGAACCGACGACCTTCGGGTTATGAGCCCGACGAGCTACCAGACTGCTCCATCCCGCGTCTGTGTGTCGGCATTCTACAGAGGAACGCAGGTGTGTCAACCCGTGAATAGAAGAAAAGCGCTTGTGGTTCAATCGGTTAGCTCTCCAAGGTGGCATCTCGATACCCCGCCAGCCCAGTCTGGCCGAGGGTTTCAGCTCTATCAACAGTCCAAATTCGATTGAGAAAATAAATTCATCCGGGATTTTTCCTACCGCTCAAGCGGAAGAATCAAACTACTGGTGCTATATACAGGTGTGAATGCGATACTGGCCACCCGTAGGTACACACCCCCGTTTATATGACGCAGCGCAAAATCATCCACGTCGACTGTGATTGCTTCTACGCCGCCATCGAGATGCGGGATGACCCGAGCCTGGCGCAAAAACCGCTGGCGGTGGGTGGCTCGGCCGACCGGCGTGGGGTGATCGCCACCTGCAACTACGAGGCGCGGGCCTATGGCGTGCGCTCGGCCATGTCGTCACGCCATGCCTTGAAGCTGTGCCCGGACCTGACCATCGTCAAGCCGCGTATGGATGCTTATAAAGAAGCGTCGAAGGAAATCCAGACGATCTTTCGCGACTACACCGACCTGATCGAGCCGTTGTCACTGGATGAAGCCTATCTGGACGTATCCGACAGCCCGCATTTCGGCGGCAGTGCCACGCGCATTGCCCAGGATATTCGTCGGCGTGTCTCCAACCAGTTGCACATCACCGTGTCCGCCGGCGTGGCGCCGAACAAGTTCCTGGCCAAGATCGCCAGCGATTGGAAAAAACCCAACGGATTGTTTGTGATCACCCCGGACCAGGTTGAAGACTTCGTCTCGCAATTGCGCGTGAGCAAGTTGCACGGTGTGGGCAAGGTCACGGCCGATAAACTGGCGCGCCTGGGAATCGAAGACTGCCTGCAGTTGCGCGAGTGGAACAAGCTGGCGTTGGTGCGCGAATTCGGCAGTTTTGGCGAGCGACTGTGGAGCCTGGCCCGTGGGATCGATGACCGCGTGGTGCAGAACGAGAGTCGCCGCCAGTCGATCAGTGTGGAAAATACCTACGACGTGGATTTGCCGGACCTCTCAAGCTGCCTGGCAAAACTCCCCGAGCTGATGGAAACCCTGGCCGGACGCATGGCGCGCATCGACAGCAGTTACCGGGCAGGCAAGCCGTTCGTTAAGGTGAAATTTCATGACTTTACCCAGACCACCTTGGAGCAGGCGGGGGCAGGGCGGGATCTGGAGAGTTATCAACAACTGCTGACGCAGGCGTTCAATCGCGGCGGGAAGCCAGTGCGGTTGCTGGGGATTGGGGTGCGGTTGCTGGATTTAAGCAATGGCAACGAGCAGCTCGAGTTCTCCTGGTAGAAACCGAGAACCACATGTGGGAGCGGGCTTGCTCGCGAATACGGAGTGTCAGTCACCAGATGCATTGACTGATCTACCGCATTCGCGAGCAAGCCCGCTCCCACATTAGATCTACAACATTTTTGAAGTCTTAGCGAGCTCCAGGATCCGCCACCAACCGCCCCGCATCCTTGGTCAGCGCTTGCAGGAATTCCTGCTGCAACTCGGGATCATTGCGGGTCAGTTCGATCAGGCTTTGCTCCAGCTCGCTGGCTTCCTCTTCCAGGCCAAGTTCAGACAAGCGCTTGACCCGGTGCACCCACTGGCTGACTTCGTCGTCTTCTAGGTCGTCGTAGATCAGGCCGTGGGCTTCGAGCAACTTGTTGCGCAAGGTGCTGCTGACCGCCAGCGTGGAGTCCGAATGTACGTCGTCCTGACCATCTTCCACACTGATCTTCAAGGTCGTGACGCGGTTCAGGTCCTGCTCGGCAAACGGGCTGTCCAACAGGTTCAGGCGCAATACGCCGTTACGGTCGGTGGTCAGCTCATGGACTTGCTTGCCGGCGGTGACTTGCACCGGGCGTTCGCTCCAGGGCAGGCTCGAATACTCCACGCGCTTGTCGCGCTGGACTTCATCGATCCCCGCCAGGTTCTGTTGCGCACGGCCATGGGACTGCACGTTCATGAACGGATTGAGGCCGTCCACGCCATAGATCAGCCAGTCACGCGTCACGCTGGTCGGCAGGTTGCCAAGGGCGAATACGTTCACCACATTGGCGCCCGCGCCGGCCACCAGGGCTACGGCACCCAACGGCATCTCATAGAGTTTGCGCCAGGGCTGGTAAGGGGTGTAGCGGTCGTAACGACGGGTGACTTCGAACTCGGTGACCTCGAAGGTCTTCTGTTCGTGAATGCGGACCCGGCGTTGCGGCAGCTCCAGCACTTTGGGTTCGCCTACATCGATCTGCAGGCTGTGGTCGAGCAACTTACGCTCGACCCGCTCCTCGTGCTCACTGCGTTGCGACATTTGGTTGGCGCAGCCGCTGACCAGCAGGGCGCCGCACAAGGCGGCGCCCCCCAGGGCTCTGGTGTTTCGCTTGAACATGACTTCTCTTGATCTGGTTTTCAGCGACGAATACGCGCCTGAAGGAAAGACAGCACGTCAGCCACCGGCAACGGTTGGGCTTCGGCTTCGGTCCGGCTCTTGTATTCCAGATTGCCATCGGCCAGGCCGCGGTCACTGACCACGATCCGGTGCGGGATGCCAATCAGTTCCATGTCGGCGAATTTGATGCCCGGGCTGGTTTTCTTGTCCCGGTCATCCAACAGCACTTCAAAACCGGCGGCCGTCAGATCGGCATACAGTTTGTCGGTGGCTTCGCGTACTTGTTCGGTCTCATAACGCAGTGGCACCAGTGCGATCTGGAACGGCGCCAAGGTGTCGCTCCAGATGATGCCGTTCGCGTCGTTGTTCTGCTCGATGGCAGCGGCAACCACCCGCGAAACGCCAATGCCGTAGCAACCCATTTCCAGGATTACCGGCTTGCCGTTCTCGCCCAGCACTTTGCAGTTCATCGCCTGGCTGTATTTGTTGCCCAGCTGGAAGATGTGCCCGACTTCGATGCCGCGCTTGATTTCCAGGGTGCCCTTGCCATCCGGGCTTGGGTCACCGGCGACCACGTTACGCAGGTCGGCCACGGTCGGAACCGGCAGGTCACGCTCCCAGTTCACGCCGAAGTAGTGCTTGTCGTCGATGTTCGCGCCGATGCCGAAGTCGCTCATCAGCTCGACCGAACGGTCGATGATGATCGGCAGCGGCAGGTTCAGTGGGCCGAGCGAACCGGCGCCGGCGCCAATGGCGTCACGCAGTTCGGCGTCGGTAGCCATGACCAGCGGGCTGGCCACGCCAGGCTGCTGGGCCGCCTTGATTTCGTTGAGTTCGTGGTCGCCACGGATCACCAGGGCGATCAGCTTGCCTTCTTCTTCGGCGCGCACGATCAGGGTCTTGATGGTCTTTTCAATCGGCAGATTGAATTTTTCCACCAGGGCCGCGATGGTCTTGGTCTCCGGTGTGTCCACCAGGCGCAGCTCTTCAGCCGGTGCTGGACGGGAGGTTTCCCGTGGCACGGCTTCGGCTTTCTCGATGTTCGCCGCGTAGTCGGAGCCGTTGCTGAACACGATATCGTCTTCGCCGGACTCGGCCAGCACGTGGAATTCGTGGGAGCCGGCGCCGCCGATGGAACCGTTGTCCGCTTCAACCGGGCGGAACTTCAGGCCCAGACGGGTGAACACGTTGCAGTAGGCCGTGTGCATGCGGTCGTAGGTGACCTGCAGCGACGCCTGGTCGGCATGGAACGAATACGCATCCTTCATGATGAATTCGCGGCCGCGCATCAAGCCGAAGCGTGGGCGGATTTCGTCACGGAATTTGGTCTGGATCTGATACAGGTTGAGCGGCAGCTGCTTGTAGCTGCTCAGCTCGTTGCGCATCAGGTCGGTGATCACTTCTTCGTGGGTCGGGCCGGCGCAGAAATCGCGGCCATGACGATCCTTGAAGCGCAGCAACTCAGGGCCGTACTCTTCCCAGCGCCCGGATTCCTGCCACAGTTCAGCCGGTTGGGTGCTCGGCATCAACACTTCCAGAGAGCCGGCGGCGTTCATTTCTTCACGAACGATGGCTTCGACCTTGCGCATCACCTTCAAGCCCATGGGCAGCCAGGTGTACAGGCCAGAGGCCAGTTTGCGGATCATACCGGCGCGCAGCATCAGCTGATGGCTGATCACGACCGCGTCGGAAGGCGTTTCTTTCTGTGTGGCGAGCAAATATTGACTGGTACGCATGGTAGGCCGTTGTCGGTTGCTTGGACTTGAAATGACTCTGGATTGTACGGGCGGTTGTCGCTCGCGTACAGGCATGAGCGCTGTAGGAGCGAGCTTGCTCGCGAAGATCGTCAACGATGACGTGGGAAACCGGGGAGAACGCGGCGTCTGCGAGTTCTTCGCGAGCAAGCTCGCTCCTACAAGGGATCCGTTTCTTCGGAGGGATTCAACCGAGCCCGCCGATTCTCTTGATACCAATGTAGCGCAATCAGCACCAGCGTCGGCACACCCAGCATGCAGGTGATCAGGAAGAAATTGTGATACCCGAACTTCTCCACCATCACCCCCGAATACCCGCCGATCAGGCGCGGCAGCAACAGCATGATCGAGCTGAGCAGCGCATATTGGGTGGCGGAGAACTTCAGGTTGGTCAGGCTCGAAAGGTAGGCCACGAATGCCGAGGTCGCCAGCCCCGAGCTGAAGTTATCCAGGGAAATGGTGAAGATCAGCATCTGCAGGTCCGGGCCCATGTCGGCGAGCATCACGAACAGCAGGTTGGTGCCGGCCGAGGCCACGCCGCCGATGAACAGGATCGGCAGGATGCCGAAGCGCACGATCAGCAAGCCGCCCATGCCAGCGCCGACCAGAGTCATGATCAGGCCGAAAATCTTGCTGACCCCGGCGATCTGGTCCTTGGTGAACCCCTGGTCGATGTAGAACACGTTGGCCATCACGCCCATCACGGTGTCGGACATGCGATAAGTGGCGATCAGCCCCAGCAGCAGCAACGCCTGCCAGCGGTAGCGCAGGATAAAGTCGTTGACCGGTGTCAGCACCGGCGCCAGGCCACGGCGGCCCATGGCCGAGAGACACAGGGAGGTCAGGGTGATATAGAGGATGGCGCGCAGGAATGCGCGGTCTTCCATCAGCAGGTCCCACAAGCTCATGCCATGGAACAGCACACTTTCGAAATCGGTGTTGAACAATTGGGTGAACATCGCCGGCACCGAGACCAGCAACACGATCAGCACAAATACAGAGACAAGTTGGTGCACGAAGCTGTAGCGCCCGGCCTGCAATTGAGTGCGCAGTGGCACATTCGGTTCGCGCATGAAGAAGGTGGTCAGCAGCGCCGGGACCATCAGGACGCCGAACAGCACATAGGTGCCGGTCCAGGCCGAGTGTTTATAGTTGAAGCCGGTGGAGCCGAAACCTTCGGCAAAAAACAGTGCGCCCGCTGTGGCGAGCAGGGCTGCAATGCGATAGCCGGACATGTAGCTGGCGGCCAGAGCAGCCTGGCGGCTGTCGTCGGCGATTTCCAGGCGATAGGCGTCGACCGCGATGTCTTGGGTCGCGGACGCGAAGGCGACGATGACCGCGATAGCGATCAGCCAGGACAAGTGTTTCTGCGGGTCGCAAAAACCCATGCCGATCAATCCGAGGATCACCAGCGACTGGGCCAGCACCAGCCAGGAACGACGGCGTCCGAGTTTGCCGAGCAGCGGCAGGCGCCATTGGTCGAGCAGCGGCGACCACACCCATTTAAAGGCATATGCCAAACCGATCAGGCTCGCATAGCCGATGGTCTCGCGCGCCACACCGGCTTCACGCAACCACACTGAAAGCGTCGAGAACACCAACATGTAAGGCAGGCCGGCGGCAAAGCCGAGCAACAACAGGACTAACGTCGAGGGGCTGGCATAGGCGGCGAGCGCGGCGCGCCAGGTTTTACGGGGCATGGGCTGGAGTCTGCCTCAGATTTGCGGAAACAAAGCGCGCACTCTAACCGCTGTGCTCTACCGGGCGCCAGCCATGGCGCTGAATATCCACGCGATTGTTGCGGACAGCGACGCCTTCATCGCGCAAACGCGCGCGTTGTTCGTCACCCGAGGCACTGCCCACCGGCAGACTTATCCGACCGCCGGCACCCAGCACGCGGTGCCAGGGCAGCTTGGTGTCTTCGGGAAGCTGGCTCAGGGTACGTCCCACCCAACGCGCCGCACGACCGAGGCCCGCCAAGTGAGCCAGCTCGCCGTAGCTCACCACGCAGCCTGCGGGCACTTGGGCCAGGGTCAGGTAGAGCGCCGTGCGGCGCATTTCGGCGGGGCTTTGTGGGGTTTCGGCGGGCTGATTCACGGTGGGCATATCCATTGATACCGACGGCACAATTGTAGGAAAGGTCTGTAAGTGTGTTGATGAGAATTGAACTCAACATAAATCCTTGAGTCAGTTCTAGCTATCTAACACGATAATCGCCCTTTTTCGCCAACCTTGAGCTCCCGATCCGCTTATGTTGTCCAGAACCCTGCTGTGCCTCGCTGTTTTCAGCGCCTCCACGCCCTTGCTCGCTGATACCGTCTGGTTGAAGAACGGTGACCGCCTGACCGGCAAGATCAAGGTCTTCGACGGTGGCAAGCTGCTGATCCAGACCGATTATGCAGGCGCCATCCCGGTGGACTGGAAACAGGTGAAAACCCTGGAGAGCGACCAGGAGCTGCTGGTCAAGCAGGACGCCTACACCGGCGAGAAGGCCAAGTCCCTGAAAGCGGCGGATGACGGCAAGGTGGTGCTGGCCAACGGCGAGGCGCCCAAGACCGTCGAATTGGCCAGCATCCAGCAGATCATCAAACCCAAGCCTGTGATTGAAGACCTGGTGTGGAAAGGCAACGTGGACATGGCGCTGGACTATAAACGCGCCGACAAAGATACCAACGACTACGACATCGACTTCAAGACCACCGCCCGCCATGGCCAATGGCGTCACACCGGGCAGGGCGAGTACAACCGCGAGTTCCAGGACGATGTCACCACCACCGACAACTGGGCCCTGGAATACGACCTCGACCGCTTCCTGACCGAGCATTGGTTCTGGCAAGGCCGCTTGACCTACAAGCGCGACAAGGTTGAAGACTTGTCCCGTCAGCGCACCGTCGGTACGGGCCCGGGCTATCAGTTCTGGGACGATGAGCTGGGCGCGTTCTCCCTGGGCTCGCTGGTCAACCGCACCGACTATGAATACGCCGACGGCGGCAAGGACAACTTCTATTCCCTGGCCATGAAGTGGAATTACAACCGCTACCTGGTGGGCAAGACCGTCGAGTTCTTCACCAACGGCGAAGTGGGCAAGCCTATCGGCGGGCCGGCGGAGTATTCGTTGGATGCAGAAATGGGCCTGCGCTACAAAGTCACCGAATGGGCCTCCCTCAACCTCAAGGCCGAGCGCGACATCATCAGTGGCGACTCCGACAGCAGCCTGAGCAAGACCCGCTACACCGCAGGCTTCGGCGTGGCCTGGTAACACGGCCGAACAAAACCTGCTTGGCAACCTTTGCCGATAATGATTACCTTGCGTTGAGATTCATTCCCATAGGCACCATAGGCCATGGGCGGCTGATTATCCGAGGAGTCATACGTTGAGCGCACAGGTTGCCAAGAACGCCCGAGAGCTGTTGCTCAAGGAATACCGTGGGGCTCTCTCCACACTGTCCAAAGCCATGCCCGGCTTCCCTTTTGGTTCGGTCGTGCCCTATTGCCTCGACGAACAGGGCCGTCCGCTGATCCTGATCAGTCGCATTGCCCAGCACACCCACAACCTGCAGAAAGACCCCAAGTGCTCGCTGCTGGTGGGTGAGCGCGAGGCGGATGACGTGCAGGCCGTCGGGCGCCTGACCTACCTGGCTGAAGCCGAAAAACTGGAGGAGGGCGCTGCCATCGAGGCGGCGGCTGAGCGTTATTACCGCTACTTCCCCGATTCAGCCAACTACCACAAGGCCCACGATTTCGACTTCTGGGTGCTCAAGCCAGTGCGTCACCGTTACATCGGCGGTTTTGGCGCGATTCACTGGGTCGATCAGTTGACCTTGGCCAACCCGTTTGCGGGCAAGGCCGAGCGCAGCATGATCGAACACATGAACAGCGATCACACCAAGGCCATTGCCCATTACGTCGACCTCACCGGTTTGCCGACTTCCGAGCCTGCCCAGTTGGCCGGCATCGACAGCGAAGGCATGCACTTGCGTATAGGCCAATCCTTATATTGGTTGCCGTTTGCGGAGTCTTGCAACACGCCGACACAAGTACGCGAAGCCCTGGTTTCATTGGCTCACGCGGATGTCTGGCCGAAAAAAGAAGCCGCTGACGCTTGAATTCACGAAACGGCGACGTCATCTAAGGTGGACTGGCAAGGCATTCTTGCGTTGAGGAACCATTTGATGCGCCCTTTTTTGTTGCTCTTTCTGCTGTTCCCGGTGTTGGAGCTGTTCGTATTCGTTCAAGTCAGCAGTGCGATCGGCTTTTTCCCGGCCCTGTTGCTGATCATTCTCGGCTCGATGCTCGGCGTCCTGGTGCTGCGCGTCGCCGGCCTGGCCACCGCGCTGCGTGCCCGTGAAAGCCTGAACCGTGGCGAACTGCCCGCCCAGACCATGCTCGAAGGCCTGATGATGGCCTTGGCCGGCGGCCTGTTGATCCTGCCTGGTTTTATCAGCGACGTGGTCGGCCTGGTCATGCTGCTGCCGTTCACCCGCAAACTGCTGGCCGGCAAGATGCGCCAGCGTGCCGAAGAGGCTGCGATTCGTCAGCGTGCGTTCGCCGACGACCTGCAACCCCGTGGCGGCCCGGCCCCGCGCCAGCCGTTGGGGCGTGAAGGTGATGTGATCGAAGGCGAGTTCGAACATCGCGACAGCAAATAAACGCTTCATTGGCACGGCACCTCAGGGTGCCGTGTTGCTTTCAGCCGTCGGCACACGCAAAAAATTTACGCCGAGGCCCCTTGTAATAAGCTTATGCGCCCTTATGTAACGGTCACCGCAAGGTTTCTGGTGGCGACACCAGACAGACTTCCGCGTCTTGCTTGGCGAGGCGCGACCGGCTCAGCCGGAATACAACCCGCCGGTATTGACACCGGCCGATGAAAAACACAATTAGGAGAGATCGACAATGAGCAAGCTTCGTCCTCTGCACGACCGCGTCGTAATCCGTCGTAGCGAAGAAGAAAAGAAAACCGCTGGCGGTATCGTTCTGCCAGGTTCGGCTGCTGAAAAAGCCAACCACGGTGTGATCGTCGCTGCGGGTCCAGGCAAAACCCTGGAAAACGGTGAAGTGCGTGCTCTGGCCGTTAAAGTCGGTGACAAGGTTGTATTCGGCCCTTACTCCGGCAGCAACACTGTGAAAGTTGACGGCGAAGACCTGCTGGTCATGGCTGAGAACGAGATTCTCGCCGTACTGGAAGCGTAATTTTCCCGCTCATTTTCCCGTTACTCCAAAGTATTTAAGGATTATCGATCATGGCTGCTAAAGAAGTTAAATTCGGCGATTCCGCCCGCAAGAAAATGCTCACCGGTGTCAACATCCTGGCTGACGCAGTAAAAGCGACCCTGGGCCCGAAAGGCCGTAACGTGATCATCGAGAAGAGCTTCGGCGCTCCGACCATCACCAAGGACGGCGTTTCCGTAGCCAAAGAAATCGAACTGGAAGACCGTTTCGAAAACATGGGCGCGCAGCTGGTCAAAGACGTTGCCTCCCGTGCCAACGATGACGCAGGCGACGGTACCACCACCGCTACCGTCCTGGCTCAATCGATCGTCAACGAAGGCCTGAAAGCCGTCGCTGCCGGCATGAACCCGATGGACCTGAAGCGCGGCATCGACAAGGCGACCATCGCTGTTGTTGCCGAGCTGAAAAACCTGTCCAAGCCATGCGCTGACACCAAGGCTATCGCTCAGGTAGGCACCATCTCCGCCAACTCCGACAGCTCCATCGGCGACATCATTGCCGAAGCCATGGAAAAAGTCGGCAAAGAAGGCGTGATCACCGTTGAAGAAGGCACTGGCCTGGAAAACGAGCTGTCGGTTGTAGAAGGCATGCAGTTCGACCGCGGCTACCTGTCCCCGTACTTCGTCAACAAGCCAGAAACCATGGTTGCCGAGCTGGAAAGCCCGCTGATCCTGCTGGTCGACAAAAAGATCTCCAACATCCGCGAAATGCTGCCAGTGCTGGAAGCCGTCGCCAAAGCCGGCCGCCCACTGCTGATCGTTTCCGAAGACGTTGAAGGCGAAGCCCTGGCGACGCTGGTAGTGAACAACATGCGTGGCATCGTGAAGGTTGCAGCCGTCAAGGCTCCAGGCTTCGGCGACCGTCGCAAGGCCATGCTGCAGGACATCGCTGTTCTGACTGGCGGTACCGTTATCTCCGAAGAGATCGGCCTGAGCCTGGAAAGCGCCACCCTGGAAAACCTGGGCAGTGCCAAGCGCGTGACCATCTCCAAAGAAAACACCATCATCGTTGACGGTGCTGGCGTAGAGCAGGACATCCAGGCTCGCATCACCCAGATCCGCGCCCAGGTTGCCGAGACTTCGTCCGACTACGACCGTGAAAAACTGCAAGAGCGCCTGGCCAAACTGTCCGGCGGCGTAGCAGTGATCAAGGTTGGCGCGGGTTCCGAAGTTGAAATGAAAGAGAAGAAAGCCCGCGTTGAAGACGCCCTGCACGCTACCCGTGCAGCCGTTGAAGAAGGCGTGGTACCTGGCGGTGGCGTTGCGCTGATCCGTGCTCTGGAAGCTCTGGTTGACCTCAAAGGCGACAATGCTGACCAGAACGTCGGTATCGCAGTTCTGCGTCGCGCCGTTGAATCCCCACTGCGCCAGATCGCTTCCAACAGCGGCGATGAGCCAAGTGTTGTGGTCAACGAAGTGAAGAACGGCAAAGGTAACTACGGTTACAACGCTGCCACCAGCGAATACGGCGACATGGTTGAGATGGGTATCCTGGACCCAACCAAAGTGACCCGTTCCGCGTTGCAGGCAGCTGCTTCGATCGCTGGTCTGCTGCTGACCACCGAAGTGGCCATCGCTGACAAGCCGAAGGCTGAAGGCTCGGCTGGCGGCGGTATGCCAGACATGGGCGGCATGGGTGGCATGGGCGGCATGATGTAAGCCAGCCTTACCCGGCTAACTGAAAAGCCCCGCCTGCAGTGATGCAGGCGGGGCTTTTTTGTGGGCGACTGTTACTCAGCCAATCGCGCGTCGACGCAACAGCTTCTTGAATGTCATCCCGCGGGCCAGTGTGGGTTGGCCGATAAAGAGCACGCGTGCAGCGGACCACGGTGCAGTCGTACTGTCGAGTGGCTCTTCGGTAGGCACATGTGCGGTTGTGCTGGGTATGGGCCGCCCCCAGTGGCAGGCCAGCAGTGAACTGGCGGCAATACACAGCGACAGCATCAACGTGGGCAAATGCTTCTTGGGGGGACGCATGAACGGGCTCTCCAACCGGATCCAAAGGATGGGACCCAGGGTGCAGGGGCTCTCCTGGATCAGGTGGCGAGGTTACGCAGAATGCCGGCGGTTCATTGTCACAGGCTGTAACACGCTGGTTATTGAGGGCGCAGGGGCAGGATCAGGGTCAGGCGCGCACCGCCCAAAGGGCTGCGCGTAACGGACAACTCACCGCGGTGCCATTGGGTCGCGCGCTTGGCCAGCGCCAGGCCGAGGCCGAAGCCGCCGGACTCATCGCCGCCCATGGCCAGCCGTACGAAAGGTTCGAATACCTTTTCGCGGTTTTCAGCGAGGATGCCGGGGCCGTCGTCGTCCACATGCAACACAAGATGCTGGTCATCCTGGCGAGCGGCGCTGACGCACACCTGGTCGCGGGCATAGGTGATGGCGTTGCTCAACAGGTTGCGCACGATCAAATGCAGCAAGGCGCGGTCGCCGATCAGTTGCAGATCCGCAGGCTCAGTGTCCAGGCTCAGGCGGCGATGGTGTCCGTCGAGCAAGGCGAACTCCTGATGCAGCCAGTCGCGGATAGGGATGGGTTCATGTTGCAGGTCGGTGGGCGCACCGGCCATCCGGGCAAAGGCGAGGCTGGCGCGGACCAGAGCTTCGAGTTCTTCCACATCGGTTTGCAGGCGTTCCTGCAAGCGGGTACGGGTGGGTAAATCGTCACTCTTGCCCAGCAGGGTCAAGGCGAAACGCATCCGTGCCAGAGGCGTGCGCAGTTCGTGGGAGACGGCTTGGGAAACCTCCCGGTGACGTTCGCTCATCGCCATAATGTCCTGCGCATGTTGTTGCACGGTTTGCAGCAGCGGCGTCCATTCCTTGCCCATGGCCGGCAACATTGCATTGGGCGTGCGAGCCAGGGTGCCCAGGCAGGCATTGAGTGCTTCCACCTCGGCGGTACGCTGACGGCGTGCACGCAGCCCCAGCCACATCCACAGCCCCAGAGGCAGGCCGGCCACGCACGCGGTGATCCCATAGACCGGGAATTTCAGCAGGTCCTTGACCTCGGCTGTTCCCCACATGGGCCCGAACTGAATCAACGTCTTGTCGTCGAGCGGGAAATAGCTAATGTCTTCATCGCTGTTTTGCGCCGGTTGCTGGTGTTTGAGCATGATCAGCGCCTCGGGCGGTAACTCGATCTCATCCAGGGTGACCAGGCTGATCGGGTACTGGAAGCGCGCACGCAGCGCCTCCATGCGCGCTTCACGCTGCTCGGCCGGCAAAGGCTTGAGCTGCTCCGCCACCAAGTAGCCCGGCCCGGCCATCAAGCGCAAAAAACTGTACTCGCCGACGAACACCGAAGCGTTGGCGCACAGCCACAACAAATAAAGCGTCAACGCGCCCCAACTGGTGCCCGCCACGATCGCCATCCAGGGCCGCACTTTAGAGAGCATGCCGAGCGCCTTGCGGGATTTCGACAAACAGATAGCCCTGGGCCGTGATGGTCTGGATGGTCACCGGGCAGTCCAGGCTCATCAGCTTCTTGCGCAAGCGTGAGACGCGCATGTCCACGGAGCGATTGATCCCGTCGTATTCCAGGCCACGCAGGCTTTGCAGGAGTTTTTCCCGGGTCAGCAACACCCCGCAATGGCGGGCGAAGATCGTGAGCAACTCGAACTCGGCCACCGAAAACTGCAAGGGCACCTCATCGAGCCAGGCGAAGTGGTTGTTGAGGTCCAATCGAAAGGTGCCCCACTGGTAATAGGCGCGGGGGGCTTGTGGATGGCGGCGCAGCAACGAGCGGATCCGGGCCAGCAACAGCAGCGGGTCGACGGGCTTGACCACATAGTCGTCCGCGCCGACGTTGAACCCGGTCAATTGCTCGGCGTTCTCGTCCAGCGCCGTCATCATCAGGATCAAGCCGGGGTACTGGTCGCGAATCTGTCGGCACAGCGTGAAGCCGTCAATGCCCGGCAACATCACATCCAGGATCAGCAGCGCCGGCTGTTCGTCACGGATACGCTGGGCTGCGCGATCGCCGCGGTGTTCCACCGCCACGGTAAACCCTTCGGCGCGCAGGAACTCGGCGGTCAGCGCGGCCAGAGGGAGGTCATCTTCGATCAGCAGCAGGGTGTCGGGCATGAAAGAGCGTCGTCGCCAGAGGATGGGCGCAAGTGTTACGCCCTTCAGGAGGGCAGGCAAGGGGCGTTCGTTTGGCGGCCATTTTTGCCTGGGGCCTGTCGTCGGTGTGTGAAGCTATAGTGAAAAACTCGTTGGTTGATCCAATCAGTTGAAAAGCGTAATCGCTGCGCCCTCCAGGTCTATCCCTGAGCCACACTTGGCCTTAAGCTGCGCGAGCCAACACGGCCGTTACCGCGTACGGAGACACTGCCCATGCGAATTTTATTGGTTGAAGACAACCGCGATATTCTGGCCAACCTGGCGGATTACCTGGGGCTGAAGGGCTATACCGTGGACTGTGCGCAGGACGGTTTGTCGGGCCTGCACCTGGCCGCCACCGAGCATTACGACCTGATCGTGCTCGACATCATGCTGCCCGGCATCGATGGCTACACCCTGTGCAAACGCCTGCGCGAAGATGCGCGCCGTGACACGCCGGTGATCATGCTCACCGCCCGCGACCAATTGGATGACCGGCTGCAGGGCTTCAAGTCCGGCGCCGATGACTACCTGCTTAAACCGTTTGCCCTGTCGGAGCTGGCCGCGCGTATCGAAGCCGTGCTGCGCCGTGCCCAAGGTGGCGGTCGTCGCGCCCTGCAAGTCGCCGACCTGCATTACGACCTCGACACCCTGGAGGTGACCCGCGAAGGCCGCTTGCTCAAGCTCAACCCGGTCGGCCTGAAGCTGCTGGCGGTGTTGATGCAGAAGAGCCCGCACGTGCTGCGCCGCGAAATTCTTGAAGAAGCCCTGTGGGGCGACGACTGCCCGGACAGCGACAGCCTGCGCAGCCACGTTCACCAATTGCGCCAAGTGATCGATAAACCGTTCGCCAAGCCGTTGCTGCAAACGGTGCACGGCGTCGGTTATCGCCTGGCTGAGGGTAGAGATGGAGTTTAAGCAAAGCCTTGCCCAGCGGATCATCATCGCCTTTGCGTTGATGAGTGCGTTGGTGGCGGGGGCCTTCGCCATGGGTATCGTCGCGACGGTGCACCTGGTGGAAGAGAAGCTGATCTCGGCAGGCTTGGGCGGTGACCTGCAACGCCTGTTGCTGATGGACACGGTCGAAGACTGGCGGCACCGGCCCGAGCCGGACCAGTTGTTTTACTTCAGCGGTGGCCCGGGCGATTTTGAGTTGCCCAAGGATCTGCGTCACCTCGAACCTGGCTTCCATGAAGTCTTCCGCGAAGCGTTGTCGTACCACGCCATGGTCGAAGTGGTCGACGGTCGGCGCTACGTGTTGCTGCAGGATCAGAGTGATTTTGAAGAGCGTGAGCGGGTGCTGTTTGCCGTGGTGCTGGTGGGTTTCGTACTCAGCCTGGCACTGGCGGTATTCCTCGGTTGGGTTCTGGCACGCAAAGTGATGGCGCCGGTCGTGCGCCTCGCCCGCCAGGTGCGTCACCGCGACCAATTGCTGGGTTTGGCGCCGCCGCTGGCACCGGACTATGCGGCCGACGAAGTGGGTGAGCTGGCGGTGGCGTTCGATGCCACCCTGGGGCGCCTGCGTCAGGCATTGTCCCGTGAGCAATTGTTTACCAGTGACGTCAGCCACGAATTACGCACGCCGTTGATGGTGCTGGCAAGCTCCTGTGAACTGCTGCTGGAAAACCCGGCCATTGATCAACGTGGGCGCAATCAAGTGCAACGCATTGCCCGCGCTTGTGAAGAAATGCGCGAGCTGGTGCAAACCTTCCTGATGCTGGCCCGTGCCCAGCACAATGACGCGGCGATGTCGCCCCAGGTGACGCTGGCGCAGGTGGCGGATGACTTGCTCGGTATCTGGCGTGACCCCATCGAGCGTAAAGGCCTGGAGCTGATCTACCAGCCTGGCAACCCCCTGGACACGCGGTACAACACCACCTTCCTGCACGCCGTCATGGGCAACCTGCTGCGTAACGCCCTGCACTACACCGAACACGGGTTTATCCGCCTGACCCTGGAGCCCGCAGGCTTTGTGGTGGAGGACAGTGGTGTGGGTATTCCCGAGGACAAGCGCGAAGCGATGTTCGAGCCGTTCGTGCGCGGCAGCGAGAAACGTGGTGACGGCCTGGGCCTGGGGTTGTCACTGGTCCAGCGCATCTGCGAAAACCAGGGCTGGACCGTGAGCCTCAGCACCATGGAGCCCAACGGCTGCCGCTTTCACGTGCAATTGAGTCAGGTCAACGCCTGACTCCACCCTCTGCCGCTATCCTGCCAGAGATCCCCGTCATTCGGCGAAGATGGCCCCATGCCATTGCTTGTGTCTGTAAAGTCTTGAAATGTATGGGGTTGGACAGGACAAGATTTTCACAACGGGTTGACCTGTTGATCACAGAGTGCTGCTTAAGGTTGTAGGCATCAGCAACTGGAGATCCGTCGATGTCTACCCCGATCAAGCTCGAATTTTCCGAAAAGTACGACGACGAACACGCCCACGAATATTTGCTCAAGCATCAGGACAATCTGGCGCGCCGGTTGTCCCACAAACGCGACGAGCAATTGGCCCGTGGCGCGCTGGCGATGGCCGGTGAGCCTGGCCTGGTATTGGACCTGCCGTGCGGCGCAGGGCGTTTCTGGCCGCTGCTGGCGGAAAAGCCCAACCGCGTCATTATCGGTGCCGACAATTCGGCGTCGATGTTGAAGGTGGCAACGGTCGCCCAGCCCGCCGATGTGGTGAAACGGGTACGACCCTTGCAGACATCTGCCTTTGATATCGATCTGCCGGATAACTCGGTCGACAGTATTTTCTGTATGCGCCTGTTGCACCACATTGGTGATCCGACGCACCGACTGGCGATATTGCGGGAGTTTCAGCGCGTTACCCGTGACAGCGTCATTGTTTCGCTGTGGGTCGATGGCAATTTCAAAGCCTGGAAACGCAAGCGTCTCGAAAGCCAGCGTCGCAAGAAAGGTGAGCAGGAAGGTTACCAAAACAGGTTTGTGTTACCGGCTGCTACTGTTGAAGCAGAATTCGAAGAAGCCGGTTTTCGTGTTCAGGAATCCCTGGACTTCATACCGCTCTACGCCATGTGGCGAGTGTATGTATTGCGCAAGAGGTAACAGGATGGCAGTTGAGTGCGTAGCAGGCAGTCATGTAAAGCCCGAAGAACGATTCGATTATTTCTGGCGCCAGCAAGGCGAGTGGGTCGAAGAGCCCAATCGCCGGCGCGGGGGTGAGAGTGGTGTGCAACGCGTAATGAGCGCCAATGGACGCCTGCTCTACAGCAAGCGCCAGACCGGGCACATCTACCGCAGTTGGCTGCATCCTTTTGGCCGCCCCACGGTATTGCGTGAGCGAGATGCGATCAAGGGCCTGCGCCTGTTGGACGTACGCGTGCCGGAAATGGTCTTTTGCGAGGCACGCCGGGACCCCGAGCACCACTGGCAGGCTCTGCTGGTGACCGCAGCCCTCGACGGCTTCGACGAAATCGAAAACTGGTACGCCGCCGGTGGCCGCGAGCAGTACGGCGAGTTAGTGCATGAGCGCGTGCTCAAGGAGCTTGCCGGCACCTTGGCGCGCATGCACCGTGGGCGCTGGCAGCATGGCTGCCTGTACATCAAGCACATTTTTGTAAGGGTGACCGGCCAGGGCGACTCGGCCAACGTCGAGGTGGCACTGCTGGATTTCGAGAAATGCCGCCAACGCTTGACCGCTTATCGGGCCGCTTCCCACGACATGCTGCAACTGCGCCGCCATTCGTCGTGGAATGACACGGACTGGAAGAAACTCAGCTACTTTTACGAGACGGCGTTTGGCAGCGCTATCAAGGGTTTAACCAGATGAAGCTAGAAATAGCACGAGGTTTGTTCCTGGTCGGGGCGTTGGGCGTTGCAGCCTTGGCGCTGGCGGCCTGGGAACAGCCTCGCACACAGGTGCTCAGTGCAACGCAGGGTGGCGCGCAATGCCTGTTGCCGCGCGTCGCCAAGGCGAGCACCGCGGCCAAGCCTGATCATGAGTTGTTGCTGTTCATGTTCGGCATGTCTCAAGGGATGAGGCCACAGAGTTGAAACGATTCAAACCCCCAGGAAAGGGCCTTGCGATGCGAGGCCCTTTTTTTTGCTGTGCGCCAGCTCAGATCAGATGCAGGTGGTTATCCCAGAGCCCGGCGGGCAATTCCAACGGCTTTGCCACCAACGGTTTCTGACGACAATCGTAGAACCGGCAACGACCTTGGCCCGAGGTCACGACAAAGCCATCCTCGACGGCCCCGACACCGGCACAGTCGGGCAATGGTCCATCCAGACGCAGCTCGCCACTGTCCATGTCCCAGATAAAGAAGCGATTGCCACGCGGTGCAGTCAACGCCACCAGGCGCAACTCGCTGTGCACTGCGACGCTGGCGGTGTAGTGCCCCATCGCCTGCAACTGCTCATCCGCCACCGGGAACGCCACGAACGGCTGGCCCGGTCGCTTGATCGCCAGCAACTCGGAACGCTCCTGTGACGCCCCCATGAACTGCTGCCCGGTGAGGATGGTGCCATCGCTGGCAATCCCCATATGGCGCACGCTGTTCATCTGCTGGCCGAGGGTTTCTTTGCTGATCAAGGTGCCGTCGCGCTGCATCAGCACTAGGCTCGGCTCCATGGCGTTTAGGTTCATCTCCACGCGGCTTTCGGCTTCGGTGCGAATGCCACCATTGGCCACTACCAGGGTTTCCCCGTCGGGCATCCACGACACCTGATGCGGGCCGATGCCGTGGGTGGCAATCTCGCCGGTATGCACCAGCCGCTCACCTTCGAACTTATACACACCGAGTAGGCCGCGGCCGGGGTCGGTCGTGTCGTTCTCGGTGGCGTACAACCAGTCGCCGCTCTTGTGGATGACCGCGTGGCCATAGAAGTGGCGATTCGCCTTGGAGGTGATGGTTTGCAGCAGCGCACCATCACGCAGGTCGATCAGGTAACTCTCGGTGCCCGGGCGACGGGCGACAAACAGCGCGATCGGCAGCGTCGGGTGGTTGATGATGTCGTGGCAGCGTTGGCCGACCTGGGTGGCAAACACTGGCTTGCCGTCCAGGCGATAGCCCACGGCGTAGTGCTTGCCGTCTGCATCATCCCGCGCTGACAGCAGCAGCGGGCCTTTATCCTTGCCTTTGAACAGCGTCCAGCCGCCCAACGTGAACGCACTGAGCAGCACGCTGCCAACCGCCAAAGCCTGTCGCCTGAGCATCATCAGTCACCGTCGTTGGCGTTAAAGCCCAGTTGAATGCCCAGCGCCTTGGCCAACTCGCCTTCGTGCAGGCGGTGGACGACGTTGAGGCTGTCGTAGATATCGTTGAGCTGCTGGCGCCCGGCGTCGTCGGCCAGCAGTTCATTGAGGGTGCGTTGGTTGCTGGCGAACAGTTTGAGGGACGCGGCATAGGCGGCGTCGATCTTGTCGGCCAACGGCTTCTGTTCGGACGGCAGCAGGCCACGCAGGCCTTTGTTGTCGACGCCAACCCATACGGTCTGGGCGGCGGCGAGGCTGGCTTCGAGGCTTTGCAGGGACGACTGGCTGCGCCATGCATCGGCCTGGAATGGCTGCGGGATGCCCTTGGTCTGGCGACCCATCGGCGTGCCGAGTTTTTTCTTCAGGGTGTCCAGTGCGGTCACTTGGACGCGCAGCAGATCGGCAATGGCTTCGTGGGAATCGGCGTAGCGCTGGTTCGGAAACTTGGTCATCTGCGCCAGCATGCCATCGGTGCTGTTCCAACTGGCCAGGATTTCTTCGGCCAGGGCCTTCTGACGGTCGCCGATGGCCACCAGCAGTGGGCAGTAACGGGCCTTTTGCGCGTCGTCGGCAATGTCGGTCTTGGCGTCGTAGAGGATGTATTCGTAGGCCGACAGGCCTTGCACCACCACGCTGGACTTGGCCAGGGCGGCGCCATCGATCTGCGGCTGGCTGGCGACCAACTGCTCGACCTGGCGGCCGACCAGATTCTTCTTGTCTGGCCAGAACTGTACCTGCCACGAACGGTTGCCTTCAGCCAAGGGGCCGATCAACAACGGTTGCAGCTCGGCCCAGGCCTTTTGTGCGTGCAGGAAGTCGGCACGGGCGGTGTCCAGGCTCTCTTTGCCCTGGCAGTAGGCCAGGGCGCTGACGGCCAGTTGGCGGTCGGCTTCGACCCAACGGCTGTAGGTCGGCAGGATCACTTGCT
The DNA here is from genome assembly GCF_013387025.1 of Pseudomonas reactans. Classification (NCBI taxonomy): domain Bacteria; kingdom Pseudomonadati; phylum Pseudomonadota; class Gammaproteobacteria; order Pseudomonadales; family Pseudomonadaceae; genus Pseudomonas; species Pseudomonas reactans. Next base: position 183,700 of record NZ_JACAQP010000003.1, on the reverse strand, counting down.
TGGCGATGGCCGCCGAGGTCACCGCTTGCGGGTCTTGCGGTGAGCAGGCGCCGAGGGCGAGGGCGGCCAGGCTGGTGAACAACAACTTGGGACGGAACATGTCGAGCTCCCTTCTGTAATTGGGGCGAAGCTTATAAAGAATTCAGGAACGCCAGCAACGCAGCGCGCTGCTCGGCATTAAAGGACAACACATGCTGCTGCGCCGCTTTTGCTTCACCGCCGTGCCACAGCACGGCCTCCAGCAGGTTGCGGGCGCGACCGTCATGCAAGAACTGGGTGTGGCCACTCACGGTTTGTGTCAGGCCAATGCCCCACAACGGCGGCGTGCGCCAGTCGCGGCCACCGGCCTTGAATTCGCTGCGGTTGTCGGCCAGGCCTTCGCCCATGTCGTGCAACAGCAGGTCGCTGTACGGACGAATCACTTGGTTGGCCAGCTCAGGTTCAGCGGCATTGGCCGCCGTGGTGAACGCGGGTTTGTGGCAACCCTGGCAACCGGCCTGGTAGAACAGGTTTTTGCCGGCCAGCACCTGCGGCGTGTTGACGCCACGGCGCGCCGGCACGGCGAGGTTGCGGGTGTAGAACAGCACCAGGCGCAGGATGTTGTCGCTGACTTCCGGCTCGCCATCGGGGCCATTGCCGTTGGGGGCTTGTTTGCAGGCGACTTGGGCATCGGTGCAGTCATCGAAGGGTCTCAAAGAGGTAGTGAGGCCCATATCACCAGAAAACGCGTGAACATTTTGTTGATTGAGGTTGGGTTGCCCAGCCTTCCAGCCAAAACGCCCGAGCACGGTTTTTTGCTGGGCGTCGTCCCAGACCCAATTGGCACGGCCGACGATGGCTTCTTTGTCGGCGGTCTTCGGGTCGGTGTTGCGCAGGATATCGGCGTCACTGATGGCTTCGAGCAGGCCCAGGCCGATCATCGGTGGGGCGATGCGGGCGGAGAAGCGCGTATCCGGGTGCATCGGGCCGTAGCCGAGCTGGGTGATCTGCAGGTCCGGCTTGCGCAGCTCGACCACTGTGCCGTCCTTGAAGGTCACGTGGACGGGTGTGTAGTCGACCCGCACCTTGCCTTCAGGCAGCACGCCTGGCACGGCCATGTCCTGCAGTTGCCCACCGTAGACCGGCTCGGGCACCACGCCGACCTGTTCGATGAGCTTTGCATACGGCGCTGCATCCGGAATCGACAGGCGCACCAGCATCGACACCGCATTCGGTGCGTCGGGTAACGGCGGGTGCCCACGGCCATCTTTTATATGGCAATTCTGGCAGGCATTGGTGTTGAACAGCGGGCCGAGACCGTCACGCGCCGTGGTGGTAGAGGGCGCGATCACCCAAGGGCTGCGAAAAAAGCTGTTGCCGACGCTGAAATCCAGGCGACGGGTGGGCGACAGGTTGGCCGACGGCAGGGAAAATGCGTTCTGGTCACGCTTGTTCACCGTCGCCGCGCCGCCCGCCCGTGATTCACCCGGCTCGGCCTTGGTGAAACGTGGCGCGTCATCGCAGGCAGTCAGGCTCAGGGCCATCAATGCGGCGGACAGGCAAAGAAGCGGACGGAACATCGAGTTTCCTGACGCGAAGGCTGAAAATAAGGTCGCAAAGTCTAACAGGGCAGGGCCGAATGAATAAGAGCAATTATCGTTTGGTGGAGGGCGATGCATTCCCGCTAGAATGGCCGCACATTTTTCTCTGGAGGTGGCCAATGCAGGCTCTCGACGCTTTGCTCAACCGTGTTTCCGTGCCGCGTCTGCTGGAACCGGCGCCGACCCAGGAGCAGCGCGACGTGCTGTTCGCCGCCGCCATGCGCGCGCCCGACCACGGGCAATTGCGCCCTTGGCGCTTTCTGACCGTTGAAGGTGCCGCCCGTGAACAGATGGGCACGTTGCTGGCTGAAGCTGCACGCCTGCAAGACGCCGATGCGCCACAAGCCGCCATCGACAAGGCCCAGAACGGCCCATTGCGCGCGCCGTTGGTGGTGGTGGTGATTGCCCGTTTGCAGGAACATTTCAAGGTGCCGAAATCCGAGCAATTGCTGGCCGCCGCCTGTGCGGCCCACGGCATCCTGCTGGCGGCGTATGCCCAGGGGATTGGCGCCGTGTGGCGCACCGGTGAACTGTCCTACTCGGCCCACGTTGCCAAAGGCCTGGGCCTTACGGCTGACGAGGAAGTGATTGGCTTCCTCTACCTGGGCACGCCGCAGAACCCGCCGCGTACCGCGCCGAAAGAAGACGTGGCGGCGTTTGTCAGCGCCTGGACCGGCGTTTAAACCCTGAACTGATCCATCAACTTCATCTGCTGAGTAGCCAACGCATTGAGTTGGCTGCTGATGGCCGCCGACTCGGTGGCCTGGCCGGTGAGGGTTTCGGTCACGGTGCGGATCGCCGAGACGTTGCGGTTGACCTCTTCGGCCACCGCGCTCTGTTGTTCGGCGGCGCTGGCGATTTGCAGGTTCATGTCGCTGATCACGGTCACCGCATCGCTGATCTTGCCCAAGGCCTGCACCGCTTGATGGATCTGCCCGGCATTGCTCTGGGCTTGGCTCTGGCTTGAATGCATAGTGGCCACCACGCCACGGGTGCCGCTCTGGATGCGTTCGATCACCAGGCGGATTTCCTCCACGGAGTCCTGGGTGCGCTTGGCCAGGTTGCGCACTTCGTCGGCCACCACCGCAAAGCCACGGCCGCTTTCCCCGGCGCGCGCGGCTTCGATGGCGGCGTTCAGCGCCAGCAGGTTGGTCTGCTCGGCGATGCTGCGGATCACTTCCAGCACCGAACCGATCTGTTCGCTGTTGACCGCCAAGGCTTCGACTTCGCCCACGGCCTTGCTGACTTCTTCGGCCAGGGTGGTGATGTCGCGAGTGCTCTGCTCGATGATCGACATGCCTTCGCGCGCCGACTGATCAGCCCCGCGTGCCGCGCTGGCGGCGTTGGAGGCGCTGTTGGCGACGTCGTGGGCGGTGGCGCTCATCTCGTTGGACGCGGTAGCCACTTGGTCGATTTCGCGGAACTGCACTTGCATGCCTTCGCTGGTCTGGCGCGCGATGGCCGATGACTGATCGGCGGTGCCACGGGCTTCGGTGATGCTTTGCTTGATCTGGGCAATGGTCGGTTGCAGCTTGTCGAGGAAGCGGTTGAACCAGTTGACCAGTTCTCCGAGTTCATCCTTCTTGGTGTAGGCCAGGCGTTGAGTGAGGTCACCGTCGCCGCTGGCGATGTCTTTGAGCATGGCGGCCACGCTATTGATTGGGCGAGTTACGCCGGTGGCGGTCAGCCAGATCAGCAGCAAACCTAGCAGCGCAGCGGCGGCGCCGACCAGCAAGGCCTTGAGCGTACCGGCGGCCTGGGCTTTGTCGAGCACGTCTTGCAGCTTCAAGGTGTCGGCCAGCATCACGTTCTTGGGCAGCTTGATCACCACGCCCCAGGATTTTGCGTCGGCAATCGGCTTGACCGGGAAGACGGCGCGGATGGTGTCGTCCTGCTCGCGGATCATCGGTGACTCGCTGGCCAGCAGTTGCACGATTTCCTTGCCTTCGGCGCCGATAATGTCGATCAGGTTTTTGCCGACCTTGTCCGGCTGGCCGCTATACGCCGCGATCAGGCCGGTACTGGACAGGATCTCCAGATGCGCCGCGCCGTCGAACAGTTCTTTTTGCGCCGCGTCCGTCACTGCTTGCAGGGTGTTGAGGGCGATGTCGATACCGACCACGCCGATGACTTTGCCGTCCACGATCAGCGGCAAGGCAATGGTGGTCATCAGCATCTGCTTGCCGGCCACTTCATCGGCATAGGGATCCAGCAGGCAAACCTTGCGCGTGTCCCGTGGGCAGGTGTACCAGATGTTGTAGGGCGTGCCGCTGAGGTTGGGGGTGGTCTTGGTCAGGTCTTCTTCCACCATGATGGTATTCAGCCCTTCACCGCCGGCGCGGCTCCAGTAGCTGGAGAAACGGCCTTTTTCGTTGGACACGCGGGCCTTGTCGTCGACGAATTCGTTGTCCTTGCCATCCAGTCCATTGGGCTCGAACGACAGCCAGATACCCAGCACTTTGCTGTTGCGCTCAAAGGTGGTCTTGAGGCTCTGGTTGAGTTCTTCCCGCAGTGCGCCAGGTTCCATGGAGCGCTTGGCTGCCAGGGCGCGCAGGTCCTTGACCTGGTCGGCGAGGGCCGTCACCACCAACAGGTTTTCGCCAAAGGTTTTCTGCAATTGCACGGCCTGTTCGGCGGCTTTGGATTGCAGCAGGTTCTGCACGCTGTTGGTGAGCATTCGCGAGCTTGAATCGCTGATCAGCTGATCGTTCTGATTGGTTTCGTAGAGATTGATGCTGATGATCAGTGCGATGACCCCCAAGAGGCAAAGGCCTGACAGCAGCACGATTTTCAAGCGAATGGAGAGGGTGTCGAACATAGGTTCACTCACGAATGGACTTGTTGGAAAGCACGCAGTGCAGGCCAAGTCCATTCAGCGCTATGTCTGAAACATCGGCGTCATGAAGCAATTCATGAGAGAGAGGCGATGAGCGGTAGGAAAAACCCTACACGCTACGTTATACGGGCGCTGCAAGCCGCTCCGGACGTGACCAGATCCACAGATTGCCCAGGCTCATCCCGGCAATCGCCAGGTAGATCGGCCAACCGTGGTCGAGCATCACCAGCATCAGCATGGCGCACAGCAGCATGCTCACGGTGGCGCTGACTTTGGCCCGGCGGGCGATGATCTTGCCGTTGCGCCAGTTGAACAGGATCGGCCCGAACAGCCGGTGGTTTTCCAGCCAGGCGCTCAGGCGCGGTGAGCTTTTGGTGGCGGCCCAGGCGGCCAGCAGGATGAATTCGGTGGTGGGCAACCCCGGCACGACAATCGCTATCAACCCGATGCCCAGGCTGACGTAGGCCAGCAGGCCGAAGAGGATTCGGGCGATTTTCGAGGTGGATTGGGTTTTGCCGGTCATAGGTAGAGATATCACAGAGAATCAATATGAAATGAGATCTAAATGTGGGAGCGGGCTTGCTCGCGAATGCAATGTGTCAGCCAACACATCTCTGACTGATCTACCGCATTCGCGAGCAAGCCCGCTCCCACATTTTTATCGCATTCCAGCCAAGAGTCAGGCCAGTTCAGGGGCGCTAGCGTACGCTTGTTCCAGCAAAACGGTGAAGCGTACAAACGCGTCGATTGCGCCTTTTTCCACCGCAGCCTCTTCTTCAGCGTTGAATTCCAGGGCATCGAGCGTACGCGTGAAGCTTTTCCAGCCTTCAGCGCGGCCACCGGCCGGCTCACCCAGGTGACGGGCACCGAAGGTTTCGCTCAGGCCCAGGCCCACGGCGCGCTTGATCAGGAACGCAGCGCCCAGTTTGGAGCCTTCGGACACGAACAGCCAGCCCAAGGCTTCGGCCTTGCTCGGGTTCTTCACGGCGCCAGCGACCGGTGCAGGCACTTCGGTGTCGAGGTCGCCCAGGTCCAGCTTGGCAGCTTCGGCGCGGCAACGTGCGGCCAGGTCCGGTACGATCTTGATCAGTTCGGCATCGTTGTACAGCGCTACCAGCTCCGACTGGAACAGGTACTGCGCCACTACAAAACGCGCGAAGTTGGCCTGGGTTTCAAACGGGGCGTGGGCTTTGACCAGGGCGTCGAGCTTGGTATGCGGCTCGTTGGTGATCTGGTTCAGGCGCTGGGAGCGTAGGCTTGGGCGTTCTGCGGTTGGAGAAGCGGTCATGAAAAAATCCTTGAGAAGGGGAGCGCCTGGGTGCCCTAAAGAGAGCTGTTATCAACTAGACGAACAAGAAGACGCGGCACAGTAAAAAATCCTCACCTCGTCGATAACATTTCGACGAGGTGAGTGGGGCGGATCAGATGTCCCAGATCACGTTGATCGCAAAGTTGCGACCCGGCTGGGTCAGGCGGTCGAGGTTGGCCGGGGAGGTCACGCCAGCTTCGCCGACGCCGTCGTAGCTGCGTACGTCGTCCCAGTTCCAGTACTTCTTGTCGGTCAGGTTGTAGAGGCCGCCATTGATGGTCACGTCGTTGGTGACTTTGTAGAAGGCCGTCAGGTCCAGGACGCCAAAGCCCGGTGTCTTGAAGGGCGCGCCGGTGCTGCCGTCGGGCGCGTGGAAGGTGGTGCTGTCGACGCGGTCCTGTTTCTTGACCAGGGTCCAGCTGACCAGACCGCCGTACTGTTCCTGCTCATAACCCAGGCCGAATACGCCCTTGAGCGGGTTGACGCTGTTGAGCGGCTCGCCCGTGTCGTCGTTACGACCGTAGGTGTAAGCCACCGAACCCAGGGTGTACAGGCCTTGCGGCGCGCCGAAGGCGTCCAGATTCAGGCGACCCTTGGCTTCAACCCCCTTGATGGTGGCGTGCTTGATATTTTTTGCCTGGAATTGCTCGACGGTACTGCCTGCAGCTACTGAGTCTTCGTCGATGAAATCACGGTATTTGTTGTAGTACACCGCCACATCAAACGAGCCGGAATCAAAGTTGCCACGAATCCCGGTTTCAATGCCTTTGCTGCTTTCCGGCTTGAGGTCCGGGTTGGGTGCAACGGTATAACCCTGTTGGATGTTTTCGAAACGACCGAACAATGCCTTCGCGGACGGCGTACGGAAACCTTCGGCGTATTGGCCGAACCAGGTGTAGTTATCGGTCAGCGCGTAAGTCAGGCCGAATTTTGGCGTGACACGGTGCCAGGTCTTTTCAGAATCGCTGTGATCGTAGATCCGTGTTGGGTCGACGGTATTGAGGAAGTCTTGGGTCAGCTTGGGCTTGAGTTGGGTGTAGTCATAACGGACGGCGGGCAGGAAGGTCCATTTATCCCAGGCAATCTGGTCCTGGGCGAACAGCGAGTAGGTGTTGATGGTCGGATCCGGGAAGTCGCTGGCGCGGACTACCCGGTCATTGATATTGGTACTGGGCGCGCCAACGGCGGTACAGCCCGTGCCACCCACTGCCAGGCAGGTGGCGCCACCGTCACGGGAGCCGGTGACCTTGGCTTGCTTGAGCGTCGTGCCGTAGGTCACCAGGTGGTCGGTGTCGCCGATCGCGAAGGCTTTATCGAGCTGTGCGTCAAAGACCCACTGCTTTTCCTGATACAGCGTCTCACGGTCACGCAACACGCGGCGGCCACCGGACACGTAGACTTCTTCGGTGGTCTGGTCGGTCTTGGCGATCTGGTAGTTGAGGCTGGTCTTGATGTGATCGGCAATCGGCGAGTCGAGGGCGAAGCGGTTTTCGATGCCGAAACGCTCACGGGTAATGGTGTCGTTGCCGCTGCGTGCGCGGTACAGGTTGCTGACGAAGGGGCCTGCGTTGAAGGGGCCACCGACGGCACTTTTCTGGTTGGTGTCGCGATCGTCCTTGTACTTCTCGTAAGTTAGGCCGAGGCGATTGTCTTCACCATAATTCCAGCCCAGCTTGGCCAGGATGTTGGTGGTGCGCGCATCTTCCGGGTTGGCGCCGGTGCGGGCCAGGCCGGTGGCGTTGTTGCCGTCGTAGGACTCCATTTCATGACCGTTGCGCTGGCTCAGGTGCAGCAAACCGTCGAAGTCCTGCACGCGGCCAGCGAAGGTGCCAGAGGTCAGCCAGCTTTCATCGGCGGAGCTGTAGCCGGTCTTGAGGCGGGCGCCAACGTCCTTGCCGGGCTTGATGATGTCGTCAGGGTCGAGGGTGAAGTAACTCACCGCGCCGCCAATGGCGCTGCTGCCGTACAGGGCCGAGGCCGGGCCGCGCAGGATTTCGACGCGCTTGACGATCTCCGGGTCGACGTAGTTGCGACGGGTCTTGGCGTAGGGGCCGTTGAAGAAGTTGTCCGGCACTTCCACACCATCGACCTGAGTGAGGATACGGTCACCGTCGATGCCGCGGATGTTGTAGCCGGCATTGCTGGAGCGGTTGCCGGCGCCACCGACCGAGACGCCGGGCTCGTAGCGCACCAGCTCGCGGATGGTATTCACGTTCTGGCGGTCCAGCTCTTCGCGATCATGCACGCTGACGGTGCTCGGTACGCTGCTCACGTCCTGCTCATTGCGGGTGGCGCTGATGGTCACCTGTTGCAGGTTGAGGGTGCTGCCCGCTGCGCGTTTTTCCAGGACGATATTGTTGCTGCCCAGTTTGCGATAGCTCAGGTTGGTCCCCACCAACAGCCGGTCCAGGGCTTTTTCCGGCGGCAGCGGGCCGCGCACGCCAGGCGACGACACACCCTGGCCCAATTCTGCGGGCAGGCCGACTTGCCAGCCGGTCACCGCGGTAAAGGCGTTGAGGGCCGAGACCAGCGACTGCTGCTCGATGCTGAAGTTGTAGTTGCCGTGACTGCGTGCAGCAGGTTCGGCGGCGGTGGCGGTCATTACTGGCGCACCGGCCAGCAGAATGGCGGCCGTCAGCAAGGACAGGACGGGCGAAGAGGACCGGCGGTTGAAACAAGAGGACATCGAGAGCGCTCCGGGGTACGAATCTTATAGTTGCGAACTGAAACAAATAGGAATCAGTTGCATTGGCTAAGACGAGACGTACCACCCTCAGCTATCGAGTAAAAATAATTCTCATTTAGTTCAAGATCACCAGCGCCGGGTATTCCGACAGCTTGGCCGAGGTGATGTGGGCCAGGGAGCGCACCACGTCCAAGGGCTGGTCGAGGCGGTAATTGCCGGTAACGGCGACACTGGCCAGTTGGTCATTGGTGTTGACGATCCAACCAGGGTAATAGCGACGCAGCTCGGCGAGCACTTCGCTCATCGGGCAGTTTTCGAAGATCAGCCGGCCTTGCACCCAGGCCAAGTCCTTGTTGGCGTCCAACTTGGCCGGCTGGCCGAAGCCCTTGGGCCCGATGCGGATACTTTCCCCGGCGCGCAGGCGCACGCGGGCATCATCGAAAGTGTTGCTCAGGTCCACATCGCCGCGTTGCACCTGCACTTGGGCTTCGCCATTCAGGTAACGCACGGCGAAGGCGGTGTCGCGCACGCTGGCGCGCACGGGGCCGGCGTCGATTTCCAGGGGCAGGCCGTGGCTGGGCACGATTTCGAAAAACGCCTCGCCCTGGTACAGGCGGGCGATGCGCTGGTGGTCCTTGATGCTGCTGGAAAACGCTGAGTTGGTGTTCAGCAGCACCTTGGAGCCGTCGTCCAGTTGCACGCGCTGGCGTTCGCCCACCACGGTGAGGTGGTCGGCCTGCAGGCGTACCGGCAGGTTGCTGAAGCTGAACAGGCCGATCAGCAGCACGGCGGCGGTAGCCAGCGGTTTCCAATGCGGTTTGATTCGACGCCAGGCGCTGGGCTTGCGCGGTACGGCCAGTGCGACGGCGGCGCTGTGCACCGGCGCTCCACCCCAGGCGGCCTGGGCCTTGGCAAAGGCATGAATGTGGGCGGGATCGCTGGCCAGCCACGCTTCGAATTCGGCTTGCTGCCCGGGTTGCGGGCACTGCAAGGCGATCAGCCAGTCGAGGGCTTGGTCCATAGCCGTGTCTTGCAACACCTCATGAGCCAGCTCATGGGGGCGCAGTTTATTCGGGTCCGTCACGGTGTTCCTCGGGTCTTCGCCACGTTCTATTCAACTTTCCTACAGCCTGGATCGACGCTTCTGTCGGGTGAAGCTTAAGGCCGATCCAGCCGTTCGGCCACACCTACGCAGATGGCCATAATCAATTTGAGTTCCTTTTGCACGGTGCTCAAGGACACTTCCAACTGATCGGCGATCTCCTGGTAACTGCAACCATGCAGGCGACTGAGGATGAAGATCTGCTGTTGGCGGGCGCTCAACTGGCCCAGGCTGACGCTCAAGGCTTCAAGCATTTGCTCGGCCTGGGTGGCATCTTCGGGTGTGCTGATGGGGGCAGCGACGCTTTGCAGGACATCCAGCGGAACATCTTCCTGCAGCGTGCGGGCCTGGATCCTGCGCGCACGCAGGTGATCCAGCGCCAGGTTGCGCGCCGTCTGATACACGAAAGGTTCAAGGTGATCGATCGGCCGCTCGCTCAGGGCCCGAGTGACGCGCAGGTAGGTTTCCTGCAGCAGGTCCTCGGCGGTGCTGTGGTTATTCACCATCCGCTGCAAGGTGCGAAGCAGAATCACCCGTTGGGTGAGAAAGACGTGGTTGAAGCGAGATTGGCTCACAGTGATACCAGACCGGTTTGCAGTTAATGATAATGCTTATCATCAACGCAAATGGCAAGTAGCACGTTTAACTGTAGGAGCGAGCTTGCTCGCGAAAGTCGTCAACGATAACGCTGACAACCTGGATGAACGCGGTGACGGTGCGTTTTTCGCGAGCAAGCTCGCTCCTACAGGAGGTTGGGGATTATTCCGCGTTGCAGAGCGCCAGGCAGTTATCCAGCATACGGTTGGAGAAGCCCCACTCGTTGTCATACCACGCCAGCACTTTCAGCAACTTGCCACTGACTTTGGTGTGATTGGCATCGAAGATCGACGACAACGGGTTGTGGTTGAAGTCGCTGGAAACCAGCGGCAAGGTGTTGTAACCCAGAATCTTCGAATGCTGGCTGGCATCCTTGAGCAGCGCGTTGACCTGTTCGGCAGTGGCTTCTTTCTTCAACTGCACGGTGAGGTCCACCAGCGACACGTTGATCACCGGTACACGCACCGCCATGCCGGTCAGCTTGCCCGCCAGTTCCGGCAGTACCAGGCCGACGGCTTCAGCGGCGCCGGTCTTGCTCGGGATCATGTTCTGGGTGGCCGAACGCGCGCGGTACGGGTCGGTGTGGTAGACGTCGGTCAGGTTCTGGTCGTTGGTGTAGGCGTGGATCGTAGTCATCAGGCCACTTTCGATGCCCAACTCGCGGTGCAGCACCTGAGCCACAGGCGCCAGGCAGTTGGTGGTGCACGAGGCGTTGGAGATGATCTGGTGGGATTGGCGCAGAATGTCATGGTTCACGCCGTAGACCACGGTAGCGTCCGCGCCCTTGGCCGGTGCGGAAATGATCACCTTGCGCGCGCCAGCGGTAATATGGGCAGCCGCCTTGTCACGGTCAGTGAACAGGCCGGTGCATTCAAACACCACGTCGATCTTGTGCGCAGCCCACGGCAGGTCGGCTGGGTTGCGAATGGCACTGACGGCAATCCGGTCACCGTTGACGGTCAGGCTTTCCTGATCGTGGGCGACCTCTGCTTCGAAAGTGCCATGCACGGTGTCGTATTTGAGCAGGTGGGCATTGATCGAACTGTCGCCCAGATCGTTGATGGCGACGATCTGCAAATCCTGGCGGTAGCCTTGGGTATACAGTGCGCGCAGGACATTACGGCCGATACGGCCAAAACCATTGATTGCGATACGAAGAGTCATTGGAGAGTGCCTGTCGTCGATTTGTTGTAAGAATTACAAGATTATTCGCATAAAAATAGAAAACAAGCCTTTTTAGTGGCAATATTTTGTTCAATCTACAACGAGTGACCTGAATCAACTGGTCCGATGATCCAAACGACTCCCTGCCATCCCATGCGCTGCGGGCGTTTGATCAGCATAGACACTCAGGTCGCCACATCCGTTAGCCTGGAGTTCTACACATGCATCCCCGCGTTCTTGAGGTCACCGAACGGCTTATCGCCCGTAGCCGCGCCACCCGCCAGGCCTACCTTGCGCTCATTCGCGGTGCAGCCACCGACGGTCCGATGCGCGGCAAGCTGCAATGCGCCAACTTCGCCCACGGCGTGGCCGGTTGCGGCACTGAAGATAAAAATAGTCTGCGCATGATGAATGCCGCCAACGTGGCAATTGTTTCGTCATATAACGACATGCTCTCGGCGCACCAGCCGTACGAACATTTCCCTGAACAAATCAAGAAAGCCCTGCGCGAAGTCGGCTCGGTCGGCCAGTTCGCCGGCGGCACCCCTGCCATGTGTGACGGCGTGACCCAGGGCGAGCCTGGCATGGAGCTGAGCCTGCTCAGCCGTGAAGTCATTGCCATGTCCACGGCGGTAGCGCTGTCCCACAACATGTTCGATGCCGCGCTGATGCTGGGCATTTGCGACAAAATCGTCCCCGGCCTGATGATGGGCGCGCTGCGCTACGGCCACCTGCCGATGATCTTCGTGCCGGGCGGCCCGATGCCGTCGGGCATCTCCAACAAGCAGAAAGCCGACGTGCGTCAGCGCTACGCCGAAGGCAAGGCCACCCGCGAAGAGTTGTTGGAATCGGAGATGAAGTCCTACCACAGCCCTGGCACCTGCACCTTCTACGGCACCGCCAACACCAACCAGTTGCTGATGGAAGTGATGGGCCTGCACTTGCCGGGCGCCTCGTTCGTCAACCCGTACACGCCGCTGCGCGATGCACTGACCCGCGAAGCCGCGCACCAGGTCACGCGCCTGACCAAGGCCAACGGCAGCTTCATGCCGATCGGCGAGATCGTCGACGAGAAATCCATCGTCAACTCCATCATCGCCCTCAACGCCACCGGTGGTTCGACCAACCACACCCTGCACATGCCGGCGATCGCCATGTCGGCGGGCATTATTCTCACCTGGGACGATATGGCTGACCTCTCCGAGGTGGTGCCGACCCTGTCCCACGTGTATCCGAACGGCAAGGCCGACATCAACCACTTCCAGGCGGCGGGCGGCATGTCGTTCCTGATCCGCGAACTGCTCGAAGCCGGCCTGCTTCACGAGGACGTCAACACCGTGGCAGGCTTTGGCCTGAGCCGCTACACCCAGGAACCCTTCCTGGTCGACGGCGAATTGATCTGGCGCGATGGCCCCATCGAAAGCCTCGACGAAAGCATCCTGCGCCCCGTCGCTCGTGCGTTCTCGCCGGAAGGCGGCTTGCGCGTGATGGAAGGCAACCTCGGTCGCGGCGTGATGAAAGTCTCGGCCGTGGCGCCGGAGCACCAGATTGTTGAAGCACCGGCGGTGGTGTTCCAGGACCAGCAAGACCTGGCCGACGCGTTCAAGGCCGGTCAGTTGGAAAAAGACTTCGTGGCCGTCATGCGCTTCCAGGGCCCGCGCTCCAATGGCATGCCCGAATTGCACAAGATGACGCCGTTCCTCGGCGTGTTGCAGGACCGTGGCTTCAAAGTCGCACTGGTAACAGACGGGCGTATGTCCGGCGCGTCGGGTAAGATCCCCGCCGCGATCCACGTCAACCCCGAAGCCCAGAGCGGCGGGCCACTGGCGCGGGTGCGCGATGGCGATATCATTCGCGTGGATGGCGTGAAGGGCACCTTGGAGCTTAAGGTGGACGCCGACGAATTTGCAGCGCGCGCGCCTGCCACGGGCCTGTTGGGCAATAACGTGGGGGCCGGTCGCGAGCTGTTTGCATTTATGCGCTTGGCCGCAAGCTCCGCAGAGCAGGGCGCCAGCGCCTTTACCTCTGCCTTGGAGACGCTTAAGTGAAGCTTGCGCTGGTCGGTGATATCGGGGGCACCAACGCCCGTTTCGCGTTGTGGCGCGATCAGGAACTGCATTCGATCCGCGTGCATGCCACGGCGGATCACTCCAGCCCTGAAGACGCGATCAAGGTTTACCTCAAAGAGGAAGGCCTGCAAATCGGCGACATCGGCGCGGTGTGCCTGTCGGTGGCCGGGCCGGTGAGTGGTGATGAATTTAAATTCACCAATAATCACTGGCGCCTGAGCAAGACTGCGTTTTGCAAGACGTTGCAGGTCGATGAACTGCTGCTGGTCAATGACTTCTCGGCCATGGCCCTGGGCATGACCCGCCTCAAGCCCGACGAATTCCGCGTGGTCTGCGAGGGTACGCCGGAGCCGTTGCGCCCGGCGGTAGTGATTGGCCCTGGCACTGGCCTGGGGGTCGGCACTTTGCTGGATTTGGGCGCTGGGCGCTTTGCGGCATTGCCGGGGGAGGGCGGGCATGTCGACCTGCCCCTGAGCAGCCCGCGTGAAACCCAACTGTGGCAGCACATCTACACTGAGATCGGCCACGTCAGCGCCGAAACCGCCTTGAGCGGTGGCGGCTTGCCGCGTCTGTACCGTGCCATTTGCGCGGTCGACGGCCACACGCCGGTACTGGAAACCCCCGAGGCCATCACGGCCGCAGGCCTGGCCGGTGACCCGGTGGCGATGGAAGTATTGAACCAGTTCAGCATCTGGCTGGGCCGCGTCGCTGGCAACAATGTGCTGACCACCGGTGGACGCGGTGGCGTGTACATCGTGGGCGGGGTGATACCGAGGTTTGCCGACTTCTTTATCAACAGCGGCTTTGCCAAGAGTTTCAGTGACAAAGGCTGCATGAGCGACTACTTCAAGGGCATTCCGGTGTGGTTGGTAACCGCGCCGTATTCCGGTTTGACCGGGGCTGGCGTCGCGCTTGAGCAGGCCTTTGCCGTGTAGGAGCGAGCTTGCTCGCGAAGAACGTTAACGATAATGCAGCGCATCAGGTGATACGCAGCAGCTTCAGGATTTTCGCGAGCAAGCTCGCTCCTACAGATTGGCCATAACAACAAGGAGGACCCCGTGAGCGTAATCAGTAAATCGATTCTCCTCGTCGACGACGACCAGGAAATCCGCGAATTGCTGCAGACCTACCTCAGTCGCGCCGGTTTCCAGGTGCGTGGCGTGCCAGATGGCGCGGGGTTCCGCCAGGCGATGAACGAGGCGCCGTGCGACCTGGTCATCCTCGATGTGATGTTGCCGGACGAAGACGGCTTCAGCCTTTGCCGCTGGATCCGCCAGCACCCGCGCCAGGCGCAGGTGCCGATCATCATGCTCACCGCCAGTTCCGACGAGGCCGACCGCGTGATCGGCCTGGAGCTGGGCGCCGACGATTACATTGGCAAGCCTTTCAGCCCCCGCGAGTTGCAGGCGCGGATCAAAGCCCTGTTGCGTCGCTGCCAGTTTGGCCAGGAACGCAGCAGTGGTGGCGAAGTGTTGGTGTTTGATGAATGGCGCCTGGACATGATCAGCCACCGCCTGTTCCATGTGGATGGCGAGGAAGTGATCCTTTCCGGGGCCGATTTCGCCCTGCTCAAATTGTTTCTCGACCATCCGCAACAGATCCTCGACCGCGACACCATCGGCAACGCTACCCGTGGCCGTGACCTGATGCCGCTGGACCGTATCGTCGACATGGCCGTCAGCCGTTTGCGCCAACGCCTGCGCGACACTGAAAAACCCCCGAGGCTGATCCGTACCGTGCGCGGCAGCGGTTATCAACTGGCAGCCAGCGTGGTTGCCGGCAATGCCCACTGAACATCTGACTGAGCGCCGCCGCCGCTTCCCGGTGCCCCGTTCGTTGCTGGGGCGCATGCTGTTGCTGACGCTGCTGGCAGTGTTGTTTGCCCAGGCGCTGTCCAGCGTGATCTGGGTCTCGCAGTTGCGCGCCACCCAGCTCGAAGGCCTGGTCACCAGCGCCCGCAGCCTGGCGCATTCGATGACCGCCAGCGTGAGTTATTTCCGTTCATTGCCGGTGGCCTATCGCCCATTGGTCCTCGACCAATTGCGCAGCATGGGCGGCACGCGTTTCGTCGTGACCCTCAATGATCGTCCGCTGGACATGGCCATCCTGCCGCAGACCCCGCGTAAGCAGGCCGTGCTTGAAGCGGTCGATGAAGTGCTGAAACAAACCCTCGGCGCCGATGTGCATATCTCGGTGGAGTTCGTCAGCGCCGAAGACCTGCGTATCTTCAACGCCGGCCTGAAGCTCGATGAATTGCCGCGTTCATGGGCCCACTACGCATTGACCCTGGAGCCGGTGAACCCGCCGGTGCTGGTCACTCAGATTCAGCTCGCGCCTGGTGAATGGCTGTACATCGCCTCGCTATTGCCCGAGCCCTACACCAGTCTTGAAGAGCAAGGCCTGCCGTCCCAGCAGGTGTGGTTTATCGTGCTGACCAGCGGTTTCCTGTTGCTGTTCATCGGCCTGCTGGTGCACTGGCAAAGTCGCCCTCTCAAGCGCTTGGCGCGGGCCGCGCGGGACATGTCCCTGGGCGCCGACGTAGAACCGGTGGCCGAAGGTGGCGGCAGCGAAGTGGTGGAAGTGGGCCGAGCGTTCAATGCCATGCGCGAGCGCATCAGCCGTTACCTGACCGAGCGCAGCCAGTTGTTCAGCGCGATTTCCCACGACTTGCGCACACCGATCACCCGCCTGCGCCTGCGCGTGGAATTGCTGGAAGACGAGAACCTGCAGACCAAGTTCGGCCGCGACCTGGATGAGTTGGAATTGTTGGTGAAGGGCGCGCTGCAATGCGTGAAAGATACGGATATCCACGAAAACATCGAACCGGTCGACCTGAATCATGTGCTCGATTGCCTGGTGGAACCCTACCTGGCGCCGAACGGTAATGGGCGCGTGACCCAGCATGGGCGGGCGTTGACGACGTATCCGGGCAAGCCGCTGGCGCTCAAGCGTTGCATCGGCAACCTGATCGACAACGCATTGAAGTACGGGCAGAACGCCCATCTGCGCATCGAAGACGATGGCGTGGAATTTATCCTGCATGTGGATGACGAAGGCCCCGGTGTGCCCGAGCAACGCCTGGAGCAAGTCTTCGAACCGCACTTCCGCCTGGCCGGGCAGCAACAGGGCTATGGCTTGGGGTTGGGGATTGCGCGCAACATTGCCCACAGCCATGGTGGCGAAGTGAGTTTGCAGAATTTGCGTGAGGGTGGGTTGCGGGTGACGTTGCAACTCCCGCGCACCCTCGACTAAATGCTCTGGCGCAATCGGGCCAGGTCACGCAACGGCGGCGCACCAAACAACCGGCTGTATTCGCGGCTGAACTGCGACGGGCTTTCATACCCCACGCGATACCCCGCCGCCGACGCTTCCAACCCTTCGGCGATCATCAACCGCCGCGCTTCCTGCAAGCGCAGTTGCTTCTGGTACTGCAACGGGCTCATGGCGGTGATCGCCTTGAAGCGGTGGTGCAAGGTCGAGACGCTTAGGTTCACTTCCTTGGCCAGGTCGTCGATGCGCAGCGGTTGCTCGTAGTTGCCGTTCAACCATTTGATCGCCTGGCTGACCCGATGGCTCTGACTGTTGGCCACGGCGATTTCATACAGGCGATAACCCTGTGGACCCCGCAGCAGGCGATAAAGAATCTCGCGGTTGATCAGCGGCGCCAGCATGGCGATGTCTTTGGGCGAGTCCAGCAGGCGCGCCAGGCGCAGCACGGCGTCGAGCAGTTGGCCGTCAATGCGGTCGACATACATGCCACGGGAGGTCGGGCGCGACGGCACGCCCATCGGACCTGCTTCTGCGATCAAGGCCGTCAGTTGTGCCGGGTCGATATTGATGCGCACCGACAGGTTCGGGTCTTCCGGGGTGGCCTCGATGATCCGCCCGGCCACCGGCATCGCCACCGAGAACACCAGGTAGTTGAGTGGGTCGTAGGCAAAGATCTCGTCAGCCAGGCGCACTTCCTTGCTGCCGCTGGCCAGAATGCACAGGGCGGGCTCCACCAGTACCGGCATGAAGTCACGCGGCGTGTTGTGGCGGTTCAGGAACAAGGTGGTGATGGCGGTACCGTAGGAGCCGTCCTCCCAGGTATGCCGGTGCACGATGCTGGCCAGTTCGGCGCGCTGTTTTTCCATCTCGGCATCGAGGGGGATGGCTTTATGTTCGGGCGACGACATGGAGCGTCCTCTACTGGCTACTTCGATGAGCTCAGCTTAGCGGCGGCTTTTCAAAAAGTGTTACGTCGATTCTGCACAATCCTTGCCTGATCCTGCGACGCATCGTGAATCAGGCAATCGTGGGGCCTGTCATCTCCCTGAAACAAGGAGTTGCCCCCTGGAATAAAACGGCGGCGCCAGACGTCCTCTCTACGCTTCTCGCAGGATTGTGCAATAAGCCGACAGGAATTGACTAACCGCGTTCGCATTCGCGCCGTTATCTTTGATCCTGTGGCAACACGCCCTCACAGTGCTTGCCGAGCATCACTTCTCAACGGGAGAGTCGAACATGTCCACCCCCATTCCCGCGAGCCATATGGCCTTTATCCGCGCCCGCACCGGGTGCAGCACCGAACTTGGTGCACGCTTGAGCAGTTTGATCGAACCGGGTCGTCAGGCTCAGGGTTGCCTGCAATTCTCGTTGCAGCATTCCCAGGTCGATCCCGATGTATGGCTGATCTCGGGCTTCTGGAGCAGCGAGCAGGCGATGAGTGCCTACTTCAACTCTCCGGCCCTGATGATCTTTACCGAGCTGTTGAACGACATGGTGGTCCGCAGCATGGACTTCCAGACCTTTACTGACGCATCCGCTGCACACGCCTACGGCGAGTACCTGCAACTCGCCGGCTGAAGGTCTAGAATGGCCAACTTTCCATTGGCCAGGACCTGCAACATGGCACGTAAACAATTTGCCCACCACGAAGCCGTTTCCGCCGTAGTACCGGGGGAGGGTGGCTACAGCGCCGCCGTCGCCGTCAAGGCACTGGATGGCATGGGCGCACCGCAGTTTCACAAGATCCTTGATGGACAAACGTTCAAAACCGCCTCCGACGCCGACGATGCGGCCACCCTGCAGCTTGAGCGGTTGGTCGATGTCGATGAAGAAGGCGTGCTGAACTGGGCACCCGCCGTCCTGTAGGAGCGAGCTTGCTCGCGAAAAATCCAAGGGCGCCGCAGCGTATCAAGATGCCCGCGTTGTTGTTGAGGCCCTTCGCGAGCAAGCTCGCTCCTACAGGGTTTATTTCGGTCGATGCATCTTGAACAGGGCCTCAGGGCCCAACTGGAAGTAATCCGCCGGGCCGCCGCCACGCAGGATCGGCTCGGCGGCGGCGGTGTCGTAGATACCGTCCTTGAGCAGCCACTTGGCAATGTGCACCGCGACCACCTCGCCCAGCACCAGCCAGCTCGGCACCAGTTCCTTGTCTGCACGTTGCAGCTGAATGATCTGCGTCACCTTGCACTCGAACGACACCGGGCTCTCGCCCACCCGTGGCACGCCCACGATTTTCGAAGCCACCGGCGTCAGGCCGGACAATTCGAACTCATTCACCTCGGGTGAAACCGGGGCGCAACTCTGGTTCATCTGCTCGGCCAGCGGGCGGGTCGCCAGGTTCCACACAAACTCGCCGGTCTGTTCGATGTTGTTCAGGCTGTCTTTACGACCGACACTGGAAAACCCGATGATCGGCGGAATGTAGTTGAACGCGTTGAAGAAGCTGTAGGGCGCCAGGTTCAGGCGGCCTTCGCTGTCGTGGGACGAAATCCAGCCGATCGGCCGTGGACCGACGATGGCATTGAACGGGTCATGGGGCAGGCCGTGGCCGTTGGCGGGTTCGTAGAAATGGATATCGTCAGGCATGGCCGATGTTCCTGCAGTGGGCTTCGATGAAGTAGCCATACTATGGAATTTTCATTCATCGCCCACCTATTTTTCACAGCGCCACCGTCAGTCTGCGCCCAATGTCGACAGCCCAATCAGTCGGCCTATTGAGAGACTGCCCCCTATGAATAAACTTCCTCAGATCACCCTGGCGTTCTGGGTCATGAAAATCTGCGCAACCACCCTGGGCGAGACCGCTGGGGATTTGCTGTCGATGACCCTGGATGTCGGCTACGCCATCAGTTCGATGATGCTGATCAGCGTGTTCCTGCTCACCCTGGTGACGCAACTGCGCTCGAAAACCTATAACCCGGTGCTCTACTGGATCGTGATCTTGTCCACCAGCACGGCGGGCACCACCATGTCCGACTTCATGGACCGCACCCTGGGCCTGGGCTATGCCACAGGGTCGATGATCCTGATCGTGATCCTGATGATCATTTTCGCGCTCTGGCACCTCAGTGGTGATTCGCTGAACGTGAACAAGGTGCAGACCTTCCGGGGCGAGCTGTTCTACTGGATGGCGATTCTGTTTTCCAACACCTTGGGGACCGCGTTGGGTGATTTCCTGGCGGACGACTCCGGGCTGGGTTTTGCTGGAGGCGCGTTGTTGATCGGCTCGACCATCGCCGCGGTGGTTGCGCTCAAGTACTTCACGCAGATTTCGTCGGTGTTGTTGTTCTGGGTGGCGTTTGTATTGACGCGGCCATTCGGCGCAACGCTGGGAGACTTCCTCACCAAGCCCCATGAAAAGGGCGGATTGGACTTTGGCACGGTGGGTTCGTCGGCGGTGTTGGCGGGTGTGTTGCTGGTGATGATCGTGGGTGCATCGTATGCGCAGCGCCGGTATGGCGCTATCAACCAGACACTACAAAACTAAATGTGGGAGCGGGCTTGCTCGCGAATAGGGAGTATCAGCCACCGGAAACATTGACTGATCCACCGCATTCGCGAGCAAGCCCGCTCCCACAGGTTTATACCGTGACAGGCTGTTAATCAGTGGTGATGCGTGAATGCTTGCGCGTGTCCTTCATGGTCACATAGACCACTAGCGACACTGCAATACATGCAGTCACATACCAGTAGTAGCCGGTTTCCATGCCGATGCTCTTGAACCACAGCGCGATGTATTCAGCGGTGCCGCCGAAGATCGATACGGTCAGGGCGTACGGCAGGCCTACGCCCAGGGCGCGAATTTCGGTGGGGAACAGCTCGGCCTTCACCACGGCGTTGATCGAGGTGTAGCCGCTGACGATGATCAGCGCCGCCATGATCAGGAAGAACGCGCCCCACCAGCTCTGGATGGTGTGCAGGGTGGTGAGGATCGGCACGGTGAACAAGGTGCCGAGGATACCGAAGGCGATCAGGATCGGCCGACGGCCGACTTTATCTGACAGCCCGCCGACGATAGGTTGCAGGCACATGAACAGGAACAGTGTCGCCGCCGAAATGGTGGTGGAGTCGGAAATGCTCATGCCGACGGTGTTCACCAGGTACTTCTGCATGTAGGTGGTGTAGGTGTAGAACGCCAGGGTGCCGCCCATGGTCAGGCCGACTACGGTCAGCAGTTCCTTGGGGTGGCGCATCAAGGTGCGCATCGCGCTTTCCTTGGATTTTTCTTTCTTGGTGAACGACTCGGTTTCTTCCATGCCGCGACGCAGGTACAGCGCGACGACTGCGCACAGCGCGCCGATGGCGAACGGGATACGCCAGCCCCACGCATACAGTTGCTCGGTGGTCAGCAGCTGTTGCAGCACGATCAGCACGCCCAGCGCGATGAGTTGGCCGGAGATCAGGGTCACATACTGGAAGCTGGAGTAGAAACCACGGCGTTCCTTGGTCGCCATCTCGCTGAGGTAGGTGGCGGAGGTGCCGTATTCGCCGCCGACCGACAGGCCCTGCAGCAAACGGGCAAAGATCAGCAGGATTGGTGCACCGATACCAATGATTTCATAACCTGGGCTCAGGGCAATCAGCAACGAGCCGAAGCACATCAGGTAGACCGAGGCCATCAGGGCTTTTTTACGCCCGACTTTGTCGGCGTACAGGCCCATCAGCCAGCCACCGATTGGGCGCATCAGGAAGCCCACGGCGAAGATCGCGGCGGTGTTGAGCAGTTGGGCGGTGGTGTCGCCTTTCGGGAAGAAGGTCTTGGCGAAGTACAACGAGAAGGCGGCGTAGACGTACCAGTCGTACCACTCGACCATATTGCCGACGGAACCACTGAAAATCGATTTGATGCGGCTGGAGGTAGTGCGCTCTTTCGTCGGCGCGGCCGCCGACCCCAGAGGCAGGGCGTTGGAGTTATCCATTGAAGGATCCTTCATCTAGTTGTTTTTATGGAGCGGCGCGTGCGCAGCCTGGCTGGAGCTATAGCAGGAGCTGTGCCAGGTGGATGAAGGCCCGGAATAGAAGGGTTGCAGTTTTTTTTTGAGCGGAAAGCCGCTGATGATTTTCAGGTGGTGAGCGGAAATCCGCTTATTGGCGCGGGCGCGCACTGCCCATTGTAGGAGCTGGCTTGCCGGCGATGGCGTCCTCAAGTACGCCATCGCTGGCAAGCCAGCTCCTACAGGAAGGTGTCCCGCACCAACCCATGGCGCTGCATCTTTTCATTGAAGGTGCGGCGTGGCAGTTGCAGCTCGGCCAATACGGCCTTGATGTCGCCCTTGTGCCGGGTCAACGCGGCTTTCAGGCAGTGGGCTTCGAACGCTTCCTGCTGAGCGGCCAGAGATTGCCCTGCCTCGATGCCTTCCGGTTCCGGCTCGCCAAGGCCGAGCACCTGACGTTCGGCGACGTTGGCCAACTCACGCACATTGCCCGGCCAGTCATGGCTGAGCAGGCGCCCCAGTTGCGCGCCGCTCAGGGGCTCGACGCTGCGGCCCAGGCGCTCGGCGGCGCTCTGTGCAAAGTGGTCGAACAGCAGCGGGATATCTTCGCGGCGCTCACGCAAAGGCGGCAGGCGCAATTGCGCGACGTTGAGGCGGTAGGCCAGGTCCTCGCGAAAGCGTCCGGCGCGGGCCTCGTCCAACAGGTCCGGCTTGGTCGCGGCGATGATGCGCAGGTCCACATGGATACTTTGGTTGGAGCCCAATCGTTCAAGCTTCTGTTCCTGCAACACGCGCAGCAGTTTCACCTGCTGGGCCAGCGGCATGCTTTCGATTTCATCGAGGAACAGCGTGCCACCGTGGGCATATTCCAGTTTGCCGATGCGCTTGCCCTGGGCGCCGGTAAACGCGCCGCTTTCGTGGCCGAACAGTTCGGCTTCAAACAACTGCTCGGGGATGGCGGCGCAATTGAGCGCGACAAAGGGTTTCTTCGACCGTGGGCCAAAATCATGCAGGCAACGGGCGACCATTTCCTTACCGCTGCCGGTCTCGCCACGGATCAGTACGTTGACCGGCAGGCTCGCCAGGTCCAGCACCTGGCGGCGCAAGGTTTGCAAACCTCGCGACACACCGAGCAGGGTCGTTTCCAACTGCGCGCGATGATCGGCCTGCTGGTGCAGGCGGCGGTTCTCCAGGATCAGCCCGCGCTTGTCCAACGCACGGCGCAGGCTGTTGAGCAGGGCATCGGGGCTGAAGGGTTTTTCCAGGAAGTCGTAGGCGCCGTCGCGCATGGCTTCGACGGCCATCGGCACATCGCCGTGACCGGTGAGCAGGATGACCGGTAAATCGGCATCGCGGCGCTGTACCTCGGCCAGCAGTTCGAGGCCGCTGAGTCCG
This sequence comes from Pseudomonas reactans, assembly GCF_013387025.1. Taxonomy (NCBI): domain Bacteria; kingdom Pseudomonadati; phylum Pseudomonadota; class Gammaproteobacteria; order Pseudomonadales; family Pseudomonadaceae; genus Pseudomonas; species Pseudomonas reactans. Next base: position 160,758 of record NZ_JACAQP010000003.1, on the reverse strand, counting down.
GGCATGCGCACATCGCTGAGGATCACGCCGGGGAAATCCTTGGGCAATTGCGCCAGGCATTCCTCGGCGCGGCTGAACAACTGCACCTCGAACCCCGAGAGGCTCAACCACTGCTCGACGGCCGTGCGGATGCTGGCTTCGTCATCGACCACAATCACCGCGTTCAACATAGGTCGGGCGTCTCCAGCGCGATAGGCAGGGTCAGGGTAAATACCGCGCCGTCGCCGCGATTGCTGGCGATCAGGCGCCCACCCAATTCGTGCACGATAGCGTAGGACACCGCCAGCCCCAAGCCGAGGCCATCGCCCACAGGTTTGGTGGTGAAGAACGGGTCGAACACACTGTTCAGGTGCTCGTCGGCAATCCCGCCGCCGCTGTCGCTGACGGTCAGTCGCCACAGCTGTTGGTCGGCATGCAGGCGGATTTCCAGGCGTTTGCGCGGCTTGTCGGCCATGGCATCGAGGGCGTTGCGCAGCAGGTTGATCAGAACCTGTTCCAGGCGGATCGCATCGCCGCGCACCCAGGCGGGGCGGGCCAGGTCGAGCACCACGCCGATGGATTCATCGCGCAGGCGCGCATCAAGCAAGTGCAGGGACTGGTCGACCACGGTAGCCAGGTCCAGGCGTTCACGCAGGCCGCTCGGGCTTTTGCGCGCGAAGGTCTTGAGGTGGCCGGTGAGGGCGGCCATGCGCGTGAGCATGTCGTCCAGTGGCGTGAGCGCCTGGTAGGCGTCGTCGACACGACCGTGATCGAGCAGCAGGCGCAATGTGGCCAATTGCATGCGCTGGGCGGTGAGTGGCTGATTGATTTCGTGGGCGAGGGCGGCGGACATCTGTCCCAGCGCCGCCAGTTTGGCCGATTGCACCAAGCCATCTTGGGCCGTGCGCAGCGCCTGGGTGCGTTCTTCCACCAGTTGTTCAAGCTCTTCGCGACTGCGCTGGCGCAGGCGGGCCAGGCGCCAGCGCTGGGTCAGGAACAGCACCAGGAACACCAGCGCCAGCCAGGAGCCGGCGGCAGCCAGGCCAGCGTTACGTTGATCTTCAAACGCGAACTGCGGTTTGCGCAGCAGGTGCAAGGTCCAGCCTTCGGCCTTCAGCGGCAGGGATTCCCAGATGTAATTGGCATTGCCATCCGGGCCGTTGACGCGCATCAGGTGGCTGTTTTCGTCGAAGCGTTGCAGGGTGCTGGTTTCCAGCGCTTGCAGGTGTTTTTTGTCGTATTGGCGGGTGGCCTTGAGTTCGGCAAGGTCGCTGACCGTCAACGGCCGCAGGTTGCGATAACGCCAGCCGGGTTGATTGGCGATGAACACAATGCCACGCGCATCACTGACCAGCAGCAGGTCATTGCCTTGGGCCCACTCACGTTCAAGTTCGGGGAACTCAAGCTTGACCACCATCGCGCCGAGGAACTGTTCGTGTTCATCGACCACCGCGCTGGAAAGGAAGTAACCGGGTATGCCGGTGGTCACGCCCACCGCGTAAAAGCGCCCAGTGCCCTGGCTCAAGGTCTGGCTGAAATAGGGGCGAAACGCGTAGTTGTGACCTACATAACTGCTGGGCAGGTTCCAGTTGCTGGCGGCCACGGCCAGGCCCGTGCGGTCCATCAATTCCAGGGTGGAGGACTGCGCCGCACCGTTGATGCGCTCCAGCTTGCGGTTGAGAAGATCCTGGGTGGCGGCGTCCAGCGGGCCCTTCAAGGCATTGATCATTTCCGAGTCCAACGCCAGCACGGCGGGCAGGGCGCGGTAGCGTTCGATCAGGGTGTGCAGCGAGTTGGCGTACAGCGCAAGCTGCTGATTGGCACGGGCGGCGTCGTCCACCAAGGCCTGGCGTTCGGCATGGCGCGTGGCCAAGGCGGCGGCCAGCAGCGCGCCGGCGATGATCAGCAGGGAATAGAAGGTCAGGCGCAGGGGGCGAGGGATCACGATCATACGGTGATGGGCAGGCACGGTAAGGGAGTGCACCATAACATGTGCCATAAAAAAGGCGACTGGGCCATGGCCGCAGTCGCCTTTATGTTTGCAGGGGAAGCGCTTACTGCACTTCTACCGCCAGGCTTTCACTGATCTTTTTCTGCCAGATGGCAGGACCGGTGATATGCACGGATTCGCCTTTGCTGTCGACAGCAACGGTGACCGGCATGTCTTTCACGTCGAACTCGTAGATCGCTTCCATACCCAGCTCGGCGAACGCGACAACGCGGGACTTCTTGATGGCTTGCGCCACCAGGTAAGCAGCGCCGCCCACGGCCATCAGGTACACAGCCTTGTGGTCCTTGATCGCTTCGATCGCAGTCGGGCCGCGCTCGGATTTGCCGATCATGCCCAGCAGACCGGTTTGCTCGAGGATCTGACGGGTGAATTTGTCCATCCGCGTTGCGGTGGTCGGGCCGGCTGGGCCAACCACTTCTTCGCGCACTGGATCAACCGGGCCGACGTAGTAGATGAAGCGACCCTTGAGGTCCACCGGCAGGGTTTCGCCCTTGTTCAGCATCTCGACCATGCGCTTGTGCGCGGCGTCGCGACCGGTGAGCATCTTGCCGTTGAGCAACACGGTTTCGCCCGGCTGCCAGCTCTGCACTTCTTCCGGGGTCAGGGTGTCGAGGTTGACGCGACGGGCCGATGGGCCAGCTTCCCAGACGATTTCCGGGTAGGCGTCCAGCGGTGGCGCTTCCAGCGATGCCGGGCCCGAACCGTCGAGCACGAAGTGCGCGTGACGGGTGGCGGCGCAGTTGGGGATCATGCACACCGGCAAGGATGCGGCGTGGGTCGGGTAGTCCATGATCTTCACGTCGAGCACGGTGGTCAGGCCACCCAGGCCCTGGGCGCCGATGCCCAGTTGGTTGACCTTCTCGAACAGCTCCAGGCGCATCTCTTCGATACGGTTCTGTGGGCCGCGCTTTTTCAGCTCATGGATGTCGATGGACTCCATCAACACTTCCTTGGCCATCACCGCGGCTTTCTCAGCGGTGCCGCCGATGCCGATGCCGAGCATGCCCGGTGGGCACCAGCCGGCGCCCATGGTCGGAACGGTCTTCAATACCCAGTCAACGATCGAGTCGGACGGGTTGAGCATGGCCATTTTCGACTTGTTCTCGGAACCGCCGCCCTTGGCCGCCACGTCCACTTCCACGGTGTTGCCTGGGACGATGGAGTAGTGGATGACCGCCGGGGTGTTGTCCTTGGTGTTTTTACGCGCGCCTGCCGGGTCGGCCAGGATGGAAGCACGCAGGACGTTTTCCGGCAGGTTGTAGGCGCGACGCACGCCCTCGTTGATCATGTCGTCAAGGCCCATGGTGGCGCCGTCCCAACGCACATCCATGCCCACGCGCACGAACACGGTAACGATACCGGTGTCCTGGCAGATCGGGCGATGGCCGGTGGCGCACATGCGCGAGTTGATCAGGATCTGGGCGATGGAGTCACGGGCCGCTGGCGATTCTTCGCGCAGGTAGGCTTCGTGCATGGCCTGGATGAAATCCACGGGGTGGTAGTAGGAAATGAATTGCAGGGCGTCGGCAACGCTCTGAATCAGGTCGTCTTGCTTGATCACGGTCATGAGTCGCGCTCCTCTATAAGGGAACATTCAATAAAGGTGGCTTCAGTGTTGCATCGGTCGGCTGAAGCCACCTTTCCAAGGCACGCCAAAGTGGTGCAGGCGCGACGCTAAAAAGGCGCGGCAGTATAACCCGGCTCGGTGGCCGATACACCCGACTATGGTCATGAATGCCTGGCTCGATTGGGTTGTAGGAGCGAGCTTGGTCGCGAAAAACTTGAATTTGATGGGTTTCGTCAGGCACCCCGCGTTATCGTTAGCGATCTTCGCGAGCAAGCTCGCTCCTACAGGTGAGAGTTATATGCCTGAACTGTATGTCGGCGAACGCCATTGGTCGGTAACGACCGGCAGCAACCTGCTGGATACCTTGAACGAGGCAGGTGTGGCCGTGCCTTACAGTTGCCGCGCCGGCAGTTGCCATGCGTGCCTGGTGCGATGCCAGGGGGAGGTCGAGGACAAGCAGCCCGAGGCCTTGAGCCCGGCGCAACGCCAGGACGGCTGGCGCTTGGCGTGCCAGTGCCAGGTGAGCGGGGACCTGCGCGTTGAAACCTTTGACCCGGCGCGTGACGGGTTGCCGGCCCAGGTACTGGGTGTGGATTGGTTGAGCCCGAGCGTGCTGCGCCTGCGTCTGCAACCTGAGCGTGGCTTGCGCTATCGGGCCGGGCAGCATCTGGTGTTGTGGGCGGGACAAGTGGCGCGGCCCTATTCCCTGGCGAGCTTGCCCCAGGATGACCCATTCCTGGAGTTTCACCTCGATTGCCGTCTGCCTGGCGAGTTCAGTGATCTTGCCCGCCAGTTGCAGCTGGGCGACCGTCTGCGCCTGGGCGAATTGCGCGGTGGCGCGCTGCAATACGACCCTGACTGGCAAAGCCGGCCGTTGTGGCTGCTGGCGTCCGGCACCGGCCTTGGCCCGCTTTGGGGCGTGTTGCGTGAGGCCTTGCGCCAGGATCATCAGGGCGACATCCGCGTGATTCACCTGGCTCATGATGCTGAGGGGCATTACCTGGCCGAACCCCTGGCGCAGCTGGCGGCACAGCATTCCAACGTAACGGTGGAGCTATGGACGGCGGCGCAGGCGACCCAGGCATTGGCGCAACTGCGGCTTGTTTCGCGGCAAACTCTGGCTTTACTCTGCGGGCACCCGGCCAGTGTCGAGGCGTTTTCCAAGCGTCTGTTCCTGGCGGGACTGCCGCGCAATCAACTGCTGGCCGATGTGTTCCTGCCCCGTGGTTGAGCGCTGAATTCTACAGCCGCGAGATTCGCCATGACCGATGCCATCCTGCAACACCGCGAACGCGGGTTGCTGACCTTGCAGCTCAATCGCCCCGACAAGAAAAACGCCCTGACCCGCGCGATGTACACGCAACTGGCCGAGGCACTGGAGCAGGCCGATGCGGATGAGGACATCCGCTGCGTACTGATCCAGGGCAGCAGTGACTGTTTTACCGCTGGTAACGACATCGGCGATTTTCTTGAACAACCGCCCAGCGATCTCGACAGCCCACCGTTTTATTTCATGAAAAGCCTGCTCAACTGCCGCAAACCGGTGATTGCCGCCGTGGCGGGCGTTGCGGTGGGTATCGGGACAACCCTGTTGCTGCATTGCGACCTGGTCTACATCAGCCGTGATGCGCGGTTGCGCATGCCATTCGTCAACCTGGGGCTGTGCCCGGAGTTTGGGTCGAGCCTGATCCTGCCGAGGTTGTTGGGGCACGCGAAGGCTGCGGAATTATTGTTGCTGGGCGAGGGCTTTACCGGCGAACAGGCGGCAGCCTGGGGGATTGCCACCGAGGCGCTGGGTAGCGGCGAGGCGGCGTTGGCCAAGGCGCGGGAAATGGCCGAGCGCTTCGAAACCCTGGCACCGGGGGCGGTGCAGGTGACCAAGCAACTCATGAAGAGTGTGGATCGTGAGCAATTGCGTCAGGTGATTGAGGAAGAGGGTGCGCTGTTTGTCCAGCGGTTGAAGTCGCCGGAAGCGATTGCGGCGTTGTCGGGGTTTATCAACCGCTCCTGAGAAAGCAAAAAGCCCCGCCATTCACAGGGCGGGGCTTTTGTTTTTCAGCGTGTCACTCAGACCTGCGGGTCGCCCACGTGCAGGATCTTCATGCCATTGGTGCCACCGGTTGTGTGGTAGCTGTCGCCCTTGGTCAGGATGACCCAGTCGCCTTTCTCTACGACGCCACGCTTGACCAGTTCGTCGATAGCTTTCTGGCTGACTTCGTTCGGTGCCAGCGAAGCCGGATCGAACGGAACGGTGTACACGCCACGGAACAGCGCGGTGCGCGCCTGGGCTTCACGGTGCGGGGTGAACGCGTAGATCGGCACCGAGGAACGGATGCGCGACATGATCAACGGCGTGTAGCCACTTTCGGTCAGCGCGATGATCGCCTTCACACCGGGGAAGTGGTTCGCGGTGTACATGGCAGCCAGGGCGATGCTCTGGTCGCAGCTTTCGAACTCTTTGCCGATGCGGTGGCTGGAGGTCTTGCTGGTCGGGTGCTTTTCAGCGCCGAGGCAGATACGTGCCATGGCTTGCACGGCTTCCAGCGGGTACGGGCCGGCGGCACTTTCAGCCGAGAGCATCACGGCGTCGGTGTAGTCGAGCACGGCGTTGGCCACGTCGGACACTTCGGCGCGGGTCGGCATCGGGTTCTGGATCATCGACTCCATCATCTGGGTCGCCACGATCACTGCCTTGTTGTGGCGGCGAGCGTGCAGGATGATCTTTTTCTGGATACCGATCAGTTCGGCGTCACCGATTTCCACGCCCAGGTCGCCACGGGCAACCATCACCGCGTCGGAAGCCTTGATCAGGCCGTCGAGGGTTTCGTCATCGGCCACGGCTTCGGCGCGTTCGATCTTCGCCACCAGCCAGGCTGTGCCGCCGGCTTCGTCGCGCAGTTTACGGGCGTATTCCATGTCGGCGGCGTCGCGCGGGAAGGACACGGCGAGGTAGTCCACTTCCATTTCGGCGGCGAGCTTGATGTCGGCCTTGTCTTTTTCGGTCAGGGCCGGGGCTGTCAGGCCACCACCGCGACGGTTGATGCCTTTGTGATCGGACAGCGGACCACCGATCAGCACGACGCAGTGCAGTTCGGTCGGAGTCGCGGTTTCGACGCGCATCACCACACGGCCGTCGTCCAGCAACAGCTCGTCGCCGACGCCGCAGTCCTTGACCAGGTCCGGGTAGTCGATACCCACGACTTGCTGGTTGCCTTCGGTCAGCGGGTGGCTGGTGGAGAAGGTGAATTGATCACCGATCTTCAGCTCGATCCGCTTGTTGGTGAATTTGGCGATACGGATTTTCGGGCCTTGCAGGTCACCCAGCAGTGCGACGAAGCGACCGTGCTTGGCGGCCAGGTCACGCACCAGCTTGGCGCGAGCCTTGTGCTCGTCCGGGGTGCCGTGGGAGAAGTTCAGACGGGCAACGTCCAAACCAGCCAGAATCAGCTGTTCGAGGACTTCCGGCGAGTTGCTGGCCGGGCCAAGGGTGGCGACGATTTTGGTACGACGGACGGACATGCACAGACTCCTGAGTTCAAGCGCTGAGGAAGGCTACTATGCTCTTTCGTTGTAGTCATTGTTCGTTTGCACTACTTATCGATGATTGACTTGTTTTCGCTGCGGCTGAATACGAACATCCTTGAAGATTTTCGACGAGGGGTCGATACACTGCACAAGACAGGAGAACCCTCATGCGAATTTTGCTCATTGCTGCCCTGGCCGTCAGTGTTGTCGGCTGCACCCGCTGGTCGATGGATCACCATCTGAACAATGCCTACCGCGCCTACAAGGTCGGTGACTGCGAGCGCGTTACCCTGGAATTGTCCCAGGTTGACCGTGAAAGTCGCAGCCGACGTTATGTGCAACCGGAAGTCTCGATGTTGCGCGGCCAGTGCCTGGAACGGCAAAAGCTGTTCGTCGACGCGGTACAGACCTATCAATTCATCATCAATCAGTACCCGTCGAGCGAGTACGCCTACCGTGCTCGCGCAAGGCTCGACACCCTGCAACAACTGGGGCATTACCCTGGTGCAAGCGTCGCGCAACCGCGTCCCGCTTCTTTGTGATGATATTCGTCATTCAATAACTGGCCCGTTGCCAGTCTTGGGCTATTCTTTGAATGTTCGTTTGTATAAGTTTCTATGCAAACGGATGTTTGGCCCGGACTTGGTGGCTGTCTAGCGGCAGGCAATTGCCTGTTATCGCACCGAGATCCAGGGAGAGTGGGCGATTAGCGCCCGTTTCGAATCACTGGCACGGCCGCAGTCATGGCCACTGGATGGCGATCTCACCATGTTTACCGACCGACGGATCGAGCGGCATCAATTACCTTATTTTCTGCAAGTGTTTAACCGCCTCACCGACAAGCCCATCGGCTTTTTGGGCAATGTCTCGGAAGATGGGCTGATGTTAATCAGTCAACTGCCCATGATGGTGGATGTGGACTTTGAGCTGCGTTTGAAAATTCCAGGCGCTGACGACACTTTCCACCCCATCGATCTCACGGTGACCTGTCTGTGGAGCCATGAGGACATCAACCCGCAACACTACGATTCCGGGTTCAGGGTGCTCCAGGCACCCGAGGAATATGGGCAGTTGATCAACGTCTTGTTGAATTACTTCAGCTTTGATCCTTTGCAGGCTTCGGCTTGATAAGGAGCTTCGGCGGGCCCTTTTTCAGAGCACACCGGCTTTCTTCCACCCCAGGTAACGTGTGACCAGGGCCGGTCCCAGTTCAGACGGTAAAGTGTCCAGTAGGGACAGGCCTTGGGCGCTGAGTCGGTCGTGCAGTTCGTTGCGGGTGTTCAGGTAGTCAATGGTGCCGCTGTAGGCCAAGGCTTCGGGCAAGGTTTGTACGGGGGCTTGGCGCAGTTGATCAAGGGCCTCCTCGCGCAAACTGACCACCAACACCCGGTGTTGACGGCTGATACGCTTGACGGCAGCCAGCAGTGTTTCATCATCCTGATCCCGCAGGTTGGTTATCACGATCACCAACGCGCGCCGTTTCTGCCGAGCCAGCAGTTGGCTTGCCGCAGCCTGATAATCGGCATTCCGTCGCGTGGTATCAAGGTCGTATACCGCGTTGAGCAGCAGGTTCAACTGGCTACTGCCTTTGACCGGCGCCAGGTAGCGTGGCTGGTCACCGGCAAAGGTGCACAGCCCTACCGCATCACCCTGGCGCAACGCAACGTAGCTGAGCAGCAGGCAGGCATTCAGGGCATGGTCAAAGTGGGACAGTTGGTCATCCTGGCTGCGCATGCGGCGGCCACAATCGAGCATGAACACGATCTGTTGGTCACGCTCATCCTGATATTCCCGAGCGATGGGTGTGCGTTGCCGGGCGGTGGCCTTCCAGTCGATCTGCCGCAGGCTGTCCCCTTCGCGAAACTCGCGCAACTGGTGAAATTCCAGTCCCAAGCCGCGCCGCTGGCGTTGGCGTACACCCAGTTGGCTCAGCCAGTTGTCCACGCCCTGCAGTTGGGCGCCGTACAGACGGGCGAAGTCCGGGTAGACGCGGGTGGTATCGCTCACGTCGATCAGTCGTCGTGCTGACCACAGGCCCATGGGGCTGGGCAGGTGAATTTCACAGCGGCTGAAACTGAAATGACCACGCCGCAGCGGACGAAGGCGATAACCCAACTCACTGCGTTCACCGGGGCGCAGGTCTATGGATTGGGGCATGTGTTCTACGGACAACCCGTCAGGGACATGATCGAACACCTGCACGCTCAGCGGCTGTGGGAAGTCATGTTCAAGAACCAGGCGTATTTCCCCCCAGCGGCCCAGTGCCAGGCTTCCGGGCATTTGCCGCTGCACGCGGGGTGACGGTCGGCTACGCAGACGCATCGCATCCAGCAGGGCGAGCAGTAACAGTGCGAGCAGCAGCCCCCACGCGATTGAGTGCAAGGTCTTGGGCACGTTGAACTGCAACGCGGTCGCAGTACCCAGCAGGATGCTCAAGCCCAGCAATACGCCAAGCCAGTTCAACAGTAAACGGGTCGGTTTCATGGGCACGTCATTGCCGGGGCGCGGGGATCTGATCGAGCAGTTGCTTGAGCACCTGATCGACTTCCAGACCATCGATATCCAGCTCTGGCGCGATACGTACCCGATGGCGCAGTACTGCCAGGGCGCAACCCTTGATATCGTCCGGGGTGACAAACTCACCGCCGCGCAGCAAGGCACGGGCACGCGCGCCGCGTACCAAGTCGATGGACGCCCGCGGGCCAGCGCCGATGGCCAGCCCGGGCCAGCTACGGGTGGCGCGCGCCAGCCGTACGGCATAGTCGAGTACGTGTTCGTCGAGTGCCAGTTCACTGGCTATCTGCTGAAGCTGCAGCACGTCTTCGGCCTGCAGCACCGTGCGCAAGGGATGTACATCCAGCATGTCGGCCCGAGACGAACGCGTGACTTCACGCACCATGTCCACTTCCTGCTGCGCATCGGGGTAATCCATGCGCACCTTGAGCATGAAGCGGTCCAGCTCCGCTTCCGGCAGGGGATAAGTGCCTTCCTGTTCGATAGGGTTCTGGGTCGCCAGCACCATGAAGGGTTGGCCGATGGGCAGCGCCTCGCCTTCGAGGGTGACTTGCCGCTCCTGCATGGCTTCGAGCAACGCGGCCTGGGTCTTGGCTGGGGCTCTGTTGATTTCGTCGGCCAGCAACAAATGGGTAAATACCGGCCCCTTGCGCAGCTTGAATTGTTCGGTGTGCCGGTCGTATACGGCGTGGCCGGTGACATCGCTGGGCATCAGGTCCGGGGTGAACTGGATGCGTGCGAAGTCGCCTTCAAAGCAACGTGCCAGTGCCCGTACGAGCAAGGTTTTGCCCAGCCCTGGCACACCTTCGAGCAGGACATGCCCACCGGCGATCAGCGCGGTCAGGACATCGTCGATCACCGGGTCCTGGCCAATCACCGCTTTGCGTAATTCAGTGCGCAGGGCTTGGGCTTGCCCGCTGGCACGTTGCAAGGTTTCACGGGGCAAGGCAGTGGTGCTTGGAAATTCACTCATAGGGCATTCCTGAGGGTTTGCAGGCGTGCCACCTGCCGGCTGAAGTCGGCGCTGGAAAGCCGTTTTGCCGAGAGTGGGCCAAGGGCCTGGCTGATGACGTGAGGGGGTTGGCGCGTCAGGTGTTCAAGCACCCGCCACTGTTCTGTATTGTCGAGGTGCTCAAAACCGGGATGGCGGTGCCTTGCAGCGCGCAGGATATCGCGCTGCAAGGCGTGCAGCAGGGTGCCCTGGCCACTGCGGCGCAGCAGGAAATCGGCGCTGGCCTTCAGGTGCTCCTGCAGTTGGCGGCGAGCAGTGGAGGCTGGCGCTCGGGTTGGGCCTTGACGCATGCCGGCCCGCCACAATGCCAGGGCTATCAGCGAAGTGAGTGCGACCAGGGCCTGGGGGAAGTACCGCATCAGCAAGGTGAGCAGGTCGTCGACGTCACTGTTGAACAACAAGGTCACGGCTGTGCCCTGGTTTAGATACCACAGCAGCCAGGCATTGTCGTGCTGGCCTATGTTCGTGGTTTTCCACAGATCGCTGTCGGTGATCACCGTGACGCGGCCGTTCCCGAGGTCGAGTTGCATCAGGTGGCTCGATCTTGCGCTGTTGGCAGAAAACTGGGCCAGGTGCTTGGGGTCGGTGAGGTTGAAGTCTGTGTCGAAACTGAAGTATGCCGGTGGGTTTTCATTGTCGACGTAGAGTTTGGTGAGGTCGGGAGCCTTCTTTCCAAGAACCTTTTTGCCGGGAGGCGCAGGCTCCTCAGGCTCGTCGCTCAATACCTGGTGGATATGCAAGCGATCGAGCAGCAGATCGCCACTCCTGCCGGTCTCTTCATCCCACAAAGCCTCGGCCACCAGCAGCAGATGGCCGCCGGATTTGGCCCAAGCCAGCAGTTGCTCTACCTGGCGCGGTGACATGTTGCTGCGCTCGCCGAGCAGCAACAGGCTGTTGCCCTTGCCCGGCAGGGTCATCAGCCGCTCCAGGCTATTGGCGTGATCTACCGTGAGGCCTTGTTGGCGTAGAAAATGTTCGGCCGCCAAGTAGGGGTTGGCCAGGGCTTCTGGAGACGGACCACGATCCACCACCTCGTCGTAGGGGATTGCCTTGCTCCATGCATAGTAACCACCCGCTCCAAGCAGGCACGCCAGCAATAGCCCCACCCACACTAATGGCCGGTTCATGGGGGGCTACCTGAGTTGAACAGGGTGCGCCATTCAATGCATAGCTGTTGCTGCGCTGAGGTGGGAGGCAGGTGATGACCGTAAGCAAGGTTCTGCCAGTGCCGGGTCAATTCATCGCTGAAAGCCAGGAGCTGCGGTTGTTGTAACAGGTGAACCCGCTCCAGGACCTGACCTTCGGTATCCGCGCTTTTCAGCGGCACATTGAAGTCATGCAACAGTCGGTTGAGCAGGCCTCGATAGAGTAAGCCAAGGGCTTCCCTTGGTTGGGTGGCCCACAGGTGTTCGGCGGCGCTGGCAACGTCGTCAGGCAACGTTTCGGTGCCCAATTCAAGGCCGAACAGTTGCGTGGGTGCGGGTTTGACATCTTGGGGCCTGCGTGGCCCGCGTCGGCTGACAAAGGTGCGCAACCACTCACGATAACGCCACACCAGCATGAACAGGGCGCCGATCAGGAGTCCCCACAGCAGCACCTCCAAGCCTTGTGCGATGTGCTTGAAGGTCTTGCTGTTGAGGTTGTCCAGCAACGCCTTGAGCCAGTCCGGAAGTTTGCCGTCGCGCTGAGTCTTGTTTTTAACAGGCGGCTTGTCTTCGCCAAAGCGATAGCGCGTGACGGTTTCAGGGTTCTTGAAGGGGGGCTTGTCCAGTAGCGATTGGACTGATTGGCGCGCGCTCTGGGTGTCCAGTGGTTTTGACGGACCGGATGCTTCTGCCATGACCGGTGCACTGAATGGCAGCAGCGTCAGCCCGATCATCAGCAATAGCAACGGCGCCACGTTGCTCAGACGCTGACGAAGTCGGCGGAAGACCAACTCCAGGTCCCAGGCCTCCAATACGGTGCGGCGATTCAGGTAAAGGCTGAAACCGCAGGCCACATAGATAGGTTCCCAAAACACGAGGATCAAGGCGTAGAACGCGTTGCCCAAGTGTTCCAGCCAAAGCCCTTTCGAACTCGTCACCGTTGCCAGGCGTTGCCAGTCCCAGTCCATTTCGACGTTTTGCGGAATGAATAGATAGAACAGTGCCATACAGCCAAACCACAAACCAATCTCCAGGTGCACACCCACAGTGGTTAGCCAGCGCGCGGCCCCGGCATTACGTTGCTGCAGCACACCCAGGCGTTTTTGGCGAGCGGGGCCATCCAGGCCTTCAAGTTGGCTCACCGGCATCACAAAGCTGCGGCTCATGCTGAGTCGCCGCCAGGTCAGGCTGGCCAACAGTTGGCCTTTGAGCAGTCGCGGCCACTGGCGAACGGCCTGCTTGATGCTGGGCGTTTCGCCAAACAACGCCTTGGACAGGATATACAGCGGCAAGCGATCGAAGGCTGGCTTGAGCCACCAGAACAGGAACATCGCGGTGGACGGGTACTTCCACAGCAGTGCCGTGAGCACGGAGAACACTGGCAGAGTCACCAACGCCCAACTGCTCATCAGGAGCAGGCGGTGCTCACGGGCCATCAACACGCCAAGATCCATCGCTTCCCAGGCAGTACGTGGGCGGATGACCACGCTGGCATCACTGAGGCGCATGGCGAGTCCTTCCGGCAAGGCTCAGGTAAGCGACTACCAGCAGCCACAGCGCCGCGCCAACCAGGTACTTGACCCAGGGGGCTATCAGGGTGGTGGATGACCAGTACGCTTCGATGAAGGCTGCGATCAACAGGAAGAGCATGACTCCGCATAACATTTGCACGCTCTTGCGTGCCGCCAGCCGCAATGATTCGCCACGGGCCAGTTGCCCGGGAGCGATAAGTGCCCAGCCCAGTTGCAAGCCGGAGGCACCGGCAAGGGCGATGGCCGTCAGTTCGAACGCACCATGCCCGATGACGAATGACCAGAAGGTCTGGCCGTAGCCGATCTCGGTCAGATGGCCGGAGACCGCACCGATGATCAGGCCGTTGAATATCAGAAAGAACACGCTGCCCAGGCCGAACAGCAAACCGGCGGCAAACGTCTGGAACGCGATACCGATGTTGTGCATCACGTAGTAGCCGAACATCATCCAGTCTTCGCTCGATGCGCGCTCAGCGGTGCGGCCCAGGCGGCTGGCATCGGGGTCGTACATACTTTGCATCTCGGCAACCTGCTGGGGGCTGACGATGCTGTAGATCAGGTCGGGAAACAGGTAGACCAGCAGCGCGATACCCACGAGGCTGCCAAAGAACAACAGGCTGGCGATCAGTACAAAACGCCACTGTTCCCGCACTAACCGTGGGAAATCGGCGAGCACGAACCCCAGCACATTTGCCGTCAATTGACTGCGGTGCCGGTAGAGCTGTTGATGACCTCGCAAGGCCAGTTGTTGCAATGGATCTACCAGGTAGCTGCTGTAGCCGCGTTCCTGGGCCAATGCCAGGTGCTGGCAAAGGCGTCGGTACTGATGGGGGAAGTCGGCCATGTCACTGGCTTTAACCTTGCCTTGCTCCAACTGTTGCAGGTATTGGGCAAAGGCCTGCCATTGAGGCTGGTGACGGCTTTCGAAAAGACTCTGCTTCATGTCGGCCCCAACAGGCCACTGGCCACGCCGTTGAGTTGTTCCACGGCGCGGGCCGGGGATACCTGCAAGGGCGTGGCGAGAATCGAAGCCAACTCGTGAACGCGCTCCGTGGAAAGCTCACCCTGGCGTTCCGCAAAGCCAAGGATGGCCCGTTGTTCACTCAGATCCAGAGCGAAGGGCAAGCGTAGGGCGGCAGCTTGAGGAATCTGGGGACGCAGAAGCGGTTGTTCCCGGTAGATCACCAGTGTGCCGGCGGCCAGGTCGCCCAGGCGCTTGAAGTGAGGATGCTGCAGGCAACTGATCGCGCCAAGAAAGTAACCGAATGGCAGCATGTCGACAAACCGCAGCAAATTGCGGATCAGTGACGCGGCCCAGCCGATCGGTGTGCCGTCATCGTGTACCACCCGTAACCCCATGACCTGTTTGCCAGGTGAGCATCCCTGGTTGAGTACTTCGAACAGCACCATGTACCACCAACTGATCAGGAACAGCAGCAGCGAACCCAGGCCGATGCCGACGTTGCCAAGCATGGCCAATGGCACCAGCAGAACGCCCATGACCACTGCGCGCACCCCCAGGTCGAAGGCAAAGGCCAGCACGCGCGGCACGAGACCGGCGGGGCGCAACGGCAGGTCGATGCCCTCCGGGGTCTCGATCTGGTAGCGGGTGTCCAATGGGGCTGACGGCATCGCGATCCTTGGCAGTGCAGAGTGGCTGGGAGATACGGATGCTAGCAGTGTCGACGATGGAAGCAACCACTCAAGGTTTTGCTGGATGTTTGTACAGTTGATTTGGTGCTGGCCGTAGAGGCGGTCAAGCGCCTAGACTTTGTCGATCTTCAGTACAGGAATAGCCCGTGACCTCCATTTTCTGGTACGACTATGAAACCACCGGCATCAATCCGCGCAGTGATCGCCCGCTTCAAGTAGCCGGCATTCGGACGGACCACGAACTCAATGAGATCGGCGAACCGGTCAATCTTTATTGCCAGCCCAGCGACGATATCCTGCCCCATCCCATCGCCTGCGCAATTACCGGCATCACTCCCGCAATCCTCGCGGAAAAAGGCCTGGCCGAGGCCGATTTCATGACTCGGGTGCATGCTGAGCTGGCCGCCCCGGGTACGTGTGGCGCTGGGTACAACACCTTGCGATTTGACGATGAGATGACGCGCTACAGCCTGTACCGCAATTTCTTCGATCCTTACGCGCGTGAGTGGCAGGGCGGCAACAGTCGCTGGGATCTGATCGACGTAATTCGCACCGCTTACGCCCTGCGCCCGGAAGGCATTGAATGGCCGCAACAGGATGGGCGTGTCACGCTCAAGCTGGAGCGTCTGACCGAAGCCAACGGTATCGACCATGGCCAGGCTCACGATGCATTGTCCGATGTGCGTGCCACCATTGCCCTGGCGCGAAGGGTGCGTGAGAAACAGCCCAAGCTGTACGAATGGCTGTTTCAGCTACGTAGCAAGCAGCGCGTGATGGATCAGGTGCGTTTGCTGCAACCCATGGTGCATATCTCCGGGCGTTTTTCCGCCGAGCGTCACTACCTGGGGGTTGTGCTACCGCTGGCATGGCACCCGCGCAATCGCAACGCACTGATCGTTTGTGATCTCGGTCTCGACCCTCAAGGTTTGCTGGACCTGGATGCCGATACCTTGCGCCAGCGCTTCTACACCAGGCGTGACGATCTTGCCGAGGGCGAGTTGCCGGTGCCGCTCAAGTTGGTGCACATCAATCGCTGCCCTGTGGTTGCGCCTTTGAATGTGCTTCGAGCAGAAGATCGTGAGCGTCTGCACTTGGACATGAATCTTTATCAGGAGCGTGCCCTGCGGCTAACTGACGCACAAGAGAGTTGGCGCGATAAGTTGGCGGCTATTTATGCCGAGGAAGATTTCGCGCCGAGTTCAGACCCGGAGCAACAGCTATACGATGGTTTTATCGGAGATCGTGATCGACGTTTATGTGAACAAGTCCGGATGGCCGAGCCCGCACAATTAGCTCGCCAGCAATGGCCTTTTGATGATCACCGGCTGCCTGAATTATTGTTTCGCTACCGAGCGCGTAACTTCCCCGATACCTTGAACAGTGAGGAGCAACAACGCTGGCAGCTTTTCTGCCAGCAACGTTTGTCGGACCCAGAGTGGGGCGCGCCGAATACCCTTGCGGCATTTAAACAGGCTAAACAAGAATTTGCCGATAGTGCTACGCCGTTCCAGGCCGAGGTGCTTGAGCAATGGCAGGGATATGCCGACTCATTGGCCGGCAAGGTGAACCTGTAATCTGTCTTCACACAATACACAGGCAATAAAAAACGCCAGCAAGCTGGCGTTTTTAATGTGTCGCGTATCAGGCACAGGCCTGGCGAGGCTTAGCCCAGCAGGGTTGCCCAGCCTTCAACCACGTCACCGCCCCACTTGGCTTTCCACTCTTTCAGGGTTTTGTGGTTGCCACCTTTGGTTTCAATCACTTCGCCGTTGTGCGGGTTTTTGTACTGTTTGACTTTGCGAGCACGCTTGGTGCCGGTAGTTTTCACAGCGCCACGTGGTGCTTTAACTTTCGACTCTGGATCCAGCAGCGCGATGATGTCACGCAGGGATTTGGAGTACTCACCCATCAGGGCGCGCAGTTTGCCTTCGAATTCCAGCTCGGTTTGCAGTTTGTCGTCTTGGGACAGGTTCTTCAAACGGGCTTGCAGCTCTTTGATAGCTTCTTCGGTGGCACGGTATTCGTTGATCAGAGACATGTGGACTACCTTATGTAGAGCGCTGATTGACAGGGACAGTGGCCCAATAATAGTCAGGCAGTTTGCCCAAGTAAACATTTAAGCGCGCATTTATGTGAATTACTTTGAATGTTTGTAGCCTTGCTATGCATTCGAGTTAATTACTAGGGCGTAGGCCTTAAGATAATTCCCCTGAAATACGTGAAACAGCCATAGGGTGACGTACTAAATTCATATAAAGGTGGTAAAACCATAGGCTATTAAGGGACAAGCCGTCGGCCGGCGATCAGAATAAGCGTCAACGAATACTGCAGTTTTCCTGCGCAATCGCTAGAATGGCGGCCTTTGCGAAGTTCTGGAGTTTCCCCCTAATGCGCACTTTTCGGCTGGTGATTGCTTGCCCGGACCGGGTTGGCATCGTTGCCAAGGTCAGTAACTTTCTGGCCTCCCACAACGGTTGGATCACCGAGGCGAGTCATCACTCGGACAATCTCAGCGGTTGGTTCTTCATGCGTCACGAGATTCGTGCCGATTCGCTGCCTTTTGGTCTTGATGCCTTCCGCGACGCATTTGCGCCCATCGCCGAAGAGTTTTCGATGACCTGGCATATCACCGACACCGAGCAGAAGAAACGCGTGGTGTTGATGGCCAGCCGTGAATCCCATTGCCTGGCCGACTTGCTGCATCGCTGGCACAGCGATGAGCTGGACTGCGAGATCGCCTGTGTAATTTCCAACCATGATGACCTGCGCAGCATGGTTGAGTGGCATGGCATCCCGTATTACCACGTGCCGGTCAATCCGCAGGACAAGGAGCCGGCGTTCGCCGAGGTCTCGCGCCTGGTCAAGCAGCACGAAGCCGACGTGGTCGTGCTGGCGCGCTACATGCAGATCCTGCCGCCGGAACTGTGCCGCGAATATGCTGGCAAGGTGATCAACATTCACCACAGCTTCCTGCCGTCGTTCGTCGGCGCCAAGCCGTACCACCAGGCGTCCCTGCGTGGCGTGAAGTTGATCGGTGCTACGTGCCACTATGTCACCGAAGAACTGGACGCCGGCCCGATCATCGAGCAGGACGTGGTGCGTGTCAGCCACAGCGACAGCATTGAAGATATGGTGCGTTTCGGTCGTGACGTCGAGAAGATGGTGCTGGCCCGTGGCCTGCGTTACCACTTGGAAGACCGCGTGCTGGTGCACGGCAACAAGACCGTCGTGTTCTGATCGAACGGTTGTGATTGAAGAATGAAGGGCCTGGGCGTTAAATCGTCCCAGGCCCTTTTTCTTTATGCTGCCGAGGATTGAGTCATGAGTGATCCGCTGGACAAAGCCACTTCAAAGGCCCCCGCCACATTGGGGGAGGGCTGTTTGAGTCGATACGACCCAGATGACCTGAACAGCGAGGACGGCACCGAATTTCCCGGTGCCGCCGAACTGTGGGAGCAGGAGCGGGCCAAGTCCGAGACCAAGGACGCCTGATCAGATCCGGAAACTGCCAACCAATTGTTTCAAACGTGCAGCCTGTTGTTCCAGGTCGGCACAAGCACGCAGTGTCGATTGCAGGTTTTCCACACCTTCCTGGTTGAGGGTGTTGATCTCGGTAATGTCCATGTTGATCGACTCCACCACCGAGGTCTGTTCTTCAGTGGCAGTGGCGACGGACTGGTTCATGCCATCAATTTCGCCGATGCGTTGGGTCACGCTGTTCAGGCGTTCGCCGGCCAGGTTGGCGATGTCGACACTTTCAAGGCTATGTCGCTGGCTTTCACCCATGGTGCTGACCGAGTCCCGCGCACCGACTTGCAGTTCTTCGATCATCTTCTGCACCTGTTGCGCCGATTCCTGAGTGCGATGCGCCAGGTTGCGCACTTCATCCGCGACCACCGCAAACCCTCGCCCGGCTTCCCCAGCACGCGCCGCTTCGATGGCGGCGTTCAATGCCAGCAGGTTGGTTTGCTGGGAAATACTGGTGATCACTTCGAGAATCTGGCCGATGTTCACCGTCTTGCTATTGAGCGCTTCGATGTTACTGCTGGAGGCGCTGATCATCGACGACAACTGGTTCATCGCCTTGATGTTGCGTTCCACCACCTGCTGGCCATCCTCAGCCAGATGCCGTGCATCGCTGGCCTGATGGGAGGCCTGCGCTGCATTGCGCGCGATTTCCTGGGCCGCAGCGCCCAGTTCATTGATGGCGGCGGCGACGCTGTTGGTGCGGTTGGCCTGCTCATCGGAATTTACCATCGACGAGTTGGAGGCGCTGACCACCCGCAGTGCCACCTCGTTGACCTGCTGGGTGGCGGAAGACACTTCGCGGATCGATGTATGAATGCGCTCCACGAAGCGGTTGAAGGCGTTACCCAGAGTGCCGAATTCATCGTGGTTCTGGATGGTCAGGCGGCGGGTCAGGTCGCCCTCGCCATCGGCAATGTCCTGCATGGCGCGGGTCATCACGTGCAGTGGTTGGAGCAGAATGCGGATCAGCATGCCGAGCAGGGCGATGATGATCACCACCGCAATGAGCGTGGCGATGACCGCGGAGGTGCGGAACTCGCTGAGCATGGCGAAGGATTTGTCTTTATCGACTGATATACCGAGGTACCAGTTCACCGAGGGCAGGCCCTTGATCGGCGTAAAGGTGACGATGTTGTCCTTGCCGTTGGCTTCGACTTCGCTGAAGTCTGCGCTGATCTTCGGCGTATTTTTCGGATACACGTCGGCCAGGGTCTTCATCACCAGGTTTTTATCCGGGTGTACCAGTACTTTGCCGTCGGCGCTGACCAGGAACGCGTAGCCCATGCCACCGAAGTTCAGCGCGCCGATGTTATCCACCAGGGTTTGCAGGCTCAGGTCACCGCCGACCACGCCGATGCTCTGGGTGCCTTGGTTGCTGGGAGTGGCAACGGAAATGATCAACTTGCCGGTGGCTGCATCGATATAGGGCTCGGTCAGGGTTGAACCGTTGCTGCTCTGGGCGCCCTTGTACCAGGGGCGAACACGCGGGTCGAAACCGTCCGGCATCTTGGTGTCGGGGCGGATGGTGAAGGCGCCCTTGCTGTCACCGACGTAGGTCGCCATGAAGGAGGACGTCAGGGTTTTCTGTTCCAGCAGGCTGGCAACCGCGGACGGCTCGGGGTTGATGGCGATGTTTTGCGCGGCGTTTTCCACCAGGGCAATGCGCCCGTTAAGCCAGGTTTGAATATTGCTGGCGGTGACATCGCCCATCTCGTGCAGGTAGTTGTTGAGATCGTCGCGTATCGCGTTGCGTTGCAGGTAGTCGTTGTAGAGAGTAAACAGCGCAAATGCGGCAATGACGATAAGGGAGGCTGCAAGCAGGATTTTGTGGCTGAAGCGCAGATTTTTATTCATGGCTTGTAGGGTCCGCTAAGGTCTTAATATCCGAAGCGCGTCCTTATGGGAGGCGCAAAATGGCAGCGTCAAAAAAGGTGTGATACTTCTGGTGATGGTTCCGGTGGTCCCTGTGGGAACTATCTGACCTATTTTTAGACTTTGTGGGTCTCACACTGCTCTGTATCGACCTGGCCGCACTAAAGATTAACCATGGGTGACGAAATGCCTGACTCCTCGCAACTGCTAATCGGCGCCGGCCTCGACGGCCAGCCCATCGCCCAGGCCATGCGCCTGGCCAACCGTCACGGGTTGATCGCCGGCGCCACCGGCACCGGCAAGACCGTCACGCTGCAACGCCTGGCCGAAGCCTTCAGTGATGCCGGCGTAGCGGTGTTTGCGGCGGATATCAAGGGTGACTTGTGCGGCCTGGGCGCCGCGGCGAACCCGCAGGGCAAGGTCGCCGAGCGCATCGCCGGCATGCCTTTCCTCAATTACACGGCCAAGGCTTATCCGGTCACGCTGTGGGATATCCACGGGCAGTCAGGTCACCCATTGCGCACCACCATCAGCGAAATGGGCCCATTGTTGCTCGGTAGTTTGCTGGAACTCACCGATAGCCAGCAGTCGGCGCTTTACGCGGCGTTCAAGGTGGCCGATCGCGAAGGCTTATTGTTGCTGGATCTCAAGGACCTCAAGGCACTGCTCAATCATCTGCGCTATCACCCAGAGTTGCTGGGCGAAGACGCGGCGCTGATGACCACCGGTTCCAGCCAGGCACTGTTGCGACGCCTGGCAGTGCTGGAGCAGCAGGGCGCAGAAGCTTTGTTTGGTGAACCGGCCCTGCAACTGGAAGATATCCTGCAGCCCACCGCTGACGGGCGTGGTCGCATCCATCTGCTGGACGCCAGCCGCTTGGTGCATGAGGCGCCGAAGGTGTACGCAACCTTCCTGCTGTGGTTGTTGGCGGAGTTGTTCGAGCAACTGCCTGAACGTGGCGACGCCGACAAACCGCTGCTCGCACTGTTTTTCGATGAGGCGCATTTACTGTTCGCCGATACGCCGAAGGCATTGCAGGAACGTCTGGAGCAGGTGGTGCGGCTGATCCGCTCCAAAGGGGTTGGCGTGTA
The DNA here is from genome assembly GCF_013387025.1 of Pseudomonas reactans. Taxonomy (NCBI): domain Bacteria; kingdom Pseudomonadati; phylum Pseudomonadota; class Gammaproteobacteria; order Pseudomonadales; family Pseudomonadaceae; genus Pseudomonas; species Pseudomonas reactans. The sequence goes on along the minus strand of NZ_JACAQP010000003.1, from coordinate 139,329 downwards.
TTTCGTCACCCAATCCCCAGGCGATTTGCCGGACAGCGTGCTGGCCCAGCTTGGCCTGCGCATCCAGCATGGCCTGCGGGCGTTTACGACCAAGGAACAGAAGTCCTTGCGCGCCGTAGCCGATGGTTTTAGGCCAAACCCGGCCTTTGATGCCCTTTCGGTATTGACCGAGCTGGGTACAGGCGAGGCTTTAGTGGGAACACTGCAGGAAAAGGGTACGCCGGAAGTCGTCCAACGTGTCCTGGTCGCACCGCCACAATCCCGGATCGGGCCGCTCAGCGCAGCCGAACGAGCAGCCTTGGTGGCCAGTTCGCCGTTGCTGGGTCGGTATGACAAACCGATTGATCGGGAATCCGCGTATGAGGTGCTGATGGCGCGTAAAGAGCTTGGGCCAACCGAAGAGGCCAAGCCGGCCGCCGAGGAGCCCAGCTTCACCGACAAGGCCGGGGCGTTTCTCGGCACAACCGCAGGCAAGGCGCTGAAGTCCGCGATGCAGCAAGCCGCCAATCAGATGGGGCGGCAACTGGTGCGTGGCTTGTTGGGGTCGTTATTGGGTGGCAGCAAGCGCAAATAGCGATTCAGGGCTTGGGCTTGGCGTGGGCCGCCAGCCGTTCAAGCGCCGCGCGCAAACCTGGGTTGCTGATGCCGTCGGCCGTTGCCTGAATGGTTTCGGCGGCATTGGGCGACAGATCATGAACATGCTCCGCCACGCCAGGTCGGGTGGTGGGCGGTTGCACCTTGAACTGGATGCGCGTCAAGCCGGCGAATTCATCAAAGGCCATCAATTGGCGTTGCAGGCGTTTTTGCTGATAGCGCAAACGTGTCGCCCAGTGGCCATCTGTGACAATAAGCAGCAGGTTGCCTTCACGCCAGGACGCCACGCGGCAGTGTTCGCGCGCTGCCGGTTGCAGCTGGGTCTCGAGCAGCCGTTGCAGGCGGCCCAACCGTTGCGCATGGCCGAAGATGGCTTTCAGCGGCTTGGCATCGCGAAGCAACACGGCGGGAGCGCGGGCTGATAAGGGGCGAAATGCCATTATTGGACACCTTAAGTAACAGAGCCGCCATCTTAGCAGAACGCGCCTGTACGGCCCCAGGCAATGCATCCGTGGGGTTTTGCTCATGAAATCAATTGGTAACTTCTGCGCTTCATGGGTTGAAGTTCCAGCAAAAGCCCTTATTTTAAACAAGCCCTCTCACAGCACCATGCCAGCATCGGGGAACAACGCCACTTTCCTCACCCACGAATCCGGGTAGAATGCGCGTTCGCATGCGGCCGTGAGGGCTGCTCGGGCCACTCACGGTGCGCCCTCCATCCCTATGTGTGGAAGAACCTGCCGATATGTTTGCGCCTTTGTTAAAGAAACTTTTTGGAAGCAAGAATGAGCGCGAAGTCAAACGCATGCTCAAGACGGTGCAGCTGGTCAATGCCTTCGAAGAGCAGATGGTTGCCCTTTCGGACGAGCAATTGCGCGCCAAGACCCAAGAGTTCAAGGCCCGCATAGCCAAAGGTGAAACCCTCGACAAGCTGCTGCCCGAAGCCTTTGCGGTCGCCCGTGAAGCCGGTAAGCGTGTCATGGGCATGCGCCACTTCGACGTCCAGTTGATCGGCGGCATGACCTTGCATGAAGGCATGATTGCCGAAATGCGTACCGGTGAAGGCAAGACCCTGGTGGCAACCCTGGGCGTTTACCTCAACGCATTGTCCGGCAAGGGCGTGCATGTTGTGACGGTGAACGACTACCTGGCCCGCCGGGACGCCAACTGGATGCGCCCGCTCTATGAATTCCTCGGCCTGACCGTTGGCGTCGTTACGCCATTCCAGCCGCCGGAAGAGAAGCGCGCTGCCTACGCTTGCGACATTACCTACGGCACCAACAACGAATTCGGTTTCGACTACCTGCGCGACAACATGGCGTTCAGCATGGATGAAAAATTCCAGCGCGAACTCAACTTTGCCGTGATCGACGAAGTCGACTCCATCCTCATCGACGAAGCCCGTACCCCACTGATCATCTCCGGCCAGGCCGAAGACAGCTCGCGCCTGTACACCGAAATCAACAAGTTGATTCCGCGTCTGGAGCAGCACATCGAGGAAGTGGAAGGCGTGGTGACCAAAGAAGGTCACTTCAGCATCGACGAGAAGACCCGCCAGGTCGAACTCAACGAAGCCGGTCACCAGTTCGTCGAAGAGATGCTGACCCAGATCGGCGAGCTGGCCGAAGGTGAAAGCCTGTACTCGGCACACAACCTGGGCCTATTGACCCATGTGTATGCCGGCCTGCGCGCCCACAAGCTGTTCCATCGCAACGTCGAATACATCGTGCAGGACGGTCAGGTCGTGCTGGTTGACGAACACACCGGCCGTACCATGCCGGGTCGCCGTCTGTCCGAAGGCCTGCACCAGGCCATCGAAGCCAAGGAACACCTCAACATCCAGGCTGAAAGCCAGACGTTGGCGTCCACCACTTTCCAGAACTACTTCCGTCTGTACAACAAACTGTCCGGCATGACCGGTACGGCCGACACCGAAGCGTTCGAATTCCACCAGATCTACAACCTCGCCGTGATGGTCATTCCGCCGAACAAGCCGTTGGCGCGTAAAGACTTCAACGACCTGGTGTTCCTGACGGCCGAAGAGAAATACGCGGCAATCATCAACGACATCAAGGACGGCATGGCCCAGGGTCGTCCGATCCTGGTGGGTACCGCTACCATCGAGACTTCCGAGCACGTATCGAACCTGCTCAACAAGGAAGGCATCGAGCACAAGGTCCTCAACGCCAAGTTCCACGAAAAAGAAGCCGAGATCATCGCCCAGGCCGGTCGCCCAGGCGCACTGACCATCGCGACCAACATGGCCGGTCGTGGTACCGACATCCTGTTGGGCGGTAACTGGGAAGTGGAAGTCGCGGCACTGGAAAACCCGAGCCCTGAGCAGATCGCCCAGATCAAGGCGGACTGGCAGAAACGTCACCAGGCCGTGCTGGAATCCGGTGGCCTGCAGGTGATCGCGTCCGAGCGTCACGAATCGCGCCGTATCGACAACCAGCTGCGTGGTCGTGCCGGTCGCCAGGGTGACGCCGGCTCCAGCCGCTTCTACCTGTCCCTGGAAGACAGCCTGATGCGCATCTTCGCCTCGGACCGCGTGAAGAACTTCATGAAGGCCCTGGGCATGCAGTCCGGCGAAGCGATCGAGCACCGCATGGTGACCAACGCCATCGAGAAGGCCCAGCGTAAGGTTGAAGGCCGCAACTTCGACATTCGTAAGCAACTGCTTGAGTTCGATGACGTCAACAACGAACAGCGTAAAGTGATCTATCACATGCGTAACACGTTGCTGGCCGCCGACAATATTGGCGAGACCATCGCTGATTTCCGTCAGGACGTGCTCAACGCCACCGTCAGCGCACACATCCCGCCACAGTCCCTGCCAGAGCAGTGGGATGTTGCCGGTCTGGAAGCCGCTTTGAAGAGCGACTTCGGTGTGGACTTGCCGGTTCAGCAGTGGTTGGACGAAGACGACCACCTGTACGAAGAGACGCTGCGCGAGAAGCTGATGACCGAGCTGCTGGCCGCGTACAACGAGAAAGAAGAGCAGGCGAGTGCCGAAGCACTGCGCACCTTCGAGAAGCAAATCGTGCTGCGCGTGCTGGACGACCTGTGGAAAGACCACCTGTCGACCATGGACCACCTGCGTCACGGCATCCACCTGCGTGGCTACGCCCAGAAGAACCCGAAGCAGGAGTACAAGCGCGAGTCGTTCACGCTGTTCTCCGAACTGCTGGATTCGATCAAGCGCGATTCGATTCGCGTGCTCTCCCACGTTCAGGTGCGTCGCGAAGACCCGATCGAGGAAGAAGCCCGCCTGCGTCAGGAAGCCGAGGCTCTGGCTGCGCGCATGCAGTTCCAGCATGACGAAGCACCGGGCCTGGAAGCGCCTGAGGTATTGGGCGAAGAGGTCGACGTGGCCCTGGCTCAAACCCCGGTTCGCAATGACCAGAAGCTGGGCCGCAACGAACTGTGCTACTGCGGTTCGGGCAAGAAGTTCAAACACTGCCACGGCCAGATCGAATAAGATTTTTGCCTGACGCTGCTACACCCTGCGCCGCGACCGGCCTCTGCCGTCGCGGCGTTTTGCCATTAATTTCGCCGTCGCTCACGACGGTACAGACATCATCTGATTTATAAGGAGCGCATTCATGGCTGTTGGTCTTGGTCCTTTGCCCACATTGCACCCGGTTGCCGGTTTTGAACTCGGTATCGCTTCGGCCGGCATCAAGCGCCCGGGGCGCAAGGATGTGGTGGTGATGCGCTGTGCCGAAGGCTCGACCGTCGCCGGTGTGTTCACCCTCAATGCGTTCTGCGCCGCGCCGGTGATCCTGGCCAAGCAACGTGTTGCCGGCACGATCCGTTACCTGCTGACCAACACCGGCAATGCCAACGCCGGTACCGGCGAGCCTGGCCTGGTGGCGGCTGCACGCACCTGCGCCAAGCTGGCCCAACTGACCGGCGTGGACGCCAGCCAAGTGCTGCCGTACTCCACCGGCGTGATCGGTGAGCCGCTGCCTGTCGAGAAAATCGAAGGTGCATTGCAAGCCGCGCTGGACGATCTGTCTGTGGATAACTGGGCCGCGGCAGCAACCGGCATCATGACCACCGACACCCTGCCCAAAGGCGCCAGCCGCCAGTTCGTGCACGATGGCGTGACCGTCACCGTGACCGGTATCAGCAAGGGCGCGGGCATGATCCGTCCGAACATGGCCACCATGCTCGGCTACATCGCCACCGACGCCAAAGTCTCCCGCGACGTGCTGCACAGCCTGATCCTGGACGGCGCCAATAAGTCGTTCAACCGCATCACCATCGATGGCGACACCTCGACCAACGACTGCTGCATGCTGATCGCCACCGGCCAGGCCAACCTGCCGGAAATCACCGAGGCCAGCGGCCCGTTGTTCGCGGCGTTGAAGCAGGCGGTGTTCGAAGTGTGCATGGACGTGGCCCAGGCCATCGTGCGTGACGGCGAGGGCGCCACCAAGTTTGTTACTGTTGAAGTGAATGGTGGCGGCAATCATCAGGAATGCTTGGACGTGGGCTACACCGTGGCGCATTCGCCGCTGATCAAGACGGCGCTGTTCGCCTCTGACCCGAACTGGGGCCGTATCCTGGCCGCTGTGGGCCGTGCCGGCGTGCCGGACCTGGACGTGAGCAAGATTGACGTGTTCCTCGGCGACGTGTGCATCGCTAGCCGTGGCGCCCGCGCTGAGTCCTACACCGAAGCTCAAGGCTCGGCTGTGATGCAGCAGGAAGAAATCACCATCCGCATCGAGCTGGGTCGCGGCGCGTGCAGCGAAACCATCTGGACCACCGACCTGTCCCACGAGTACGTAAAGATCAACGCGGAATACCGTACCTAAGAGGATAAGCGCGGTGAAACGAGTGCATGTAGCAGCAGCGGTGATCCGCGGTGTCGACGGCAGGATCCTGCTGGCGCGCCGCGCCGATACCCAGCATCAAGGCGGCCTCTGGGAGTTTCCCGGCGGCAAGGTGGAGGCCGATGAATCGGTCGCCAGCGCGCTGTCCCGCGAATTGCAGGAAGAGCTGGGCATCCAGGTCACCACTGCGCGGCCGCTGATCAAGGTTCAGCACGACTATCCAGACAAGCAGGTGTTGCTGGATGTCTGGGAAGTGTCGGCGTTTACCGGCGAGCCCCATGGTGTTGAAGGGCAACCGCTGGAATGGGTCGCTCCTCGGGATCTGATCAACTATGAGTTCCCGGCGGCTAACGCGCCAATCGTTGCGGCGGCGCGTTTGCCCGCTGAGTATTTGATCACCCCTGGCGAACTGGAAACCCCGACGTTACTGCGGGGTATCCAGAAAGCCATTGCTGGCGGAATCAAGCTGATACAACTGCGTGCGCCCAATGGCTACGACCCTAAATACCGTGACCTGGCGGTGGACGCAGTAGGCCTGTGCGCGGGTAAGGCTCAGTTGATGCTCAAGGGACCGTTCGAGTGGCTGGGTGATTTTCCTTCGGCCGGTTGGCACATGACCTCGGCACAACTGCGTAAATACGCGAGCAAAGGTCGACCGCTTCCTAAAGATCGTTGGTTGGCGGCGTCTTGCCACAATGCAGAAGAGCTGGCACTGGCAGAAATGATGGACGTGGATTTCGTCACGCTGTCGCCGGTACAGCCGACCCAGACTCACCCCGATGCACAGCCATTGGGATGGGAGCAGGCGGCAGAGTTGATCCGTGGGTTCAGCAAGCCGGTGTTTCTGTTAGGCGGGGTTGGGCCCGCCGAGCGGGAACAGGCTTGGGAGGTTGGGGCTCAGGGTGTGGCGGGGATTCGGGCATTTTGGCCTGAGGTTTGATGGTGTTCTGACGGGCCTCTTCGCGAGCAAGCCCGCTCCCACAATTGACCGAGTTCTACCTTTGAAATACGGTCGAATGTGGGAGCGGGCTTGCCCGCGAAGGCGTCAGATCAGGCACTGAAAACTCAGTGGGGCTTAGCAGCCGCCTGCCACAAGATCTCCGCAACACCTTGGCGCCGAGCAATCACCCTCGCCGCCACAAACAATAAATCCGATAACCGATTGATGTACGCCAACCCCACCCCCTCCAACGGCTCAATCGCATTCAACTGCTGACACCGCCGCTCCGCACTGCGCGCCAGGCTGCGGCACACGTGGGCTTGGGCGATCAACGCCGAACCACCGGGCAGGATGAAGTTCTCCAGCGGCCCCACTTCCTCATTCCAGCGGTCAATCGCGGCTTCCAGCCGATCCACTTCGGCAGCGTTCAAGGCTTTGTACACCGGCATTGCCAGTTCACCGCCCAGGTCGAACAAACGATGCTGGCAAGGCGTAAGCACCTCGATCACATCCCTCAACTCCGGATGCTTGCCACTCTGTTCTTCGAGGCTGGCCAGCAATAAGCCCATCTGGCTGTTCAGCGTATCCACCTCACCAATCGCTTCCACCCGTGGGTGGTCCTTGGGCACGCGGCGGCCATCGCCCAGGCCGGTTTCACCCTTGTCGCCGGTACGTGTGTAGATCTTCGACAGGCGAAAGCCCATGGTCAGTGCTCCAGTTGAGTCAGTTCATAAGGCGGCAGTTGGCTGCCGGCCAGGGGCAGACGGAGGGTGAAGCAGGTGCCTTGGCCGAGGGTCGAGTGCACTTCCATCTGGCCTTTGTGATTGTTGGTGATGATGAAATACGACACCGACAGACCAAGCCCGGTGCCCTGGCCGATTTCCTTGGTGGTGAAGAACGGCTCGAACGTACGCTTGCGCACGTTTTCGCTCATGCCGATGCCATTGTCTTCCACCTGGATCTCCGCCCACGGCGGGTTGAGGCGCGTGCGCAGGATGATGCGTCCCGGTTCGCTGTCGTCTTCACGCAGGTGAATGGCTTGGGCAGCGTTTTTCAGCAGGTTGAGCAGTACTTGTTCGAGCTCGTTGGCGGTGCCGGGTACCGGGCCGAGTTGAGGGTCGAACTGGCGGATGATCGCCTGGCCCTTGAAATCAAAGCCGATGGTCAGGTCGAAATCATTGCCGGCGATTTCCACGGCCTGGTCGATCAGCGCAGGCAGGTCGCATGGAGCCATCTGCCGGTTGCTGCGACGGCTGAAACTGAGCATGTGAGTGACGATCTTCGCCGCCCGCGCCCCAGCCTGCTGGATGCCATCCAGCAACTGCGGCACTTCGCGGCTTTGCAGGTAGCGGTTGACCGTTTCCAGCTCGATGCCGGCCTGTTCCGCATGCTCGAGGTTCTTGGGCAAGTCGGGGGACAGGCGCCGGCGGATGTTCTGCACGTTGTGCAGGATCGCCCCCAGCGGGTTGTTGATCTCATGGGCCATACCAGCAGCCAGGCCACCCACGGAAAGCATTTTCTCCGACTGCACCATCATTTCTTCCAGGGACAAGCGCTGGGTGATGTCATCGATCCGGATCACCACGCCACGCCCGGCCCCGCCCATCAGCGGGTAGAAGGTCAGGGCGTAATGCTTGGTTTCGTCGTCCTTGAACCAGGTGACACGCTCGATGCGCTCCACGGTATGTTGCTCTACCGCCGCCCGGATCTGCGGCAGGTAAGGCTTGAGCGGCTGGAAAGCCAGGTAGATCGGCTGGTTCAAGGCTTCGTCCAGGCGTGTGCCGGAGAGGGCGCTGGCCTCCTGGTTCCATTGGGTGACGTAGAGCTGTTCATCCAGGGCGATCAGCGCCGAGGGCATCGAGTCGATGATGCTGTTCAGGTAATTCTGGAAACCGGTAAGCTTTTTCTCGATCTTGCTGCGAACCTGCACTTCCAGTTCCAGCTTGCGGTTGGTGTGGCGCGTCTCTTCGGCCAGGCCTTGGGCCTGGTCATACGCCGCTTGAGAGTCGTCCCGCGCGCGCTTGAGCTGCTGCTCACGGGCTTCGATGCGCGACAGCATGGTGTTGAAGGCTTCGGCCAGGCTGCCGATCTCGTCGTGGTTGCCGCGGCCGGCGCGCAGGGCGTAGTTTTCCTCGCGGGTGACTTGGCGCGAGAGCTCTTCCAGTTCGTGGATGGGGCGGGTGATCAGGCGTTTGATCTGGCGGGCGATGATCAGCCACAACAACACGCTGAAAATCAGGATGCCCAGGCTCGCCGTCAAGGTGCCGGTATAGAACGCTACCGGCAACTCGCTGCTGGCCACCAACAACAAATGCCCGGACGGCTGGCCGGCGCGGGGGAGTGTAATGACCTGGTTACTGCGAAATTCGGTGACGCGCCAGGCTTCGATATGCCGATAGTTGTCCGGCAGGTGCAGGCGGTCGCCGTGTTGCATCTGTGCCAGGCGGTTGCCTTCGCCGTCGTACAGGGCGGCGGCGCGCAATGGCGAATAGCTGGTCAGTTCGTTGAGCAGCGCGTCAGCCTTGCCAGGCGATTCGAGGGCTTCGGCGGCGAGCGCGGGGTTGGACACCAGGCGGCCGATGGCCTGCAAGGCTTGGGGCGCCATGCTTTCCTGGGAGATCCAGTAGGCGGCGCTGATAAAGGTCAGGTTGGCCACCAGCAATACAGTGGTCAACAGCACCAGCAGGGCGGCCAGCAGTTTCTGCCCGACCGGTAGGTTTTCAAGACGCTGGCGCAGCGGCATCAGGGTTTTCCCAGGTGATAGACAGGCGGGCAGGGTAGCGCGTGGCTCAGTCGTGGGGCAATCCACGTGCAAGCAAGCGCTCCACCAAGCGTACTTGCAACTGTTGCAGGTGCGGCAGGTTCAACTGGTGACGAGAAGCCGCCTGGCAAGCATAGCCCAAGAGATAGCTGATCTCGGTGCGCCGGCCGGCGGTCACGTCCTGATACATGGATGAGTAGTTGGCGGCGGTGGCCTGGATCACCCGCTCTACTTCGTGTTGCAGGTCCTGCGCGGCAGCGGGTTGGCCGCAGCACGCCAGCAGCTCCGCCAGCTCGGCGCAGAGGGTCGCGACTTCGCATTGATGAGCTTGCAGTTCTCCATTACGGCATTGATAGAGCACGGTCAGTGGGTTGATGGCGCAATTGAGCGCCAGCTTGCGCCACAGCCGCGTGAGGATGTCGGTGCTCCAATCGTGGGGGATGCCGGCGGCCTGTAAATCATCCAGCCAGAGCGGCGGGGTGGGATGGCTCGCGTCGCCCAGCCAGGTGTAGCCATGGCCGGCGAATACCACACGCCAGTTGCCATCGCGAAACGCGCCTTCGGTACTGGAGGCAAAGATGCAGCGTGCCTGGGGCAGTTGCGCGGCCACAGCGTCCTGGCTGCCGAGGCCGTTCTGCAACAGGATCAGTTCGGCGTCGGGTGCCAGCCGGTGCTGCAACTGTGCGACGGCGCCTTGGGCGTCGTAGGCTTTGCACGCCACAAGTAGACGATGAATCGGCTCTGGGCTGTCAGGCGTTTCACCCATCACCGGGTAAGTGTGTTCTATGCCCTGTTCCACCAGGGTCAATCCCTTGGCTGACTGATAATTGGCCAGGCGCGCCGCATCGCGCAGGATCAACCGCACGGGCACGCCAGCACGCGCCAGCCGCGTGGCCCAGAGTGTGCCCAGGCTGCCGGCGCCGAGAATATGCCAGGTGGTCGACATCAGTTTGTGCTCCAAAGAGTCGCCCGCAGCGAACGGGACAAAAGAACCGCTATAATGCCTCGGCATTTTAGCTTGGGCGCGCTCCATCTCTACTGAGCCCGCCCCTTATATTGGAGAAATGACATGCCTTCGTTCGACGTGGTATCCGAACTGGACAAACACGAAGTCACCAACGCCGTCGAGAACGCCGTCAAGGAACTGGACCGTCGTTATGACTTGAAAGGCAAGGGCAGCTTCGAATTCAAGGAAAAAGAGCTGACCGTCAACCTGACCGCTGAAGCCGATTTCCAGCTGGAAGCGATGATCGAGATCCTCAAGCTGTCGCTGGTCAAGCGCAAGATCGACGCGCAATGCCTTGAAATCAAGGACGCCTACGCCTCCGGCAAGCTCATGAAGCAAGAAGCCGTTCTCAAGGAAGGCATCGACAAGGAGCTGGCGAAGAAGATCGTTGCCCACATCAAGGATGCCAAGCTGAAAGTCCAGGCTGCCATCCAGGGTGAACAGGTTCGCGTCACCGGCAAGAAGCGTGACGACCTGCAAGACGCCATCGCGGCCTTGCGCGCCAAGACCTTCGACATGCCGCTGCAGTTCAATAACTTTCGCGACTGATGGCACTTTGGGGAACCTGTGGGCGTTTTTGACGTCCCACGCCCCAGAACCTGCGCCGACTATTGAGCCCTACGGGGCTCAATTGCATTTATGGCCACTCACTACGCCGAACATCCGGTAAACAGGAGAATATAGATGGATTTGAATGCTGAAGTGGATCACTTGATCAAGACCTCAGAGTCGTGGATCCCGATGATCATGGAATACGGCAGCCGGTTTTTGCTGGCGGTGCTCACCCTGGCCATCGGTTGGTGGCTGATCAACGTGTTGACGCACCGAGTGGGGCGTTTGCTGGCATTGCGTAATGCTGACCTGGCGCTGCAACACTTCATCACCAGCCTGGCGAACATTGCGCTCAAAGTCATGCTGGTGGTCAACGTGGCCTCGATGATCGGCGTCGCCACCACCTCCTTCGTTGCTGCGATCGGTGCCGCCACCCTGGCCATCGGCCTGGCGTTGCAAGGCAGCCTGGCGAACTTCGCCGGTGGTGTGCTGATTCTGTTGTTCCGCCCGTTCCGCATCGGCGACTGGATCGAAGCCCAGGGCACTTCAGGTACCGTCGACAGCATCCAGATCTTCCACACCGTGCTGCGTACCGGTGACAACAAGACCGTGATTATCCCCAACGGCAGCTTGTCCAACGGCCTCATCACCAACACCAACCGTCAGCCGACCCGCAAGGTGGTGTTTGATGTGGGCGTCGACTATGAAGCCGACCTGCAGAAAGCCCGTGAAGTGCTGCTGGAGCTGGCGAAAGATCCGCGTGTATTGGCAGACCCGGCCGCTGTAGCAGTGGTTTCGACTTTGGGTGACAGTTCGATCACTGTTTCCCTGCGTTGCTGGACCAAGACCGCAGATTATTGGGACGTGGTGTTCATGTTGAACGAACTTGCACGTGATCGTTTGAAAGCGGCGGGGATTGATATTCCGTTTCCACAGCGGGTTATTCGCGTGATGCAGGAAACAGCTGCCAAGTAATGGCAATTAACTGCCTTGAACTTGGCCGTTAGGTCAGGTTCAAGCTATCGGTGATAATGTAGTTAGTTAGCTTGCTAGTTATTTTGTTGCTGAAACATTAAAGCCATAAAAAAACCGCTCCCTTGTTAAACAAGAGAGCGGCTTTTTGTTTAAGGCGAAAGCCTTAAGTCATCGCTGTAATAAAACTGTCAATTACAGGATGTTCAGCGGGTATTGCGCGATCAGGCGCAGTTCGTCGATCGAAGGCGAACCGTAGTAAACGCCATCACCCGAACGGTAGGTTGCTTGACGCAGACGCAGGCTCAGGTCTTTAGCTGCACCGCTTTGGATCACGTACTTGGCTTCGATGTCGCGTTCCCACTCTTTGCCGTTGCTAGTGGTGCCAGTGTTGGCGCCGCTACCAGTGACATAACGAGTCATGAAGCTCAGGCCAGGAATGCCAAATGTCGCCATGTTGATGTCGTAACGCGCCTGGAAGGACTTCTCGCCTTCGGCATTGAAGTCGGAACGGGCGATGGAGTTGGCCAGGAACACTGTGCCGCCGCCGTCTACGCCGTAGCCGTAGTCGCCGTCACCGGTAACTTTCTGGGCTGCCAGGGTGAAGGTGTGTGCGCCGATGGTGTAGGCGCCTTGCAGGCTGAATGCGCGGTTATCAAGCTTGGTGGTGTTGTCTTTTTCTGCGCGCTGCAGACCGGCACCTTCGCTCTTGGTGTCGTAGATGTTGAAGTCAAAGGCCAAGGACTGATCATCGCTGAGCGCGTGGGTCCAGTTCACGTTGGCATAGTATTTACGCCAGTAGTCTTCAACCTTCGAGTAGTAGAGGCTGGTGGTGAACTCGGGGGTCCAGGAGTAGACACCGCCCACGAAGTTGGCGTCCCGCAGGCCGGTACCGGTAATCGGTTCATAGCTGCCGATACTGTCTTTGTAGGTCTGTGACTGTGCAACGATCGAGGTGAAGTGACCCGCTTCGAGCTTCAGGCCTTTGATTTCGTTGCTGGTGATCGATATGCCCTGGGGCAGCTCTGGGAGCAAACGGCTGTCGTCAGACGCAAATACAGGCGCAGTTGTGTACTGGTCGCCGACTTTCAAGACAGTATCGGAGATACGGAATTTGATGGCGCCGCCACCTTTGGAGTAATCATCCTGCGAACGGCCGTCAGAGCCGGTAGGGAAGAGGCCGGTACCGGCGCGACCCTTGCCGCTGTCGAGCTTGACGCCCAGCAGACCGATGACATCAACACCGACACCGATGGTGCCTTGGGTAAAGCCGGATTGGTACAGGCCGTTGAAGCCCAGGCCGGTTTCTTCTTGGCGGCTTTGTGCAGTCGACGGGTTGTTGCGCCTGTCGCGGCTGAAATACAGAGCGCGAGTATTGATGCTGAAAGTACTGTCTTCAACAAAGCCTTTGGCGTCGTCCTGGGAGGAGGCCGTTGCGAACTGCGTAGTGCCTGCTGAAACAGCCAGGGCGATCATGCTCCACTTCATCACGCGCATCGTGATTTGCTCCTTTGGTTTTAGGAAGAGTACTGCCGTCCCACCTATATTTTTGTCTGGGCGGCTCTTTCTTTTTGTGTCGGCGCAAAGTTATATCACGCTGACAATATTGGCGATACTTGCCCAACTTTCCTTTCAGCTTCTTTACGAGCTTGTCGTAGATTGCTATATCCATGTCGCAAATTCACAGCCTCACTGTAACGAGGCTGACAACTTCAATACTGTTTCCAGACCGTTAAAAGAACGCAAAAAAACGTTACTTTCCAAGTTTGAAATCTTCCATGGCGTGCATTGAACCGCTGCTGTTTTTCATCGCGAAACACCTGCTTCCCTTCGGGTGCCGTTGCCGACGATAAAGGGATGAATGCAGCAAGCGTGCCCAAACCGCAAATCGAATGTCATTTTTTCGTGAAAAACGTTACCGCTGGGTGAAAACCGCATAAGCACGGGGTTTTTACGCCGATTGGTTTGGCCTTGACGCCCGGGCTCTGTACCTGTGTTGTGGTGCATAAATCCTGTATGTGGGAAAAACGTTACCCGTTCACCCCAGTCAGTGGGTAATCGGCGGATCTCTTTGAGGCGCAATTGGGTTATTTTGGTGCATGGCCTCTGATGCCTCAGTGTTTGGGTGATGGCTCAATGCCTTGTTTTGGAAGGCCTCTGCATCGCGGTTTTCATCGCAATGTTTTGATCAGCGCTTGGTCAATCACCAACGGATTGGTGATTGAGCGTAGTCGAAAAAATCGTTTGGCTCGAAATGGTGCGCTTTTTTTCGCCACGCCTTGCCTGGGCGCGTATCGACCGGCGTGAAGCAACAGCGATTCGCAGGTATGCTGGCGCCTTGAACCTGACCTGCCGAACGGAGTGCCTGCGGTGTTCGCTTTAGATCAACGCCTTCAACAAGACACACTGGTCATCGGGGATTTCCCCCTGTGCCGCCTGCTGCTGTCCAATGACTCGAACTATCCTTGGTTCATCCTGGTGCCGCGCATCAACGGTATCAGCGAAGTGTTTCAACTGGATGTCGTTGACCAGCAACGTGTGTGGCAAGAAACCACTGCCTTGGCCCAGTTGCTGAATGAAGGCTGGTCCGCCGACAAAATGAACATCGGCGCCCTGGGCAATGTAGTCAGCCAGTTGCACGTGCATGTGATCGTGCGCAAACGCGACGATGCCGCCTGGCCTGCGCCCGTGTGGGGCAAACATCCGGCACAGCCTTACACTGACGAGCAAGTGGCCGCCATCCGCGCTCGCCTGCACGCGCTGTTGCCCGCCGACTTCGTCTTTACCCAGGGCTGAATCATGGATCTGCAAGACCGCGTCAACGACCTGGAAAGCCGCCTGGCCTTCCAGGACGACACCATCGAGACCCTCAATGACATCCTCGTCACCCAGCAGCGCGCCGTCGAGCGCCTGCAAATGCAAATGACCGCGCTGCTCAAGCGCCAGGAAGAAATGGGCGGTCAATTCGAGACGTCCGAAGAAGAAGCGCCGCCGCCTCACTATTAATAGGCGTGCATAAAAAAACCGCGACCCAGCCAGGCTGGATCGCGGTTTTTTTTGCTGCGAAAGCCGGTATCAGCGACGCGGCAGTGCCGCGATCACGTCTTCGGCCTGCAGGCCTTTGTCGCGATTCATGACCGAGAACTCCACGCGCTGGCCTTCCACCAGGACACGGTGACCTTCGCCGCGAATGGCCCGGAAATGGACGAAGATATCGTCGCCCGAATCACGGGAAATAAAGCCGAAGCCTTTGGAGGTGTTGAACCACTTGACGGTACCGGTATCCCGATTGGTCATGTCGTAGGTTTGCGACGAGGCCGCAGGGGACGAACGGTAGAAGCTGATGGCCAGGTGAAGAACAATGGCGGCCACAGCAATCACCAGGCTGAGCAGGATGGCCGGGTGGCCGCCGACTTCAGGCATGGGCGCCAGGAGGGTGAGGGTTTGTACAACAACAGTCAGTACCAACAGCGCGCTGACCAGGTTTTGCAGTTGATGACGCGTGCCTTTGTTCCAGTAAGGGATCACCGGTGCCAGCGTCAGGTTAAGAAGGCCGAACAAGGCCAGGTACAGAGCGTCGTGTTGTTCCAGATACGGCAGGCTTTCAGGCTGCAGGCTCGGGATAAAGGACAGCAGCAAAGCTGCAACGCCCGTTAGCAGGTGGACGATTTTCAACATTTTGATTAACTCACGTTAAGACGGATCACAAGGAAGAGCTGACTGGCACGGTTCGCTTCTGAACAATGGGAGGCGTTGGGCACGTGCGCGGGGTATCAGCCTATGTCGCTGCCGCAGAAAGTAACGGCGACGACACGCCGCCTATTTAACAGCAAAGGCTGTGCCTACTCAAATCAAGCATTTCGGGGTGTTGCAAGGGCGACGGCATTTCTGCGTCAAACGCTTGTCCTAGACACGTGTGGGCTTTTCAAACAGCCTGCTGGGTTATTTCCTACGTAGACCTAAGGCTTGGGTTTCGTTGTTTTCGCGGGCCAAGGCCGGGGCGAATTGCCGCGCCGGGCTGCGCATCATCGGCACACTTGCTAGAGTGGTCCTGCACCTGATCAATGAATGCTTGTCAATTGAAGGGGATAAACATGGCAATCGATATCGGTATCAGTGAAGAAGATCGTAAATCCATCGTCGACGGGCTTTCGCGACTGCTTTCGGATACCTATGTACTGTACCTGAAGACACACAATTTCCATTGGAACGTCACGGGCCCCATGTTTCGCACGTTGCACCTGATGTTCGAAGAGCAATACAACGAGTTGGCGCTGGCGGTGGACTCCATTGCCGAGCGTATCCGTGCGTTGGGTTTCCCGGCGCCGGGGGCCTACTCCGTCTACGCCCGACTTTCTTCCATCAAGGAGGAAGAAGGCGTGCCGAGTGCTGAGGATATGATCAAGCAACTGGTGGAAGGCCAGGAAGCGGTCACGCGCACTGCGCGGGGTATCTTTCCGCTGCTCGACAAGGTCAGCGATGAACCGACGGCCGACTTGTTGACCCAGCGCATGCAGGTTCACGAGAAAACCGCGTGGATGCTGCGTTCCCTGCTTGAAAATCAGTAAATAACTACCCTTGGCGGCGCCTTCCCGGCGTCGCTTGCTTGTTTCCACGCATTTCCTGGCGTTGTCCTACGCCTATCAACGTCGCGTCTTCTGGCTGCTGCACTCTGCCTGCTGTTTTATAAGGCCATTGCCCAATGGGACAACCCATGGGCGGCTGTTTGGCAATGGAGTGTCAGGTGTATGTCACGCGGAGTGGGTAATGGAATCATGGAAACCGCTGGTTTTCATAAAATAAAGGTCGACCCCTTTGTCAAAGGGTTCGACATGGGGCTGGCCAAGCCACTGTCCCGGTCGGTGAGGCTCAACGGGTTCTCCACTTGCCTGCGGCTGGAGCAGATCTATTGGAATATCCTCACGGAAATTGCCAGGATCAATGCCTGTTCGGTCAGTGCGTTGCTGTCTTATGTGGATCGGGAAGTGCACTTGCGTCATGGCGGCGTGAAGAACTTCAGTGGGTTGGTCAGGGTGGTGTGTGTGGTTCACGCCTTGAAAGGATGTGTTGAAGCTTCGTAGCCACCGGGCTTCGGGGTCGGTCCTTCTTCAAGGTGGGGGTGGCCCCGGGGCAGAAAGCCGGCTGCGCTGCCTCGATTTACCAGATATAATCCCGCGCTTTGCTGCGCGTGCCGGGTAATCCCGGAGCAGGCGTGGCGCAGTAACGTTCTGATCGCCGAGACATCGCCATGCCCATGTACGACTATCAATGTGCTTCCTGTGGTCATCAGTTGGAAGCCATTCAGAAGATCAGCGCCGCGCCGCTGGTCGATTGCCCGGCCTGCCAAGCGCCGCAGCTCAAGAAAATGTTGTCCATGCCAGGCTTCCGCCTGAGCGGCAGCGGCTGGTACGAGACCGACTTCAAGACCGGCTCGAAGAAGAATCTGGCGGGCGGCGACAAAGCAGACTGAGTTGAACTCTACGCGCAGGCTCCTGCATTATCCGTCCCCTGCTTTAATGTACGGTGACGAGGCAAGCCTCCACCGAATTTCGAATTACGAGAAGTGAAACCACTACCATGATGCGCAGCCACTATTGCGGCCAACTGAACGAGACCCTGGAAGGTCAGGAAATCACCCTTTGCGGATGGGTTCACCGTCGCCGCGACCACGGCGGGGTGATTTTCCTCGATATCCGTGATCGTGATGGTCTGGCCCAGGTGGTGTTCGACCCGGATCGCGCCGAGAGCTTCGCCGCCGCCGACCGCGTGCGCAGCGAATACGTCGTGAAGATCACCGGCAAGGTACGCCTGCGTCCGGCCGGTGCCGTGAACAAGAACATGGCCTCCGGCGGCATCGAAGTGCTGGGCTACGAGCTGGAAGTGCTGAACGAGTCGGAAACCCCGCCGTTCCCACTCAACGAATACTCCGACGTCGGCGAAGAAACCCGCCTGCGCTATCGCTTCCTGGACCTGCGTCGTCCGGAAATGGCCGAGAAGCTGCGCCTGCGTTCGCGCATGACCACCAGCATCCGCCGCTTCCTCGACGAAAACGGCTTCCTGGACGTTGAAACCCCGATCCTGACCCGGGCCACCCCGGAAGGCGCGCGTGACTACCTGGTGCCGAGCCGCACCCACGCCGGTTCGTTCTTCGCCCTGCCGCAATCGCCGCAGCTGTTCAAGCAATTGTTGATGGTGGCCGGCTTCGACCGTTACTACCAGATCGCCAAGTGCTTCCGTGACGAAGACCTGCGCGCCGACCGTCAGCCGGAATTCACCCAGATCGACATCGAGACCAGCTTCCTCGATGAAAAGGAGATCATGGGCCTGACCGAGCAGATGATCCGCAACCTGTTCAAGGAAGTGCTGGACCTGGAATTCGGCGACTTCCCGCACATGACCTTCGAAGAAGCCATGCGCCGCTACGGTTCCGACAAGCCAGACCTGCGTAACCCGCTGGAACTGGTGGACGTGGCCGACCAGCTCAAGGAAGTCGACTTCAAGGTGTTCAGCGGCCCGGCCAACGACCCGAAATGCCGCATTGCCGCCCTGCGCGTGCCTGGCGGCGCGAGCATGCCGCGCAAGCAGATCGACGACTACACCAAGTTCGTCGGCATCTACGGTGCCAAGGGCCTGGCGTACATCAAGGTCAACGAGCGCGCCAACGGTGTTGACGGTCTGCAATCGCCGATCGTGAAAAACATCCCGTTGGACAACCTCAACGCGATCCTCGATCGCGTTGGTGCGGTTGACGGCGACATCGTGTTCTTCGGCGCCGACAAGGCCAAGATTGTCAGCGAAGCCCTGGGCGCGCTGCGGATCAAGCTGGGCCACGACCTGAACCTGCTGACCTGTGAATGGGCCCCGATGTGGGTCGTTGACTTCCCGATGTTCGAAGAGAACGACGACGGTAGCTTCAGCGCCTTGCACCACCCGTTCACCGCGCCGAAGTGCTCGCCAGCCGAGCTGGAAGCCAACCCGGCGGGCGCGCTGTCCCGCGCCTACGACATGGTGCTCAACGGCACTGAACTGGGTGGCGGTTCGATCCGTATCCACCGCAAAGAGATGCAACAAGCGGTCTTCCGCCTGTTGGGCATCAACGAAGCGGAACAGGAAGAGAAGTTCGGCTTCCTGCTCGACGCCCTGAAATACGGCGCGCCGCCGCACGGTGGCCTGGCGTTCGGTCTGGACCGCCTGGTGATGCTGATGACCGGCGCCCAGTCGATCCGTGAAGTGATTGCCTTCCCGAAAACCCAGAGCGCTGCGGACGTCATGACCCAGGCTCCGGGTGTGGTGGATGCCAAGGCATTGCGCGAGTTGCACATCCGCCTGCGTGAGACGCCGAAGGCTGAGTAAGGCTGCTGCGTGAAAGCGCACTGAGGTTTACGCAGTCTAAAAAGGCGCATCTTCGGATGCGCCTTTGCGTTAAAGGACTACCTCCCGCCTGGGGCGGGGTTGATCAAGGTTTCTACAGAATTTCGGAGTTGTGTTATGGCTGGCCATTCCAAGTGGGCGAACATCAAGCACCGCAAAGAGCGTCAGGATGCCAAGAAAGGCAAGATCTTCACCAAGTGGATCCGCGAGCTGACCGTCGCCGCCCGCCAGGGCGGTGGTGACCCCGGCTCCAACCCGCGTCTGCGCCTGGCCCTGGACAAGGCCCTGGGGGCCAACATGAGCCGCGACATCATCGACCGCGCCGTGGCCCGTGGCGCCGGTGCGGCCGATACCGACGACATGGTCGAACTGAGCTACGAAGGCTACGGCCCGGGCGGCGTGGCGGTGATGGTCGAGTGCATGACTGACAATCGCAACCGTACCGCGGCAGCCGTACGTCATGCCTTCAGCAAGTGCGGTGGCAACCTTGGTACCGACGGTTCGGTGGCTTACCTGTTCGAGCGCAAGGGGCAGATCACCTTCGCTCCGGGTACGGATGAAGACGCTTTGATGGAAGCTGCCATGGAAGCAGACGCAGACGACGTGGTGACCAACGAAGACGGCTCCATCGATGTATTCACCTCGTTTGCCAGCTTCTACGCCGTGCGCAATGCGCTGGAAGCCGCCGGCTTCAAAGGCACCGACGCGGAGATCGTGATGCTGCCGACCACCAGCGCCGAGCTGGACCTGGACGGTGCGCAGAAGGTGCTGAAGATGCTGGATATGCTGGAAGACCTGGATGATGTGCAGAACGTGTATTCGAACGCTGACATCCCGGAAGATGTGGCTGCACAACTTGGCTAACTGCCCCCTGTAGGAGCGAGCTTGCTCGCGAAAATCGTCAACGATAACGCTGGACATCTGACACCCAGCGGCGCTTTCGAGTTTTTCGCGAGCAAGCTCGCTCCTACAGTGAGTAGGCGTCGTCTCTGATGCCTCAATTCAATAAACCCGCAGGCGTTATGACTTTAATCCTAGGTATCGACCCCGGTTCGCGCATCACCGGTTTTGGCGTGGTGCAACAGACCCCGCGCGGCTGTGTCTACGTCGCCTCGGGCTGCATCCGCACCGGCGCGGGCGAGTTGGCCGAGCGCCTGCAGATCGTCTATCGCGGCGTGCGTGAAGTGATCCAGACCTACGGGCCGGTCACCATGGGCATCGAAAAGGTGTTCATGGCAAAAAATGCCGATTCGGCGTTGAAACTGGGTCAGGCCCGTGGCGCCGCCATCGTTGCTGGAGCGGAGGAGGGCATGGAAATCGCCGAATACACCGCGACCCAAGTCAAACAGGCCGTGGTCGGCACCGGTGCGGCCAATAAAGAGCAGGTGCAGATGATGGTCATGCACATGCTCAAGCTCACCTCAAAACCGCAGATCGACGCCTCCGACGCCCTGGCCATTGCCATTTGCCATGCGCACACCCGTTCCAGCCTGCTGCCTCATGGGCTGGGTACGGCACGCAGTCGTGGCGGGCGCCTGCGTCTCTGATAGCATCAGCGCAATCGTAATTTCCGGTCAGGCCTTGATCTGACCCCAAGCTTTAAGGATCTGAACCGTGATTGGACGCTTGCGCGGCACCCTGGCTGAGAAACAGCCGCCGCACCTGATTCTGGATGTGAATGGGCTGGGGTATGAGCTGGAAGTGCCCATGACCACCCTGTATCGCCTACCGTCGGTCGGTGAGCCGATTACGCTGCACACCCACTTGGTGGTGCGCGAGGACGCACAGCTACTCTATGGCTTCATTGGCAAGCGTGACCGCGACTTCTTTCGTGAGCTGATCCGCCTCAACGGCGTGGGCCCGAAACTGGCCCTGGCGTTGATGTCGAGCCTGGAAGTGGATGAGCTGGTGCGTGCCGTGTCGGCCCAGGACACGTCGGCGCTGACCAAGGTGCCGGGCGTCGGCAAGAAGACCGCCGAGCGCCTGCTGGTGGAACTCAAGGACCGCTTCAAGGCCTGGGAAGTGGTGCCGAGCATGTTCGCCCTGGTGCCGAATCAGCCGGATATGCCGGCTGGCCAGGTCGCCAGCGCCGAAAGCGATGCCGTCAGCGCCCTGATTTCCCTGGGCTACAAGCCGCAGGAAGCCAGCAAGGCCGTGTCGGCCATCAAGGACAAGAACCTGAGCAGTGAAGACATGATCCGCCGCGCCCTGAAGGGAATGATTTAAGTGATTGAAGCTGATCGTCTGATTGCAGCCACTGGCCCGCGCGACCGTGAAGAGGTCCAGGACCGCGCCATCCGCCCCCTGAGCCTGGCCGAATACATCGGTCAGCCCACCGTGCGTGAGCAGATGGAGTTGTTCATCCAGGCTGCGCGCGGGCGCAGTGAGTCCCTGGACCACACGCTGATCTTCGGGCCGCCTGGATTGGGCAAGACCACCCTGGCCAACATCATCGCCCAGGAAATGGGGGTGTCGATCAAGTCCACCTCCGGCCCGGTGCTGGAGCGTCCGGGGGATCTGGCGGCGTTGCTGACCAATCTCGAGCCCCATGACGTGCTGTTTATCGACGAAATCCACCGGCTCTCGCCAATCGTCGAGGAAGTGCTGTACCCGGCGATGGAGGACTTCCAGCTCGACATCATGATTGGCGAAGGTCCGGCCGCTCGCTCGATCAAGCTCGACCTGCCACCGTTCACGTTGGTCGGTGCCACAACACGTGCGGGCATGCTCACCAACCCGTTGCGAGACCGTTTCGGCATTGTTCAACGTCTAGAGTTCTATAGCACAGCAGACCTGGCGACCATCGTCAGCCGTTCGGCGAGCATTCTCGGTTTGCCGCTGGACCCGGAAGGCGCGTTTGAAATCGCCCGTCGGGCCCGCGGTACGCCACGTATTGCCAACCGCTTGCTGCGTCGCGTGCGGGACTTTGCCGAGGTGCGGGCCAAGGGGCACATCACCAAGGCGGTGGCCGACTTGGCGTTGAACCTGCTGGATGTGGATGAGCACGGCTTCGATCACCAGGATCGACGTCTACTCTTGACCATGATCGAGAAGTTCGACGGTGGCCCGGTGGGGGTCGACAGCCTGGCCGCGGCCATCAGTGAAGAGCGCCATACCATTGAGGATGTGCTGGAGCCATATCTGATCCAACAGGGTTACATCATGCGTACGCCGAGGGGGCGAGTGGTCACGCGCCACGCCTATCTGCACTTCGGGTTAAACATTCCGTCACGATTGGGCGAGATGCCTGTAGTAGACGAATTCCTCGATGCAGTGGACGATTAAAAGCTTCACGCCAGACGATTTATCCGAGGTTTGTGCTGTCCTAGTGGCTGGTGTCGTCATTCAGTCAGTAGAAATGTTTCAAACAACGAAAAAACAGTTGCCCAGCCGGATTGGCAACCTGAGGAGTAAGCACTAGAGTATGCGCGCGCAAAACGGGGATCAGTCGTTCGCACATCGCTGTCGCGTTTATTACGAGGACACCGATGCAGGCGGCATCGTGTATTACGTCAACTACCTCAAGTTCATGGAGCGGGCTCGAACCGAGCGGCTACGGGAGCTGGGCTTTGCCCAATCCCAGCTGGCAGGGGAGGACCTGTTATTCGTCGTGCATTCCAGCGAGGCGCGGTATCACGCGCCGGCGCGGCTGGATGACGAATTGTTGGTCAGCGCTGAAGTAATCGAATTGAACCGTGTCAGCCTGCGTTTCAAGCAGCAGGTCAGGCGGGCAACGGATGCAACGCTGCTCTGTGAGGGGCAGTTCCTGGTGGCCTGTGTGCGCACCCATAGTTTGAAACCCCGGGCCATTCCCGAAGCTCTACGTGCGGCCTTTGCCGACGTAAGCGGCGCGGGTAAACAATCAAAGCAGGAGATTTAGCGTGGAACCTACCGTCGTCGACCATTCCTCCATGTGGAGCCTGGTCAGCAATGCCAGTGTTGTGGTTCAACTGGTCATGCTGACCCTGGTAGCCGCATCGGTTACCTCTTGGGTCATGATTTTTCAGCGCAGCAATCTGCTGCGTGCCGGTCGACGTGCCCTGGAGAGCTTTGAAGAGCGCTTCTGGTCGGGTATCGACCTGTCCAAGCTGTACCGTCAGGCGGGCAGCAACCCGGACCCGGATTCGGGCGTCGAGCAGATCTTCCGCGCCGGCTTCAAGGAGTTCTCGCGCCTGCGCCAGCAGCCCGGTGTTGACCCGGAAGCTGTAATGGAAGGCGTGGCCCGCGCCATGCGCGTCGCCATTTCCCGCGAAGAAGAGAAGCTTGAGCAAAGCCTGCCGTTCCTCGCCACCGTCGGTTCTGTAAGCCCGTACATCGGCCTCTTCGGTACTGTGTGGGGCATCATGAACTCCTTCCGTGGTTTGGCCCAGGCCCAGCAAGCGACCCTGGCCACCGTGGCCCCGGGTATTGCCGAAGCCCTGATCGCCACCGCGATCGGTTTGTTCGCTGCTATCCCGGCAGTAATCGCCTACAACCGTTTTGCCGCCCGCGGCGAGAACCTGATTGGCCGTTACTACACCTTCGCCGATGAATTCCAGGCGATCCTGCACCGTAAAGTGCACACCAGCGAAGAATAAGCAGGTATCTCACGATGGCTTTAATCACTCGAGCTCGAACCAAGCGCAAGCCGGTCGCCGAGATGAACGTAGTGCCTTACATCGACGTGATGCTGGTGCTGCTGGTTATCTTCATGGTGACCGCGCCGATGCTCAACCAGGGCGTGAAGGTCGACCTGCCCAAGGTTTCCAGCGAAGCCTTGCCCCAGGACAACAACACCCAGGTGCTGACCATTTCGATCAAGTCCGACAAGACCTATTACTGGAACCTTGGCAGCGAGGTCGACACTCAGAAGCAGCAGGACAAGGCCCTGACCTTGCCGGCGATGACCGACGCGGTGACCAAGATCATTCGCTCCGGTAACGAAGGCGGCAAGCACACCCAGGTCTTCATTCGCGGTGATAAATCGGTCGACTACGGCTCCGTCATGGGCGCCATGGGCGGGCTGCAGAAGGCCGGCGTGGGTAACGTTGGCTTGATTACCGAGGCGCCCTGATGCAGCAACAGCGAGAGCCGTCCGCCTCGGAAAGCTACTTCTGGCCTAGCGTCTGGGCAATTGCCCTGCACGTCCTGGTGTTTGGCATGCTGTTTGTCAGCTTTGCCATGACCCCGGACCTGCCGCCAGCCAAGCCGATCGTGCAGGCGACCCTGTATCAGCTGAAATCGAAAAGTCAGGCCACCACCCAGACCAATCAGAAGATTGCGGGTGAGGCCCAGAAGTCGGCTGCGCGCCAGACTGAAGTCGAACAGATGGAACAGAAGAAGGTCGAGCAGGAAGCGGTGAAGGCTGCTGCGGAACAAAAGAAAGAAGAGGCGGCTCAAAAGGCCGAGGAATCGAAAAAGGCTGACGAAGCCAAGAAAGCGGACGAGGCGAAAAAGGCTGATGAAGCCAAGAAAGCCGAGAAAGCTGCCGAAGCCAAAAAGGCCGAAGAGAAACAATTGGCTGATATAGCCAAGAAGAAGTCTGAAGAAGAAGCCAAGAAGGCTGCTGAAGAAGAGGCCAAGAAAAAGGCCGCTGAAGACGCCAAGAAGAAAATAGTCGAAGACGCGAAGAAGAAAGCCGCCGAAGACGCCAAGAAAAAAGCTGAAGCAGACGAGGCGAAGAAAAAAGTCGCCGACGACGCGAAGAAGAAAGCCGCCGCCGACGCCCAGAAGAAAAAGGCCCAGGAAGCAGCGCGCAAATCCGCCGAAGAGAAAAAGGCCCAGGCCTTGGCAGACTTGCTCTCCGACACGCCGCAGCGTCAGCAAGCCTTGGCCGATGAACGTGGTGATGAAGTCGCGGGCAGTTTCGACGACCTGATTCGGGCGCGAGCAGCAGAAGGATGGACACGTCCACCTTCGGCACGTAAAGGCATGACAGTAGTGCTGCAGATCGGCATGTTGCCGGACGGTACGGTGACTTCGGTCAGCGTGTCCAAGTCCAGTGGTGACGGTTCGTTCGACAGTTCGGCGGTTGCCGCGGTCAAGAATATTGGCCGGTTGACCGAGATGCAGGGAATGAAACCAAGCGACTTCGCTCCCTATCGTTCATTCAAGATGACATTCACACCTGAGGATCTAGCCTTGTGAGAAACCTTCTTCGAGGAATGCTTGTCGTTATTTGCTGTATGGCAGGGATAGCGGCGGCGGATGAAAAGAACATCCTGGTCACCAGCGGTAGCGATCGGGCCACCCCGATCGCGGTAGTACCGTTCGGCTGGCAGGGCGGCAGCGTGCTGCCGGACGACATGGCCCAGATCGTCAGTGACGACCTGCGCAACTCCGGCTACTACGCACCGATTCCAAAAGGCAACATGATCAGCCAGCCAAACCAGGCCAGCGAAGTCGTGTTCCGCGACTGGAAAGCGGTAGGTGCGCAGTACCTGATGGTCGGCAATATCACGCCGGCCGGTGGTCGTCTGCAAATCACCTACACCTTGTTCAACGTGGCGACCGAGCAGCAGGTTCTGACCGGTAGCGTGTCGGGCACGGCCGAGCAGATCCGTGACATGGCCCACTACATCTCGGACCAGTCCTTTGAAAAGCTCACCGGTATCAAGGGTGCTTTCTCGACGCGTCTGCTGTACGTAACGGCTGAACGTTTTTCCGTAGACAACACTCGTTACACTTTGCAGCGCTCGGACTACGACGGCGCACGGGCTGTGACCTTGCTGCAATCACGTGAGCCCATCCTGTCGCCGCGCTTTGCGCCGGACGGCAAGCGTATTGCCTACGTGTCTTTTGAGCAGAAGCGTCCGCGTATCTTTGTCCAGCACATTGATACTGGCCGTCGTGAGCAGATCACTAACTTCGAAGGCCTCAACGGTGCACCGGCCTGGTCGCCGGATGGTTCGCGCCTGGCGTTCGTGCTGTCCAAGGATGGCAACCCGGACATCTACGTGATGAACATGGCTTCGCGCCAGATCTCCCGTGTAACCAGCGGCCCGGGTATCAATACCGAACCGTTCTGGGGCAAGGATGGTTCGACCATCTACTTCACCTCTGACCGCGGCGGCAAGCCACAGGTCTACAAGGCGAACGTGAATGGTGGTGGTGCAGAGCGCGTTACTTTTATCGGTAACTACAACGCCAACCCTAAGCTTTCGGCCGATGAAAAGACGTTGGTGATGATTCACCGTCAGGATGGTTTCACTAATTTCCGGGTTGCGGCCCAGGATTTGCAGCGCGGAACCGTAAAAATCCTTACAGATACCAACCTTGATGAGTCAGCCACTGTTGCGCCCAACGGCACCATGGTAATCTACGCCACCCGCCAGCAGGGCCGGGGAGTCTTGATGCTCGTGTCCATTAATGGACGCGTAAGGCTCCCACTTCCTACCGCACAAGGCGAAGTCAGAGAACCATCCTGGTCCCCTTACCTGAACTGACGCGGCGCTACAAAAAGATTTGCTTAACACACTGGGGTTCATTAGGAGTTTCACGATGGAAATGCTGAAGTTTGGTAAGTTTGCTGCTCTGGCTCTGGCTCTGTCCGTAGCCGTTGGTTGCTCGTCTAAAGGCGGCGACAATGCCGGTGAAGGCGCAGCTGTTGATCCAAACGCTGGTTACGGCGCTAACACTGGTGCGGTTGACGGCTCCCTGAGCGAAGAAGCTGCTCTGCGCGCTATCACCACTTTCTACTTCGAATACGACAGTTCGGACCTGAAGCCAGAAGCCATGCGCGCTCTGGACGTTCACGCGAAGGACCTGAAAGCTAACGGCGCTCGCGTTGTTCTGGAAGGTAACACTGACGAACGTGGTACTCGTGAGTACAACATGGCACTGGGCGAGCGTCGTGCGAAAGCCGTTCAGCGCTACCTGGTACTGCAAGGTGTTGCTCCAGGCCAACTGGAACTGGTTTCCTACGGTAAAGAGCGTCCAGTTGCTACTGGCCACGACGAGCAGTCCTGGGCTCAAAACCGTCGCGTCGAACTGCGTAAGTAATTCGTCATGCGAACGTGCCGTCGTGCTCTAACTGTATTGGCTCTCAGCCTCGCACCGCTTGCGGTGTGGGCTGCGGTTCCTGTGGAAGATAGCAACTCTGGCTATAACAATAGCGGGAGCAGCTATCCGCCAGCGGGTTATGGCACGAACGGCGCCTATGCGGGGGGAGCGGCTACGTCCGCTCCCTCGGCACAGGGCGAACTGTTCAACCAGCTGCAACGTATGCAGGATCAACTGGCGCAGCAACAAGGCACCATTGAAGTACTGCAGAACCAAGTGAACCAGCTGAAGCAAGAAGGCCTGGAGCGTTACCAGGATCTTGATCGACGCATTGGAGCCGGCGTTCAACCTGCCGCAACTCCTGATAATTCTTCTGCCGGTGGTGCGCCAAGCGCTGCTGCCGGTGGTGCAGCAGCAGGGGCGGCTGCCAGCCAAGCCCCTGCCGCGAGCAGCGAACCGGGTGATCCGGCGAAGGAAAAGCTGTATTACGATGCAGCCTTCGACCTGATCAAAGTCAAGGATTTCGATAAGGCCAGCCAGGCAT
The DNA here is from genome assembly GCF_013387025.1 of Pseudomonas reactans. Classification (NCBI taxonomy): domain Bacteria; kingdom Pseudomonadati; phylum Pseudomonadota; class Gammaproteobacteria; order Pseudomonadales; family Pseudomonadaceae; genus Pseudomonas; species Pseudomonas reactans. The sequence goes on along the minus strand of NZ_JACAQP010000003.1, from coordinate 111,768 downwards.
TTACCGCTTTCCTGCGCAAATACCCAAACAGTCAGTACGCGGGCAACGCCCAATACTGGTTGGGTGAAGTCAACCTGGCCAAGGGTGATCTACAGGGCGCGGGCCAGGCATTTGCCAAGGTCAGCCAGCTGTACCCCAAGCACGCCAAGGTGCCGGACTCGCTGTACAAACTCGCTGACGTAGAACGCCGCCTGGGTCATACCGACAAGGTCAAAGGCATTCTGCAGCAGGTTGTGGCCCAATATCCGGGGACTTCCGCTGCCCAGTTGGCTCAACGGGATCTGCAGCGCTTGTAAGCGATACAGCCCGTTTAGAAGAAACCCGCGCCTGGCGCGGGTTTTTTCGTTAGAATCCACGCCCTTTTATGAAACACGCTTTTTGGGGTCTACGCGTTGGCGGGGTCCCTCAAAGTGCCTGACGGAGGCGGACAGCCTGTTTAGCTGTTACGCCCGTGGCGACTATGCAAGACACATTACGTATTACCGAAGTTTTTTACTCGTTGCAGGGTGAAACGCGGACCGCTGGCCTGCCCACAGTGTTTGTGCGCCTGACCGGTTGCCCCTTGCGTTGCCAATACTGCGACAGCGCCTATGCCTTCAGTGGCGGCACGGTGCGCACCCTCGATGACATCCTGGAGCAGGTCGCCGGCTACAAGCCGCGCTACGTCTGTGTGACCGGCGGTGAACCGTTGGCCCAGCCCAATGCCATTCCGTTGCTCAAGCAGCTGTGTGATGCCGGCTACGAGGTTTCCCTGGAGACCAGTGGCGCCCTGGACATCTCAGCGGTCGACCCCCGTGTCAGCCGCGTGGTCGACCTCAAGACCCCCGACTCCAAGGAAGCGCACCGCAACCGCTACGAGAACATCGAGCTGCTGACGGCCAACGATCAGGTCAAGTTTGTTATCTGTTCGCGCGATGACTACGACTGGGCGAATTCCAAGCTGATTCAATACGGGCTGGACCGCCGTGCAGGCGAAGTGCTGTTCTCGCCTAGCCACCATGACCTGAACGCACGCGACCTCGCTGATTGGGTGGTTGCAGACAACCTACCGGTGCGCCTGCAATTGCAGTTGCATAAATACCTTTGGAACGACGAGCCAGGACGCTGATATGACTGAACACACAATGGATCAAAAACGCGCGGTAATCCTGCTGTCCGGCGGCCTTGACTCGGCCACCGTGGTGGCCATGGCCCAGGCGCAAGGCTACAGCTGCTACACCATGAGCTTCGACTACGGCCAGCGTCACCGCGCCGAACTGAACGCGGCTGCCCGTGTCGCCCGTGAGATGGGGGTGGTCGAGCACAAGGTGATCGGCCTGAACCTCAACGGCATCGGCGGCTCCGCGCTGACCGACAGCAGCATCGATGTGCCGGAAGCCCCCAGCGAAGGCATCCCGGTGACCTACGTGCCGGCACGCAACACCGTGTTCCTGTCGCTGGCCCTCGGCTGGGCAGAAGTGCTCAACGCTCGCGACATCTTCATCGGCGTCAACGCAGTGGATTACTCTGGTTACCCGGACTGCCGCCCGGAGTTCGTCGAGTCGTTCGAACGCATGGCCAACCTGGCGACCAAAGCCGGTGTGGAAGGGCAGGGCTTTCGCATCCTGGCGCCGCTGCAAAACCTGAGCAAGGCCGATATCGTCAAGGCTGGTGTAGGACTTGGCGTAGATTATTCGCTGACAGTTTCCTGCTATCAGGCAGACGATGACGGTCGTGCTTGTGGGAAATGCGACAGCTGCCGACTGCGTGCAGAAGGCTTCCAAGCGGCCGGAATTACTGACCCAACGCGTTATTTCTGATTTATTTCAAATAAGGTGTTGAATAATCCTTAGAAATCAGTATTATACGCGCCACCACACAGCGGGTCGTTAGCTCAGTTGGTAGAGCAGTTGGCTTTTAACCAATTGGTCGTAGGTTCGAATCCCACACGACCCACCATTTTTGGCGGTTTAGAAAATCCGGAAGGCCCACGCAAGTGAGGATTTCCGGGTTTTTTTTTGCCTGTTCGAAACGTTACTAAAGGCCCCGGCTCGTGAAGAGTCCGGGGCCTTTTTTATTTCTCGGGAAATCCTGTCAGGCGCTGTGCTCGATAAAGTACTGACAAATCAGCCGATCCTCCCGCAAGCACTGTTCGCTCGCCGGCCTCCCGGTGGCTTCGGAAAAGAACGCCGCCATCGCCCTGCACACGCATTGCTCCTCACGTACGACGCTACCCACCGGGCAAGTGAAGTTGCGCACCATCACACCGCCTTCTTGGGGCACCGCCTCGGTACTCGCGCCCAATGCGTCGGCGGCGGCCATGGCCGCGCGCAGGCCGCTGTCGAAATCCTCAGGCTTGGCCAGGCCGGCCCGTTGGGCCAATTGACGGCCAGTCTGCTCCAGCACATCACCCAGCTCGTCGACGTTGTAGCGGTCCTTCAGGGTGGCCAGCAATTGCGTGAGCAGAATTTGATAAGCCGTTGAGGTGACATCCTCGCTGCCCGGTGCGGCTTCGAAGATCACGGGAGGCTTGCCCACGGTGTTAGGCGGACGGATCTTGCTGCGGCGCACCAACCCCTCCGACTCCAACTGTTTGAGCTGCACGATCACGGCATTGCGGGTCACGGCCAGAAGTTCGCAGAGCTGCACCACGGTCAGTGGCTCGCGCTGGAGAAGCTGCAGGATGTCACTTTTGGTACTCACGGGCGTTCAGGTTCGCTGGCGATTGAGAGGGGCGAGTATAGCGTTAACAAATCCAGTTCATGGAGAAAAAACAATAATAACAACAAATATTGTCAATATGGCTCGACAGTGATTAGAATCCTCTGCGCCATCGCACTGTGCGATCTATAAAAAGGAAATGCCTGATGAGTCTGATACCCAACAATTCACTGGTCACCGCAACCCCCGAAGAGGGGCGCGAGCTGGCTATCAAAATGGCGCGGCTGGTGATCAAGGCTACCCAACCCGATGAAGCGGTACGCGGTCGCTTGCGCGATGTGTATGCCAATGACGCGGCAATGCTGATCAGCATTGGCCATGTGGTCGCGACGGAATTTGCGACGATTGCGGCGGCCAATAAATACTGGAACGTGTAGCGCGACCCGGCAGCCAGCGGTCTCTGCTGGCTTCCCGGAACTGACCGGTCATAACGGGGTTTAAAGGTCAAAAAAAGAGACGATAAAATAACAAAAGTCCTTGATATACATAGGATTGTCCGACAATCCTCCGCATGAAAAACTCTTCATAAACCCCTCGCTCGAACGTTGGTAGCTTCCTCGTCGCTGCCCCACAATTCGAGTCCTAATAATGAATAACAAAACTCTTAAAGGCGCCTTGGCGCTCGCCGTTTCCCTTGCCTCAACCCAGCTATTCGCCGGTGGTTTCGCGCTCAATGAACAAAGTATCAGTTCAATGGGCACGGGCTATGCCGGTCGCTCCTCATCGGCCGAAGACGCCAGTACCGTGTTCGGCAACCCCGCCGGTATGTCTCGCCTGAAGCAGAATGAAGTCAGCCTCGGTGCGACTTACCTCGATGCCAAAACCGATATCAAAAACGCCAGCTCCTCGCAGTTCGGCGCCGACAACCCAGGCACCAACAAAGGCGACATGGTGCCCGGTATTGCCGTGCCGATGGGCTATCTGGTCACGCCCATCGATGAGCACTGGGCGTTCGGTTTAGGTATCTATGCACCGTTCGGCCTGGTGACCGACTATGAGCACAGCTTCCAGGGCAATGGCTTCGGCAACAAGAGCAAGGTTTCGGTCATCACCGTGCAGCCGACGGTCAGCTATGCCTTCAACGATAAAGTGTCGGTGGGCTTCGGCCCGACCTTCAACCGCATCAGTGGCGAGCTGGATTCCAATGTGCCGCTGGGTGGCGGCGCGGGCGAAAGCGTGAAGGTCAAAGGCGATGACAACGCCACCGGGTTCAACGCTGGTATCCTGGTACAACCCCTCGAAAGTACACGCATCGGCGTGACCTACCACTCGCAGGTGGTGTACCACCTCACCGGCAAAACCCACGCCTCCGGTTTGATTTCCGATGCCTTTGACGGGGGGCCACAGCGCTATGACGCCAGCTTGAACGTCACCACGCCGTCTTCGGTCGACTTCTCTGTCACCCATCAACTCAATGACGACTGGACGCTCTACCTCGGCAGCACCTACACCCGTTGGAGCCAACTGAAGAAGATCACCATCAACAACGATGGTGTATCCGACCTCACCGCGCAGTTCGGCGGCCTGGGCTCGATCACCGAGCAACAGCACTGGCATGACACCTGGTCCCACGCCATCGGCGCGGCGTATCGGGTCAACAAACAACTGGTGCTGCGGACCGGGTTCTCGGTGGACCAGACGCCCACCAACAACACCGACCGTTCCGTGCGGATTCCTACGGGTGACCGCACTGTTTTCAGCCTGGGCGCCGGGTGGACACCTGTCGACAATCTGACCTTCGATGTGGCGTATTCCTACCTCAAGGAAGAGCCGATCAAGGTCCATCAGAACCTTTCCCAGGTGGGCCTGACCTACGATGCCAAGTATGAAAACAGCGCCAATGGGTTCGGTGGGTCGGTGACTTACCGGTTCTAAAATCGCGCAGGGCAGTAAAGAGCCAAACAAATGATGGCTCTTTGCTGCTATTTTTGACGCCGTCTCTGTCAATCCATTTGTGCCTTGGTTAAATTAGAGGCTATTCATTTGAAGACAGGGATCGTCATGAACACTCTATCTCCCATCAACGCTGTCAATTCTCTTGGTATTCGGCCAGAGGAGCCTTCGCCGGCGACCTTGCCACAGACCACGGTTGTCACCGTCACTCGGCCCTCTTCAGTCGTCAGCCTGGGCAACGTCGTCTCCGATACGCTTTCCGACACCTATTCCCGTCGCGGGCAATTACCGGGTCAAGAAACCGTGCGCGCCTGGGAAAGTGACAGCCAGGACGCGCTCAGCAAATCGCTCAACGCCAACTTCAACTCGCAGTCGACGGCCAACCGCTTCAATGGCTTGGGCGCCGGCCTGATTGCGCAGTTCGCCAAGGGCGGCGCAGCGGTTTCCCAGTCGGTAATGTTCGCGAGTGCCGACCGCGCGGCGAACGTGGGTGAAATCAAAGTTGATCAGGGTCTGCTGCACACCAAGGCCGACAACCTGGTCAGCCTCAGCATCAAGACCGCCAGCGGCAAGACCGTCACCTTCAGCCTCTCGAGCCAGACCGATGGCCTGGGTGTGCAGGCTACAGTAGACGGTGGCACCTTGAGCGATGAGGAGCTCAAGGCCGTCGGCAAACTGGGCAGCGCCTTCCAGTCCGCCGTGGATGGATTGACGGCAACGCCGCCGAAGCTCGACCTGAGCCAACTGACGCAGTTTGATACCAAGCTGCTGGCGTCGGTGGACCTCAATGCCAAGCTCAAATCCCTGGACGGCCAGGACCTGAACCTGGCCTTCCACGCCGACAGCCAGAGCCGCACCACGCGCATGAGTGGCCCGCTCGGCGAGTTGAACCTGGCCGTCGACCTGAAAAACGCCGCGATCCTCGGCAACGCCAAGCAACAGGCCAAGGCCCTGCAAAGCTACCTCGCTCAATTCGACCGGACACAAGAGCGCGGCAGTGCCAAGCCAGAGCTGATGGCGATGTTCAAAGACGCCTTCAGCGCTATGAACAGCCATTATCCACAGGGCGTTACCCCGCCCGAAGCGCTGACGCGTAACTCGACCGATCAGGGCTTGTTGACCGGCTTGGCGGATTTCAAGGCATCCATCAAACAGGCCAGCGAATCGCCCAACCCAATGCGTCCATCTGAGGTGGACAGCTTTGCCTATGAGGTCTCGCAAAAGACCCGCGTTGGCGGCAACAGCCTGTTGGATCGCAGTGTCAGCCAGGACCAGCAGTCGAGCCTCTCCGCGAGTTTCCATAAAGGGCTCAAGGGCGGCAAAGCGCCAGCCCTGGACGGCAACGCAGAGTCGCAGAACTATCGCTACGTGCAAGTGCAGGACAACGCCAGCAGTTCGGCCAGGCTCTCCTACAAGGACGGCCTGCTGGCCAGTGCAACCCTCGATCAAAGTGCCAGCCAGAACACCCGCACGCAGCAGTATGTGACGGGCAAGTTGGTGGAAGACACCACGGTACCGAAAGAGGCGTCGGTCAAGCGCGACTACCTGGTGTTGCTCGAATATGCGGCCAAGGAAAGCAAGAAGTCCAAGGATGCGCTGGAGGAGTCCACTGTGAAGGAAGCCCTGGCCAACCTGCATGCTTCGGTGCTGTTGCAGGAAGATCCGTCCGCACTGGCACGCTGACACGGCTGTAAAAAAGGCGCCTCCAGTGATGGAGGCGCCTTTTTTTGCCCGACAGACGTGCCTGCGAATGCCAGATTAGGCTTTTGAAACCCTTGGATATTCTGTAGCCTTGCGCAGCTTCACTTTAACCCGTGCTTGATGAACACAATCACTTCGTCCGGCGGCGCCCGAAGGGCTCCAGAGCCGGTGGTACACTCGACTTTCGCGCAACTGCGCCTGCAGGTCTTGCGAACATGACGCAAATTTCCGAACGCCTTCTGGTTCAAGCCCATCTCGACGCCAAGCAGCCCAAGGCCCTCAGCGCCGCTGAAGAGGCGGGCCTGCGTACCGCCATCGCCGCCGAGCTCAAGGCTCAAGACGCGGTGCTGGTTGCCCACTTCTACTGTGACCCGGTGATTCAGGCTCTGGCCGAAGAAACCGGCGGCTGCGTTTCCGACTCCCTGGAAATGGCCCGCTTCGGCGCCGCCCACCCGGCCAAGACCGTATTGGTCGCCGGCGTGCGTTTCATGGGCGAAACCGCCAAGATCCTCACCCCCGAAAAACGCATCCTCATGCCGACCCTGGAAGCCACGTGTTCCCTGGACCTGGGTTGCCCGGTGGAGGAATTCTCGGCGTTCTGCGACCAGCATCCCGAGCGCACCGTGGTGGTGTACGCCAACACCTCGGCGGCGGTCAAAGCCCGGGCGGATTGGGTGGTGACATCGAGTTGCGCGCTGGAAATCGTCGAAAGCCTGATGGACAACGGCGAGACGATTATCTGGGGTCCGGACAAACACCTGGGCACTTACATCCAGCGCCAGACCGGTGCCGACATGCTGCTGTGGGACGGTGCCTGCATTGTCCACGAAGAGTTCAAGTCCAAGCAGTTGGAAGACATGAAGGCGCTGTACCCGGATGCCGCCATCCTCGTGCACCCCGAGTCGCCGACCTCGGTGATCGAACTGGCGGATGCCGTAGGTTCGACCAGCCAATTGATTGCTGCCGCTCAGCGCCTGCCGAACAAGACCTTCATCGTCGCCACCGACCGCGGCATCTTCTACAAGATGCAGCAGCTGTGCCCGGACAAGGTCTTTGTGGAAGCGCCTACCGCCGGCAACGGCGCTGCGTGCCGCAGTTGCGCGCACTGCCCGTGGATGGCGATGAACACGCTGGAACGCACGCTGCAGTGCCTGCGTGAGGGCAGCAACGAGATCTTCGTCGAGCCGTCGGTGATCCCGCAGGCAGTGCGCCCGCTCAAGCGCATGTTGGACTTCACCCTGGCCGCCCGCCTGAAGCTGGCTGGCAACGCCTGAGTCGCTACTTTTTCTGTTTGGGGATACGAACCAGCTGGCTGTCGGAATAGATGTCATGCCAGCTGCGTTTGCGCTTATCAAACAGCGACCAGATGAACCCAAGCCCCACGCACAACCACGACGCAATCGACACCACAAAGCGCAACAGCGCCTGCCACAGGCTGATCCGCGAGCCATCAGCGTTCTGCACGCGCACGCCCCACACCTGCATGCCCAGGGTCTGCCCGGAATGGGTCCAGAACTTGGCGAAGAAGCCGAACAGTACAAACAACAGAATCGTCGACAGCAATGGGTCGCCGTCCAGCGCGCCGGACTCGGTCAGGGTACGCATCTTCGCTTCACCGACAAACGCGATCCAGATCAGCTTGTAGATGAACGCGGTGACGATCAGCAGGGCAGTGCACAACAGGAAGTCATAGAACATCGCTGCCAGACGACGGCCCAGGCCAACGGCGGGGAACTCGCCTTGTGGGCTCAGCAGGGGTTTTGACATGGCAGGGCTCTCTTCTGAAAAAAGCCATTTTACGAGCAAACGCGCATAAAAAAGCCCCTGATGTCACCATCAGGGGCTTTTTGTCGCAGGAGGGATCAGCCTTCTGCTTGTACTTCGTCAGCCTGCATGCCTTTTTGGCCTTGCACAGCCACGAACGTCACTTTCTGGCCTTCTTTCAGGCTCTTGAAGCCGTTGCCCTGAATAGCGCGGAAATGCACGAACAGATCCGGACCGCTTTCTGGAGTGATAAAACCAAACCCTTTCTCGTCGTTAAACCACTTGACGGTACCGCTCTGACGTTCAGCCATTTTCTTATTTCCTTGACGCTAAAAATTAATGACAGCCCCTTTCGCAGGAAAGAGTACTGGGCTGGGTTGCAGGAAAGTAAGAGACGTCGAACGGGTTGTAGCAACTACTTCAGCTACTGCCCAGGTCCAGGTTCCAAGCGACCCATGCAAACACAGTGGGCAAACTCTACGCCAACTAATGGAGAAAAAACAAGCCCTGCCAAAAGCCCAGGTTTTGCTTGGGCTTATGACACTTGGGTGAATGATCTGGATCCGACTTATTCGATAGAGTTGATCACTTGTTATAGGTTGACCTCTATAAAAAAGACTATCGGGAGTGCACTGTTTTATGGCGATTGCGTTACAAATTAGTGCGCGTTAACGCAATCGCGTTACTTATAGAAACAGTCAATCAGCCACGGTAGTAACGTTGCGGCACAAATGGCATTTTACTTACACGAAGTGGCACCTTTTTCCCACGTACCAACGCAGAGACTTCGGTATCCAGTGCGATGAAGGCGCTGTCCAGGTAACCCATGGCCAGCGGGCCGCCCAGGGTCGGACCAAAGCCGCCGCTGCAGACGCTGCCGATCACGGTGCCGTCTGCGTCGACGATTTCTGCACCTTCACGCACCGGCGTGCGTTCTTGCGGCAACAGGCCTACACGTTTGCGGCTCACACCGGTTTGCTGTTGGGTGAAGATGTTGTCCGCACCCGGGAAGCCACCGGCACGCGCACCGTCGGCACGGCGGGCCTTGGAGATCGCCCACAACAGGCTGGCTTCGATCGGTGTGGTGTCGGTGTTCATGTCATGGCCGTACAGGCACAGGCCGGCTTCCAGGCGCAGCGAGTCGCGGGCGCCCAGGCCGATGGCCTGTACTTCGGTCTCGGCCAGCAGGCTGCGCGCGAGGCTTTCGGCATTGGCGGCCGGCACGGAGATCTCAAAGCCGTCTTCGCCGGTGTAGCCCGAACGGCTGACATAACAGTCCACGCCCAGCAGGCGCAGCGTGGCGAACTGCATGAAGGTCATCTTGGTGACTTCCGGCGCCAGGCGCGCCAGTACCTTCACTGCTGCCGGACCTTGCAGGGCCAGGAGTGCGCGTTCTTCAAACAGTGGCTCGATGGTGCACTGGTCACCGATATGTTGGCGCAGGTGTGCCAGGTCCTGGTCCTTGCAGGCGGCGTTGACCACCAGGAACAGTTCGTCGTTACCCAGGTTGGCCACCATCAGGTCATCGAGAATGCCGCCCTGGTCGTTGGTGAACATCGCGTAGCGCTGCATGCCCACCGGCAGGTCGATGATGTCGACCGGCACCAGGGTTTCCAAGGCTTTAGCAGCATTGGCCCCGGTGAGGCGGATCTGGCCCATGTGGGACACGTCGAACAACCCGGCCTGATCACGGGTGTGCTGGTGTTCCTTCATCACGCCCAGCGGGTATTGCACCGGCATGTCGTAGCCGGCGAAGGGCACCATGCGTGCGCCCAGCTCGATGTGCAGGGCGTGCAGAGGGGTTTTCAACAGGGTTTCGGTGGACATATTCAGCTCCTGAAAAACGTGCTGGCGCGCCTTGGGCGTCAGCACTCGATAATGTTGACCGCCAAACCGCCACGGGCGGTTTCCTTGTATTTGCTTTTCATGTCGGCGCCGGTCTGGCGCATGGTGCGGATGACCTTGTCGAGGGACACGAAGTGCTGACCGTCGCCGCGCAAGGCCATGCGCACCGCATTGATCGCCTTGACCGAGCCCATCGCATTGCGCTCGATACAGGGCACCTGCACCAGCCCGCCAATCGGGTCGCAGGTCAGGCCAAGGTTGTGCTCCATGCCGATTTCGGCGGCGTTTTCCACCTGGGAAACGCTGCCGCCCAAGACTTCGCACAACGCGCCGGCGGCCATGGAGCAAGCCACACCGACTTCACCCTGGCAGCCGACTTCGGCGCCGGAGATCGACGCGTTTTCCTTGTACAGAATGCCGATAGCGGCGGCAGTGAGCAGAAAGCGCACCACGCCATCTTCGTTCGCGCCGGGGATAAAGCGCATGTAGTAATGCAACACTGCCGGTACGATCCCGGCCGCGCCGTTGGTGGGCGCGGTGACCACGCGGCCGCCGTTGGCGTTTTCTTCGTTGACGGCCAGGGCGTACAAGTTGACCCAATCCAGCACTGACAGTGGATCACGCAGCGCCGACTCCGGGTGTTTGCACAGTTGGCGATGCAGTGCCGCGGCGCGACGCTTGACCTTCAAACCACCGGGCAGAATCCCTTCGTTACGACAACCTGCGTCCACACAGTCTTGCATCACCTGCCAGATCTTCAGCAGCCCGGCGCGGGTTTCCGCTTCAGGGCGCCAGGCGCTCTCATTGGTCAGCATCACCTGGCTGATGGACAACCCGTAGGTGGTGCAATGGCCGAGGAGGTCTTTGGCATGCTTGAAAGGAAAGGTCAGCGGTGTGGCGTCTTCGACAATCCGGTCGGCGCCGGCGGCGTCTTCATCCACCACAAATCCACCACCCACCGAATAATACTCGCGGCTGCGGATCTGGATATTGGCGGCGTCGAAGGCGCGGAAAATCATGCCGTTGGGATGATAGGCGAGGGGTTTGCGAATCATCGCCAGGTGTTCTTTCTCGTTGAACGCAATGCTGTGTTCCCCGAGCAAATTCAGGCGCCCGTCCTTGCGCATCTGCGCCAGGCGGGTGGCCACGGTTTCGGTATTCACGGTGTCCGGGTGTTCGCCTTCCAGACCCAGCAGCACGGCTTTGTCGCTGCCGTGGCCTTTGCCGGTGGCGCCCAGCGACCCATAGAGCTCCACCTTGACGCAGGTGGTGGCGCCCAGCAGGTTGTCACGTTTGAGGCCCTCGACGAATCGAGCGGCGGCGCGCATCGGGCCGACGGTGTGGGAGCTGGAGGGGCCGATGCCAATCTTGAACAGGTCGAACACGCTTAAAGACATGGTTGTTCTCCGGTTTCTTATTATTTTTCTAAGCCTGACTCGGTCAAATGTGGGAGCGGGCTTGCTCGCGAAAGCGGTGGGTCAGTCAAATATTCAACATCTGAAAGACCGCATTCGCGAGCAAGCCCGCTCCCACATTTTTTACCGTGTTCCTTCAATCAGATCAGGCGTAGCTCTCGATCGACGGGCACGCACACACCAGGTTGCGATCACCAAACACGTTATCCACACGCCCAACCGGCGGCCAGTACTTGCCTTCGATCAACGACGGCACCGGGTACACCGCCTGCTCGCGGGTGTACGGGTGGGTCCACTCACTCACCAATTCAGCGGCGGTGTGCGGCGCGTTTTTCAGTGGGTTGTCGTCCTTGTCCAAGGTGCCGTTTTCCACCGCACGGATTTCTTCGCGGATGGCGATCATGGCGTTGCAGAAGCGGTCCAGTTCTTCCTTGGATTCACTTTCGGTCGGCTCGATCATCAAGGTGCCGGCCACCGGGAACGACATGGTCGGCGCGTGGAAGCCGAAGTCGATCAAACGCTTTGCCACGTCATCCACGCTGATGCCGCTGCTGTCTTTCAGTGGGCGCAGATCCAGGATGCATTCGTGCGCCACCAGGCCGTTGCTGCCGGTGTAGAGCACTGGGTAGTGCTCTTCGAGGCGACGAGAGATGTAGTTGGCATTCAGGATCGCCAGTTGCGAAGCGCGCTTGAGGCCCGCACCGCCCATCATGCTGATGTACATCCAGGTGATCGGCAAAATGCTTGCGCTGCCGAATGGCGCCGCACACACCGCGCCTTCCTTGCGTTCCATGGCGGCGTGGCCTGGCAGGAATGGCGTGAGGTGCGATTTGACGCCAATCGGGCCAACACCCGGGCCACCACCGCCGTGAGGGATGCAGAAGGTCTTGTGCAGGTTCAGGTGGGACACGTCGCCGCCGAACTTGCCCGGTGCGCACAGGCCGACCATGGCGTTCATGTTGGCGCCGTCGATGTACACCTGGCCGCCGTTGTCGTGAATGATGCCGCAGATTTCGCGGATACCTTCTTCGAACACGCCGTGGGTGGACGGGTAGGTGATCATCAGCGCGGCGAGGTGCTCGCGGTGCTCGATGGCCTTGGCGCGCAGGTCTTCGATGTCCACGTTGCCGCGTGCATCGCACGCAGTCACGACCACACGCATACCGGCCATATTGGCGGTGGCCGGGTTAGTACCGTGGGCGGACGAGGGAATCAGGCAGATATCGCGGCGCTCATCGCCACGGCTCTGGTGATAGGCACGAATCGCCAGCAAACCTGCGTATTCGCCCTGGGAACCGGCGTTTGGCTGCAGGGAGATCGCGTCATAACCAGTGGCCGCGCAGAGCATGGCTTCCAGGTCGCTGGTCAGCTCCAGGTAGCCGGCACTTTGTTCGGCCGGGGCGAACGGGTGCAGGGCACCGAACTCGGCCCAGGTCACCGGGATCATTTCGCTGGCGGCGTTGAGCTTCATGGTGCACGAGCCCAGCGGGATCATGGTGCGGTCCAGCGCCAGGTCCTTGTCGGCCAGCTTGCGCAGGTAGCGCATCAGCTCGGTTTCGGAGTGATAACGGTTGAAGACCGGGTGGCTGAGGACGGGCGACTGGCGCAGCAGGGCGGCTGGCAGCGTGTTTTCCGTCTGGGCGAAAGCGGGCAGGGGCTTGCCGTCGGCAAAGATTGCCCACAGGGTTTCAATATCGGCCTGGGTGGTGGTTTCGTCCACCGACACACCCACACGCTCGCCATCCACCACACGCAGGTTGATGCGCTGGGCGCGGGCCTTGTCGTGCAGGGCGGCGGTGTTGGTGCCGGTGTTGAGGGTGATGGTGTCGAAGAAGTTTTCCTGCTCGACCTTCAGGCCCAGGGCGGTCAGGCCCTTGGCCAGGATCGCGGTCAGCTGGTGCACACGCTGGGCAATCTGGGTCAGGCCTTTGGGGCCGTGGTACACGGCGTACATGCTGGCGATGTTGGCCAGCAGTACCTGGGCGGTGCAGATGTTCGACGTGGCTTTCTCGCGGCGGATATGTTGCTCGCGCGTCTGCATGGCCAGGCGCAGGGCCGGTTTGCCGAAACGGTCCACGGACACACCGACCAGGCGGCCCGGCATGTCGCGTTTGAACGCATCCTTGGTGGAGAAATACGCCGCGTGCGGGCCCCCAAAGCCCAGCGGCACGCCGAAGCGTTGCGCGCTGCCGATGGCCACGTCGGCGCCGAATTCGCCCGGCGGGGCCAGCAAGGTCAGGGCCAGCAGGTCGGCGGCCACGGCCACCAGGGCATTGGCGGCGTGGAAGCGCTCGGTCAGTGCGCGGTAGTCGAACACGTCACCGTTGCTGGCCGGGTATTGCAGCAGGGCGCCGAAGAACGGGCTGACGTCGCTCAGTTCACGTTCATCGCCCACCACCACGTCGATGCCCAAGGGCTCGGCACGGGTACGCAGCACGTCGAGGGTTTGCGGGTGGCTGTGGATCGAGGCGAAGAAGGCGTTGCTGCCCTTGTTCTTGCTCAGGCGCTTGCAGAAGGTCATGGCTTCGGCGGCGGCGGTGGCTTCGTCAAGCAAGGATGCGTTGGCAATCGGCAGGCCGGTGAGGTCGCTGATCAGGGTCTGGAAGTTCAGCAGCGCTTCCAGGCGGCCTTGGGAAATCTCGGGTTGGTACGGGGTGTAGGCGGTGTACCAGGCCGGGTTTTCCAGCAGGTTGCGCAGGATCGGCGACGGCGTGTGGCAGTTGTAGTAGCCCTGGCCGATGTAAGTCTTGAACAGTTGGTTCTTGCCGGCGATGGCCTTGATCTTGGCCAGTGCGTCGGCTTCGCTCAGGCCGTCTTCCAGGCCGAGCACGCTGGTGCCCTTGATGCTTTCCGGGATCACGCTGGCGCTCAGGGCTTCCAGGGAGTCGAAGCCCAGGCTGGCGAGCATCTGCTGCTCATCTTCCTGGCGCGGGCCGATGTGGCGGGCGATGAATTCGTTGGCGGTGCTGATGTTAACGGTCATTGCGCGCTCCTCAAGCTTCAGCGTTGGCTTTGATCAGGCGGTCGTACGCGTCCTGATCCAACAGTTTAGCGACCGCACCGGCATCGGCCGGTTTAAAGCGGAAGAACCAACCTTCGCCCATCGGGTCTTCGTTGACCAGCTCCGGGCTGCCATCCAATTTGTCGTTCACTTCAAGGACTTCACCGTCCAAAGGCATGTACACGCCGCTGGCCGCTTTGACCGACTCAACGGTGGACGCCTCGGCGCCCTTGTCATAGGCCTGCAACTCCGGCAGTTGCACGAAAACCACATCACCCAGCGCGTTTTGCGCGAAAGCGGTGATACCCACGGTGACGCTGCCGTCGGCTTCGGCGCGCAGCCATTCGTGATCTTCAGTGAAACGCAACTCGCTCATGGAAACTCCTCAGGGCCAGATTCGTCTGGTGGACGGGATTGGAATAATGGGGAGTTGCTTAGCAATATCGCGGCCAATCTTATTTATTCGTTATAAATCAATGAGTTAATAAAATTGGTTATAGCGTTATGCATTATGACTGTAGCGATTTCGCTACAGCTGGGCGCAGGAAAAAAAGCCTATGCGGATCAAAGCCTTGCATGGCGCGCAAAAAACAGGGTTGTAGCGATATCGTTACGCTGTAGCGCTTTCAGTACAGCCGATGTCGTTCTCAGACCTTATTCGGGATGCCGTACTTGCGCAGGCGATGGGCAATCGCCGTATGGGACGTCTGCAACCGGCTGGCCAGTTGGCGTGTCGAAGGGTAGCTGGTGTATAGCGTTTCCAGCAGGTTGCGCTCGAAGTCTTCCACCGCCTGTTCCAGGCTGTCGATTTCACCGTCGCTCTGGCGCGCCACCGACGTGCCGGCGATGTCCAGGTCGCCAATGTCCACCAGGCTGCTTTCGCAGATGGCGGCGGCGCGGAAGATCACGTTCTGCAATTGGCGCACGTTACCCGGCCAGCGGTTGCCCAGCAGTGCCGGGTAAGTACCGGGCGCCAGGCGGCAGACGGGTCGTTGGATCTGCGCACAGGCCTGCTGCATGAAATAACGGGCCAGCAACAGGATGTCCTGGCCGCGTGCGCGCAACGGCGGTACTTCGACGTTGAGCACGTTGAGGCGATAGAACAAGTCTTCGCGAAAGGTGCCTTCGCTGACCATTTTTTCCAGGTCGCGGTGGGTGGCGCTGAGGATGCGCACATTGACCTTCACTTCGCGGTCGCCGCCGACGCGCCGGAAGCTGCCGTCGTTGAGAAACCGCAGCAGCTTGGCCTGCAAGTACGGCGACATCTCACCGATCTCATCCAGAAACACCGTGCCCTGGTTGGCCAACTCCATCAGCCCCGGCTTGCCACCGCGTTGTGCGCCGGTAAAGGCGCCCGGTGCATAACCGAACAACTCGCTTTCCGCGAGGTTTTCCGGCAGTGCCGCGCAGTTCAACGCCAGAAAGGGCGCACTGTGGCGCGCGCTGATCGCATGGCAGGCCCGCGCCACCAGCTCTTTGCCGGTGCCGGTTTCGCCCTGGATCAACAACGGGGCATCCAACGCCGCTACCCGCTGGGCGCGGGCCTTGAGCGTGCGGATGACCGGGGATTCACCGAGCAGTGCATCAAAGCCTTCGGCGTGGTCATGGTGCAGCGCCGACAGTTGCTCGCCGATGCGATTGGGTTGGTAGAGGGTGAGCAGGGCTCCGGCGTCAGTGATCGGCGTGGCGTCCAGCAGCAGGGTCTGGCCGTTGACGCTGATCTCGCGCAGAGGCAGGCGAAAGCCATGTTCCAGCAGGGTGTCGAGCAGCGCCGGGTCATTGAACAGCTCGCTGATGCTTTCGCCGGCTGGTTCACGCCCATACAGGGCGATGAGCGCCGGGTTGGCCAGCAGGATCTTGCCCGCGCTGTCCAGCGCCAGCACCGGGTCGGTCATGGCGGCCAGCAGGGCGTCGAGTTGCAGGTGGCGGCGTTGGCCGGGGAGGATATCCACCACGGTCACCGCTTGCACGCCCTGCACGCTGAAGAGTGCATCGCGCAGTTCTTCGAGCACCTCGGCGCTCAGGGTCGGCGCGTCGATGTAGACGTTGGGCGGCACCATCTCCACCGCATCCAGGTTGAGATTGCGCCCACCGAGCAGGGCCAGGACTTCCTGGGTGATGCCGACGCGGTCGATGAAGCTGACGTGGATACGCATGGGGCGAATGACAATTCTGGGCTGCGAGAGGCGGCAAGTATGCCAGAGGTGAAAACTGTAGGAGCGAGCTTGCTCGCGAAAAACGTCAACGATAACGCGGGTTGCTTGAATGCACGCGTTGATCTTGCGTTCTTCGCGAGCAAGCTCGCTCCTACAGGGGGGCGGTTATTCCAGGTGCTCGGGTTTTACCGGGTCCCCAGGTTTCACATCCAGTTGATGCCGCACATCCTCGAACATCAGGTCGTACTGCTTGTGCATCGCGCCGTTCAACACGGCAATCTTCGGCATGCCGTACTTCTGCGCAATGTTCATCGCATGCCGGGCAAAGTCGAACGCCTGGTCCTTGGGCAGGAAGAACTCTTCCTTGAGGTCCTTGCCCTGCACCGAGCCATGCAGCTTGAACAGCATCCCCTTGCCTTCCTTGGGATCCTGGCTGACTTCGTAGTCGATGCACAGGTTGTAGCTGTAGTCCTGCGCATTCAGCGCGTGGCGTTCAACGTGCAAGTGACCCGGTTCAAAGGTGGCCATAGGCGTCTCTCCTCTACTTCACAGATAGGTGATGCCAGGTTTTGCCGTGCTGATGCGCGTACCGGCGCTGCCCTGGACGATGGCTTCGATGTCCGAGAGTGAACCGATGACGGCGGTTTTGCCAGTCTGGCGGGCGAACTCGCAGGCGGCTTGTACCTTGGGGCCCATGGAACCGGCGGCGAAGCCGAGTTTTTCCATTTCGTCGGGGTGGGCCTGGCCGATGGCCTTCTGGGTCGGTTTGCCGAAGTCGATAAAAGCCGCGTTGACGTCGGTGGCGATCACCAGCAAATCGGCTTCCAGTTGGCTGGCCAGCAGCGACGAACACAGGTCCTTGTCGATCACCGCTTCGATGCCCTTGAGCTTGCCGTCCTCACCGTACATGGTAGGAATGCCGCCACCACCCGCGCAGATCACGATGCTGCTTTTTTCCAGCAGCCACTTGATCGGGCGGATTTCAAAGATGCGTTTCGGACGCGGGCTGGCGACCACGCGACGGTACTTGTCGCCGTCCGGTGCAATGGCCCAGCCTTTTTCGGCGGCGAGTTTCTCCGCTTCGGCCTTGGAATACACCGGGCCGATAGGCTTGGTCGGGTTCTTGAAAGCCGGGTCCTTGGCGTCCACTTCGACCTGGGTGAGCAGGGTGGCGAAGGGCACTTCAAAGTCCAGCAGGTTGCCCAGTTCCTGTTCGATGATGTAGCCGATCATGCCTTCGGTCTCGGCGCCGAGTACGTCCAGCGGGTACGGCGAGACCTGGGTGTAGGCCGCCGCCTGCAACGACAGCAGGCCGACTTGCGGACCGTTACCGTGAGCGATCACCAGTTCGTTGCCGGGGTGGATCTTGGCGATCTGTTCAGTGGCGATCCGGATATTGGCGCGTTGGTTGTCCGCCGTCATGGGTTCACCACGGCGGAGCAGGGCGTTACCGCCCAGTGCAACGACGATACGCATAGAGTCTGTCCTTTTTCAAAGCAGCGGGGGAGCGGGCTCCCCCGAAGAAAGGGTTACAAATCGGCCAGGGTCGACACCAAAATCGCCTTGATGGTGTGCATGCGGTTTTCCGCTTGCTCGAAGGCGATGCAGGCCGGCGACTCGAACACGTCGTCTGTCACTTCAATGCCATTGGCCAGGTGCGGATACTGCTCGGCAATCTGCTTGCCGACCTTGGTATCGCTGTTGTGGAACGCCGGCAGGCAGTGCATGAACTTGGTGCGTGGGTTGCCGGTGGCTTTCATCAGCTCGGCGTTCACTTGGTATGGCAGCAGTTGTTCGATACGCTCGGCCCAGGCTTCCACCGGTTCGCCCATGGATACCCACACGTCGGTGTGGATGAAGTCCACGCCTTTGACCGCGGCTTTCGGGTCTTCGGTGAGGGTGATGCGCGCGCCGCTTTCTTCCGCGTATTTCTTGCAGCGGCCGACCAGGTCATCGTGAGGCCACAGGGCTTTCGGCGCGCAGATGCGCACGTCCATGCCGAGCTTGGCGCCCACCAGCAGCAGCGAGTTGCCCATGTTGTTGCGGGCATCGCCCAGGTAGGCGTAGCTGATCTCGTGGATCGGCTTGTCGGCGTGTTCGCGCATGGTCAGCACGTCGGCGATCATCTGGGTCGGGTGATATTCATCGGTCAGGCCGTTGAACACCGGCACGCCGGCGAACTTGGCCAGCTCTTCGACGATCTCCTGCTTGAAGCCACGGTATTCGATGGCGTCATACATGCGCCCGAGTACGCGGGCGGTGTCCTTCATGCTTTCCTTGTGGCCGATCTGCGAGGAGCCCGGGTCGATGTAGGTGACGTTGGCGCCTTGGTCATAGGCGGCCACTTCGAAGGCGCAGCGGGTGCGGGTGGAGGTTTTTTCGAAGATCAGCGCGATGTTGTTGCCTTTGAGGTGTTGCTGTTCGGTGCCGGTGTACTTGGCGCGCTTGAGGTCGCGGGACAGGTCCAGCAGGTAGCGCAGCTCGCGCGGGGTGTGGTGTTCCAGGCTGAGCAGGCTGCGGTTGTGAATGTTGAACGCCATGATGATTCTCCTTGGATTCGGTGATCTGCCTGGCCAGCGTCTGATGGAAGCCGGCCAGGGGATGGTCGCTTAGTAGTCGATAGGGTCGCGGATGATCGGGCAGGTCATGCAGTGGCCACCGCCACGGCCACGGCCGAGTTCACCGGCGCTGATAGTGATCACTTCCACACCGGCCTTGCGCAGCAGGGTGTTGGTGTAGGTGTTGCGGTCGTAACCGATCACCACGCCTGGCTCCACGGCCACCACGTTGTTGCCGTCGTCCCACTGCTCGCGTTCAGCGGCGAAGCTGTTGCCGCCGGTTTCGACGACGCGCAGGGCCTTGAGGCCGAGGGCGGCGGCGACGGTGTCGAGGAAGTTGGTTTTCTCGCGTTGGATATCGATGCCGTGGGGCTTGCTCTCGTCTGGGCGCAAGGTGAAGGCGACGATCTGGTTGACCACTTCCGGGAAGATGGTGACCAGGTCGCGGTCGCAGAAGCTGAACACGGTGTCCAGGTGCATCGCGGCGCGGGATTTCGGCAGGCCGGCCACGATGACTTTTTCCACTGCCTTGTTCTTGAACAGGTTGAGCGCCAGTTGGCCGATCGCCTGGTGGGACGAACGCTCGCCCATGCCGATCAGGACTACGCCGTTGCCGATGGGCATCACGTCGCCGCCTTCCAGCGTGGAAGCACCGTGCTCCTGGTCCGGGTCGCCGTACCAGATCTGGAAGTCGGCGTTGGTGAACTCGGGGTGGAATTTGTAGATGGCGGTGGTCAGCAGGGTTTCTTGGCGTCGCGCCGGCCAGTACATCGGGTTCAGCGTCACGCCGCCGTAGATCCAGCACGTGGTGTCACGGGTGAACTGGGTGTTGGGCAGGGGCGGCAGGATGAAGCTGGAATGCCCGAGGAAGTCGCGGAACATCTCGATGGTCTTGCCACCGAATTGGCTCGGCAGGTCGTCGGCCGATACGCCGCCGATCAAGAACTCGGCGGTCTTGCGCGGTTCCAGGCTGCGCAGCCACGAGCCGACTTCATTGACCAGGCCCAGGCCAACGGTGTTGGCGGTGATCTTGCGCTCCAGGATCCAGTCCAGCGCTTCAGGGATGGCGACGATGTCGGTGAGCAGGTTGTGCATTTCCAGCACATCAATATCCCGCTCGCGCATCTTGGTCACAAAGTCGAAATGGTCGCGCTTGGCCTGGGCCACCCACAGCACATCATCGAACAGCAGTTCATCGCAGTTGTTGGGGGTCAGCCGCTGGTGGGCCAAGCCTGGGGAGCACACCATGACTTTGCGCAGTTTGCCGGCTTCGGAATGTACGCCGTACTTCACTTTTTCCGTGGTCATTTCAGATCCTCCAGTGAACAAAAGATTCAGGTGTTACAGGGTCAGGAAGCCGTCGTAGAGCCCATAGGCCGCCACCAGGGCGCCAATGACCACTGCGGCGAAAATCAGCTTCTCGACGTTGGTGAAAATCGGTTTGCCCAGTTCACGCTTGGCCTTGGCGAACAGGATCGCGCCGGGCGCGTAGAGCAGGGCGGAGAGCAGCAGGTATTTGGTGCCGCCGGCGTAGAGCAGCCAGATCGCGTAGATCAGGGCGATGGCGCCGATGAACAGGTCTTTCTTGCGCTCTTTCAGCGCGTTTTCGTAGGTCTCGCCGCGCACCGCCAGCAGCAGGGCGTAGGCTGCCGACCACAGGTAAGGCACCAGGATCATCGAGGTGGCGAGGTAGATCAGCGACAGGTAAGTGCTGGCGGAAAACAGCGTGATCACCAGGAACAGCTGCACCATGGCGTTGGTCAGCCACAGGGCGTTGACCGGCACATGGTTAGCGTTCTCCTTGCGCAGGAACTCCGGCATGGTGTGGTCCTTGGCGGCGGCGAACATGATCTCCGCACACAGCAGCACCCACGACAGCAGCGCCCCCAGCAGCGAGATGATCAGGCCGACGCTGATCAGCACCGCGCCCCAGTGGCCTACCACATGCTCCAGCACGGCGGCCATCGACGGGTTTTGCAGCTTGGCCAGTTCCGGTTGGGTCATGATGCCCAGGGACAGCACGTTCACCAGCATCAGGAACAGCAGCACGGTGATAAAACCGATCACGGTGGCCTTGCCCACGTCGGAGCGTTTTTCCGCACGGGACGAGAAGATGCTCGCGCCTTCGATGCCGATGAACACCCAGACGGTGACCAGCATCATGTTGCGCACTTGGTTCATCACACTGCCCAGATCGGGGTTTTTCACACCCCAGATGTCAGCGGTGAAGATCTCCAGCTTGAACGCAAACAGCGCGATCAACACGAACAGCACCAGCGGCACGACCTTGGCGACGGTGGTCACCAGGTTGATGAACGCCGCTTCCTTGATGCCGCGCAATACCAGGAAATGCACGGCCCACAACAGCACCGAGGCACCGATCACCGCAGCCGGCGTATTTCCCTCTCCAAATAGCGGGAAGAAGTAACCGAGGGTGCTGAACAGCAACACGAAGTAACCGACGTTGCCCAGCCAGGCACTGATCCAGTAGCCCCAGGCGGACGAGAAACCCATGTAGTCGCCGAAACCGGCCTTGGCGTAGGCGTAGACCCCGCCGTCGAGGTCAGGCTTGCGGTTGGCGAGGGTCTGGAACACAAACGCGAGGGTCAACATGCCGATGGCGGTAATCACCCAACCAATCAACACCGCGCCGACGTCGGCGCTGGCGGCCATGTTCTGCGGCAGTGAGAAGATCCCGCCGCCAATCATCGAGCCCACGACAAGTGCAACCAGTGCGCCGAGTCGAAGTTTTCCGGGAGATTCAGACATTGCATAACTCCAATGCAGGAGAAGAGAGACCACAGAATAATTCCGTGCGCTATTCAAACAGCTGACTCAGATCACTTCATTGGCACATTCCATTGTGAATTAATGACTTAGGCTGGAAACTCGTGGGCGATATAAATCCTCGGAGAGGTGCTTTGCAGAGCGCTTCTCTCGCTTTATGGTTAATCTATTAGTCAGGTCCGTGGACGTTTGAAGCTAGACCGTATTTCCAGATGTGCAAACTTTTTGAACGAAGTTTCACCAAAGCGCTATAAGCGTAATGCGTGGGCAGTATTTAAATTCTAAATAAGCCTAATTGTGTATAACCGACATGCCATTACGTTATGAACCTGTCAGGTTTATCGCCTTCTCTAATAAACGCTACACTCGCTGAGTTAATTAGTTGAGTGCACGGTTGTCGGCTCAAACAGTTATTGACCAGGAGTGTGTATGTCCCAACCGGCCCAGAAACTTCGACTCAGCGCCTTGATCGCCCTGGTGGTGGGCTCGATGATCGGCGGTGGGATTTTTTCCTTGCCGCAGAACATGGCTGCCCGCGCCGAGGTGGGGGCCGTGCTGATCGGTTGGGCAATCACCGCCGTCGGCATGTTGACCCTGGCATTCGTGTTCCAGACCTTGGCCAACCGCAAGCCCGAGCTGGATTCGGGGGTGTACGCCTACGCCAAGGCGGGTTTCGGCGACTACATGGGTTTTTCATCGGCTTGGGGCTACTGGATCAGCGCCTGGATGGGCAACGTGGGTTATTTCGTGTTGCTATTTAGTACCCTCGGCTACTTTTTTCCGGTGTTCGGCCAGGGCAACACACCGGTGGCCATCGGCTGTGCGTCGCTGCTGCTGTGGGCCGTGCATTTCCTGGTGATGCGCGGAATCAAGGAGGCGGCGTTCATCAACCAGATCACCACCGTGGCCAAGATCGTGCCGTTGCTGATGTTCATCGTGATCGCCGCCGTGGCGTTCAAGGCGGATATCTTCACCCGCGATATCTGGGGCCTGGGCAACCCGAAGATCGGCAGCGTGGTGGACCAGGTGCGCAACATGATGCTGGTCACCGTGTTTGTGTTCATTGGCATCGAAGGCGCCAGTGTCTACTCGGCGCGGGCTGAGAAACGCTCGGATGTGGGCCGCGCCACGGTGATCGGCTTCCTGGGCGTGCTTGCGTTGCTGGTGCTGGTGAACGTGCTGTCGTTGGGGATCATGAGCCAGCCGGAACTGGCGCAATTGCAAAACCCGTCCCTGGCGGGTGTGCTGGAACATATCGTCGGCCCGTGGGGCGCGATGGCGATCAGCATCGGTTTGGCAGTGTCTCTGCTCGGCGCCTTATTGTCGTGGGCGCTGCTCTGCGCGGAAATCCTCTACGCCACCGCCCATGACAAGACCATGCCGGCCTTCCTGAAAAAGGAAAACGTCAATCAGGTGCCGGTCAATGCGCTGTGGCTGACCAATGTGATGATCCAGCTGTTCCTGGTGATCACACTGTTTTCCCACAGCACCTACACCACCCTGATCTACCTGGCTTCCTCGATGATCCTGGTGCCCTACCTGTGGTCGGCCGCTTATGCGGTGCTGTTGAGCGGGCGCGGCGAAACCTATGAAGGCGCCCACGGCCAGCGCATGAAGGACCTGCTGGTGGGCCTGATTGCCCTCGGCTACGCCGTGTGGCTGCTCTACGCCGGGGGCTTGAAGTACTTGCTGCTGTCGGCGTTGTTGTATGCGCCGGGCGTGATCCTGTTTGCCCTCGCCAAGCGTGAGCAGGGCCAGCCCTTGTTTACCCACATGGAAAAAGGCATTTTCAGCTGCGTGATCGCCGGCGCAGGGCTGGCGGCGTATGGGTTGTACAGCGGGGTGTTGTCGTTGTGAGACTGGCGTATCAGCCGCCCTACGACTGGGCGGCAATGGTGGGTTTTCTGTCGGCGCGGGCGATCGGCGGCATGGAGACGGTCGAAGCGAGCGTGTACCGGCGCAGTATCAGCCTCGATGGTCAGCAGGGCTGGATCAGTGTGGCAATGGGGGATGGCGATTGGCTCGACGTGGAGGTGGTTTTTCCAGACCCGGCGGCTTTGCCTGAGATCGAACGGCGCCTGCGCACGATGTTCGATCTGGATGCCCAACCCCGGTTGATCAACCCGCAACTGGCGACGGACCCATTGATGGCGCAACTGGTCGCAGCGCGTCCGGGCTTGCGTGTGCCGGGCACCTGGGATGGTCTGGAGTTGGCGATTCGCGCGGTGCTGGGCCAGCAAATCACCGTGGTGGCCGCGATTCGTCTGGCGGGCAAGTTGGTGGTGCAGTACGGCCAGCCATTGGCAACGCCGCATGCCGGTATCACCCATGTGTTCCCCTCCGCTGAGGTGTTGGCAGCGGCGGACCTGGCGACGCTGGGCATGCCCAAGGCGCGTGGGCGGACCTTGTCGGGTGTGGCCCAGGCGTTGCTGGATGATCCTCGATTGTTCGAACCCCAGGCCAGCCTCAAGGCCGGTGTGGCGCGGTTGGTGGCGTTGCCGGGCATTGGCGACTGGACCGCGCAGTACATCGCCATGCGGCAGATGCGCGAGGTGGATGCGTTTGCGTCGGGGGATATCGGGTTGATCAATGCGCTGGCGGCGTTGGAAGGTGGGCCGGTGAGCCCGCGCCAGTTGCTGGCGCGGGCTGAGGCTTGGCGACCGCTCAGGGCGTATGCGGCGCAGCATTTGTGGACGTCGTTGCAGCGGGCAGATTGATAGTGCCTGTACTGGCCTCTTCGCGAGCAAGCCCGCTCCCACATTCGACCGCATTCCATAGAGGTACTCGGTCAAAATGTGGGAGCGGGCTTGCTCGCGAATGCGGATTCGAGGTCACCACTGAGGCCGATGTGATCCCAATTCCCCAGCCGGCAAATCCCACTGCAACGGTGTGCCGCTGATGGTCACCGGTGGCAATAATCGATGTGCCTGGCCCCAGGCTGTCTGTTCCGCCAACAGGCCGTGATCTGTTGGCTCTTCGGCGCGCAACGCTGGCTGCTCCGGCACCTGTCCCGTCTCTACCAGCACCTTCGCCGTCCGCGCCAATGACAACCGCGCCGAACCTCCACGCCCGGTTTTCAACCGCTCGCTCAATGCCTGAATCGCACTGGCCGCCATCAAATACCCGGTAGCGTGATCCAACGCCTGCAACGGCAGGGGCACCGGTTTGTCCGACTGTCTCCAGGCCATGCCCGCGGCGGAAATTCCGCTGCTCATCTGCACCAGGCTGTCGAAACCCCGGCGGTTGCGCCACGGGCCGCTCCAGCCGTAGGCGTTAAGGCTCACGTCGATCAGGCCGGGGGCGAGGGTTTGCAGTCCATCGGCCGCGTAACCCAACTGTTCCAGGGCATCGGCGCGGTAACCATGGAACAGGATGTCAGCTTCCTTGAGCAGGCCTTCGAAAACCTGTCGGCCTTCCGGGCTTTTCAAATCCAGGCGGGCGCAGCGTTTGCCCAGGGTCATTTCCGGTACTACGCCGGGCTCATTCCAGGTGGGCGAATCGATGCGCAGCACGTCAGCACCCAGGCCTGCGAGAAAGCGACTGGCGACGGGGCCGGCCAACACGCGAGTCAGGTCCAATACCTTGAGGCCCGCCAGTGGCCGCGCAACCGAGCCGAGCCAGGGCTTGTCGGTGGTGGTTGCAAAGGTCTGGCGCTGCACCAGTTCTTCGGCATTCACCGCCAGTCCTTGGGGATGTGCCTGCCAGGCTTGCCAGTCACGCATCTGCGCGGCGCAACCGCCCTCATCCACAATCGCTTGCTCCAGTTCGGCGGCGTTCCATTTGGCAACCTTGGTGGCCATTTCAGCTCGGTCGGTCACTTCGCCGAGTACACGCTCGGCCGCTGCGCGGTGATGAGGCGCGTTGGTGTGCAGGCGAATCCATCCATCGGCGCTGGCGTAGTCGCCAGCCACCGGGTCCCACAGCGGGGGTGTTTCCCAGCCTACCGGGCGGATCGAAGAAGAAAACCAAAAGGACGCGAGGCGCCGGTCCACGCTGACGCTGGGCAGGCGCCCGGTCTGTTGCTCGATCAACTGCGCCACCGCCTGGCCGGCAGCGCCAATGCTGGCGCTGGCCAGCTCAGTCACGGCGAAGGTCGAGGGCAGGGCGCCGGCTTCGGTAAAGGTCAGTGGCGTTTGTGGTAGAGCGAGTGCGGCTTGGATGGGAGTCAGCAGGTCAGTCATCAAAGGCCCTCCGTAAGAGAAGGGCCACTATAGAAGATCATCAGGCCGGTGTGACAACCCCAGGTTCCAATGGCAGGTCGATGCTGGCAACAAAACCGCCGTCAGGATGATTGGCCAAGATCAGGCTGCCACCATGGCGTTCGGCGGCGCGACGCGCTATCGCCAGGCCCAGGCCATGGCCTTGTGCGGTCTGGCCGGGGGCGCGGTAGAAGGGTTCGCCCAGCTGGCTCAAGTGTTCGGCCTCAACGCCGGGGCCGTGGTCGCGCACGCTGATCAGGATCCGATCACCCTGGCGCTGGGCGTGCAGTTCAATCGGCTGGCCCTGCGGATTGAAGCGTTGGGCATTGCGCAGCAGGTTATCCACCGCGCGTTCGATCATGGTCGGCCAGCCCTTCAGGTGCAGGTCGGTTTCGGCGTTCAGTTGCACCACCTGGTCCGGTGCGCCGAGTTGGGCGTCCTTTTGCAGGGTCTTGAGCAGGGAAGTGAGGTCGACCTCTTCGGCGCTGGCGTTATCGGCATCGACACGGGCCAGTACCAAAATTTCGCTGATCAAGGCTTCCAGTCGGTCGCACTCGCGGGTCAGGCGCGGCCAGAGTTTTTCCCGCTCTTCGGGGCTGGCGCGTTCGGCCAGGGCCAGGGCGATACGCAAGCGCGCCAAGGGTGAGCGCAACTCGTGGGACACGTCGCGCAGCAACTGGCGCTGGCTGCCGATCAGGCTTTGCAGGCGGGCGCCCATGCGGTTGAAATCGGTGGCCAGCACGCCGAATTCGTCGCGACGGTTGGCCAGGCGCGCCAGGCTGTTTTGCTGATAGGTAGCTTGGCCAAGGTCGTGTACCGCGCCGCGCAACCGGCTGAGGGGCCGGGTGATGGACAGCGTCACCAACAGGCTGAACAGGGTCAGCACCACCAGCGCAATCGCCAGCGCGCTCAACGGCCACAAAAGGCTGCTGCGGTGCCAGGCGTCGAGTTCCGGGTGGGGGATGCGGTAGATCAGCAGGTAGGTGTCGCCGGTCTTTTCGCTGGTGTACTCGGCGGTCAGGCGGCGCCAGGGCAGGTGACCGTCCTGGCTGTCATTCTGGCGCGCTTCGAAAGCGGCGGCGCGGCGTGGAAAGGTGCCGCGCACCACCGGCTCGCCGCTTTCATTCAGCACCTGCACGTCGATGTGGTACTGGCGTTTGCGTTGTTGCAGCAGATCCTGGGCCGCGTCCTCACCCTGGGTTTCGTAGAGTTGGGTCCACTCTTCGGCCAGGTTATTGAGGCCGGGGTGACGGCTGAGAATCCACGCATCTTGATTGAGCATGTGCCCAAGCAGGATCGACAGCCCGGCAACCAAGGCGATGGCCAGCCAGAAACTGGCCAGGATGCGCCAGAACAATGAACGCACAGGAAACCCTCAAACAGGAAAAGCCCAGTGGCGGTGGCCACTGGGCTGGGAGCGTTAACGCTGGTGCATTATTGCGCTTTTTGCGGCTGTTGCGCTTTCCAGGCCTGGAATTCCTTCCATTCGGCGCGGCGCTGCTCTTGCTGCTTGACGATCTCGTCGAACTTCTTCTGCTGGTCAGGCTTGAGTACCGCACGGATATCCGCTTGGGTTTTCTGCTTGCCGGCGGCGATTTCATCCTGCATGGCTTTCTGGTCAGCGGCTGGCAATTTGTCCAAGTACTTCTTGGTCAGGTCTTTGCGAGCGTGCCATTGGTCGCCCATCAACTTGCCGATCTGCTGGCGCTGTTCCTTGCTCAGGTCCAGTTGGCTGAAAGGGCCGCCTTTGCCACGCGGACCGTGTTCACCGCCGTGGCCCGGGCCACCCATCATGTGGCCTTCCGGGCCGCCCATCGGGCCTGGACCTTCAGGCATTGCCGCCATGGCAACGGTGGGCAGGGCAGCGGCGAACATCAAAGCGATAAGGGTCTTGCGCATGGTGATTCTCCTGTCTCTATTCCGGTGAGTCCGGATGTGAGTAGATTACGGAGATCAAGGTCAGCGGCGGTCAGGTGTGGGTAAAGCTTGGGTAAAGACGATTTGAGTGAGGGCTGACAAAACCAGGAGCCCAGGGCTCCCGATTTCAAAGGCTGTAATAGTAGCCCCGGCTACGCAACGCCACGATCCGTGGCCGGCCATCCGGGTGTGGGCCGATCTTTTTGCGCAGGTTGCTGACGTGCATGTCCAGGCTGCGATCGTAAAGGGTCAGCTTTCGGCCCAGGGCGATCTGCGCCAGTTCCTGTTTGTCCAGCGGTTCGCCAGGCTGACGTAGCAAGGCTTCCAGCAGGCGGCTTTCGGAAACGGTGAGGGCGAACTCCTGTTCGTCGATGCTGACCACACCGCGCACCGGGCTGAAGCACAGGTCGCCCAATTCCAGCTGGGTCGACACGGCGGCCGGATGGCTGCGGCGCAATACGGCGCGCAGGCGGGCGGTCAGCTCGCGTGGGTCGCAGGGCTTGGCCAGGTAATCGTCGGCGCCCAGTTCCAGGCCGAGGATGCGGTCCAGCGGTTCGCCACGGGCCGAGAGCATCAGCACCGGCAGCTCCGGGTGGTCGTTGCGCAATTGCTTGAGCAACTCAAGGCCACTGCCGTCGGGCAGCATCACGTCGAGCACCACCGCAGCCGGGGCGCTGTCGGCCAAGGCTTTGCGCGCACTCAAGCCGTCATGGCAGGCACGCACCTGAAAGCCTTCCTGGCTCAACCAACTGGTCAGCAGCTCACAGAGCTCCTGGTCATCATCTATCAGTAACAGCTCGCTCATGACTCACTCAATTTAGCCATTGTCGACGGCGACGGTGCCCCCCGCTGGCGAAGATCCCGCACAGCAGGGCGATCAGTGCGACGGCCCCACCGGTGACGAACCACTGTTGTTGCTCGGTCAGCCAGCGGGTCAAGGCGCCGCCCTGTGTATCTTTGAGTTGCTGGGCCAGGCGTTGGTTCTCTTGGCGAAGGCGACTCAATTGGGCGCTTTCGCGGGTAGCCTCTGCGCTTTGCAGTTGCTTGCTCAGTTCTTCACGCTGGCGTTCGCTTTCTTTCAAACGTTGCTGCAACTCGGTGATCTGGGCGCCGGCACTCAAGGACAGGGGCGTGGAACTGCCGGTGTTCGAGGTTTCTTCAGCGTGGGCCGAAGCCCCGATCATTACCACTGCCAACAGACACAACTGACGTAAGCGCATCGGAACTCCTGATTCCACACGAATATTCAGAACGTTGTCGGCAGGTTACCGAGAATAATGAGCAATTAGGAGCGCGCCGAACTGAAATGGTTCGGCGCGACCTGAGTCAAGGCAGGACTTGCTTGAACGGCTTGATCATGACGTCAGCGTAAACGCCGGCTGCCACATAAGGATCAGCCTTGGCCCAGGCCTGGGCATCGGCCAGGGAGGCGAACTCGGCAACCACCAGGCTGCCGGTGAAACCCGCCGCGCCCGGGTCATTGCTGTCGACAGCCGGGTGCGGGCCTGCCAGCACGAGGCGGCCTTCGGCTTGCAATACGTTCAGACGTTCCAGATGCGCCGGGCGTACGCTCAGGCGCTTTTCCAGCGAGTTGGCCACGTCGGTGGCAATGATGGCGTAGAGCATGTCAGTCCTCGGTTTTAGGCGTGGTAGGGGCAACGTCATGCAGGTGGCGCGACAGGTAGATACCCTGGCCTACCAGGAACAACACGGTCATGGCCAGGCTGCCGAACACTTTGAAGTCGACCCAGTAATCCTGGAAGGTAAAGGCCACGAACAGGTTGGCGGCGCCGCAGAACAGGAAGAACACGATCCAGGCCACGTTCAAGCGTGTCCACACCGGCTCCGGCAGGGTCAGCGCATGGCCCATGATTCGCTTGATCAGCAGGCGATCACCGATGAAGTGGCTGCCGGTAAACACCAGCG
The DNA here is from genome assembly GCF_013387025.1 of Pseudomonas reactans. Lineage (NCBI taxonomy): Bacteria > Pseudomonadati > Pseudomonadota > Gammaproteobacteria > Pseudomonadales > Pseudomonadaceae > Pseudomonas > Pseudomonas reactans. The sequence goes on along the minus strand of NZ_JACAQP010000003.1, from coordinate 81,906 downwards.
CGAACAGCCAGTTCACCACCGGCGCTTTCCATTTGAGGAAGGTTTCGCTGTGGAAGGCCAGGGTCAGTCCGCCGAATACCAGGCAGGCGATGAGGGTGAGCCATTGGCTTTTTTCCAGCTTGCGCTGGGAGATGAAGATAGCGCCGTAGACGACGATAGAGCTGATGATCAGGACGGCGGTGGCGCTGTAGATGCCCCCGAACGACACCGGGTGACCGGCGATATCGATGACCCTGGGGTCGAGTTTGGTAACGATGAAAAACAGCAACAGCGGGATGAAGTCGATGAATTGTTTCACAGTAAGAGCCAGAAGCTGGATGTGGCGGCATAATAACAAACATCCTTGGTAGCGAAAGCGCCAGCTGACTTGAGGTTACACATCCCCGTGAATGTTGATTTGCACTGCCACAGCACGGCCTCCGACGGCGCCCTGGCGCCCGCGGTACTGGTTGCGCGTGCGTTTGAAAAAGGCGTGCGAGTCCTGGCGTTGACCGACCACGACACCCTCGAAGGCCTCGACGAAGCCCGCGAAACCGCGCATTCATTGGGCATGCAGCTGGTCAACGGCGTGGAATTGTCCTGCACCTGGGGCGGCGCCACCATTCATGTGCTCGGCTATGGTTTTGATCAGCAAGCCCCGCCGCTGGTGCAGGCCATTGCCGATTTGCACGATGGCCGCTGGCTGCGGTCCGAAGAAATAAGCCGCAAGCTCAGCCTTAAAGGCATGCCCAACGCCCTCGACGGCGCCCGCGCCATCCAGCAGGAACTGGGCGACAGCGGCAATGCACCGGCCCGGCCGCACTTTGCCGACTGGATGGTGCGTGAAGGTTTTGTCAAAGACCGCGCCGAAGCTTTCCGCAAATGGCTGGGGGCCGGCAAGTTGGGGGATGTGAAGCAACACTGGCCGACCCTGGAAGACACGGTCGGGACCCTGCGTGCCTCCGGCGCCTGGGTGAGCCTGGCCCATCCCTGGCATTACGATTTCACCCGCAGCAAGCGCCGCAAGCTGATCAGCGACTATATTGGAGCGGGCGGCCACGCGATCGAAGTGGTCAACGGGCATCAACCCGCCGAACAGGTTGGCAGCCTGGCGATTCTTGCCCGCGAATTTGGTCTGCTGGTCAGCGCCGGCAGTGATTTTCATGGCCCAGGTGGGTGGTCCGAAATCGGCGAGTATCGCCAGGTACCCGAAGACCTGCCGCTCTTGTCGGGGCGATTCAAGCATGACCCCATTACTGCCACCGTCTGAACAGGTAGAACACGTGAGTCAATTCTTCCAGATTCATCCGGAAAACCCCCAGGCGCGCCTGATCAAACAGGCCGTCGAGATCATTCGCGCCGGCGGCGTGGTGATCTACCCGACTGATTCGTCCTACGCCATCGGTTGCCAGATCGGCGACAAGGGCGCGGTGGAGCGTGTAAGACGCCTGCGCCAGTTGGACGACAAGCATAATTTTGCACTGATCTGCAGCGACCTGTCCCAGCTCGGCCTGTTTGCCAAGGTCGATACCGGCACCTTCCGCCTGCTCAAGGCCCACACGCCGGGGCCCTACACCTTTATTCTCAACGCCACCCGCGAAGTGCCGCGCCTGCTGTTGCACCCCAAGAAACGCACCATCGGCCTGCGGGTACCGGAACATCCCATCGCCCTGGCGCTGCTCGAAGAGCTGGGTGAGCCGTTGATGAGCGTGTCGCTGATCATGCCGGGCGAAGATGAGCCGTTGTACGACCCTTACGAAATGCGCCGCCTGCTGGAAAAGCATGTCGACCTGATCATCGACGGCGGCTACGGCGGCAACAAAGCCTCCACCGTGATCAACCTGGCCGACGGCGAACCCGAAGTGATCCGCGTGGGTTGCGGCGACCCGGCCCCGTTCATGGTCGAGGCCTGAATGTCAGCCGTGGAAACCGTTGATCCCCAGGCCGACGCCCAGCAGGAACTGCCGTTTGCCATGGTGTATGGCCAGGCGGTCATGGAAATGCCCCTGGATCTGTACATTCCGCCGGACGCGCTGGAAGTCTTCCTTGAAGCGTTCGAGGGGCCGCTGGACTTGCTGCTGTACCTGATTCGTAAACAGAACATCAACATCCTCGACATCCCGGTGGCGGAAATCACCCGTCAGTACATGGGCTATGTCGAGCTGATGCAGTCGGTGCGCCTGGAGCTGGCCGCCGAGTACCTGGTGATGGCTGCCATGCTCGCCGAGATCAAGTCGCGCATGCTGCTGCCGCGTTCGGAAACGGTGGAAGCCGAAGAAGACGACCCGCGCGCCGAACTGATCCGCCGCCTGCAAGAGTACGAACGCTTCAAGGCCGCCGCCGAAGGCATCGACGGCTTGAGCCGCGTGGGCCGCGACGTAGTAGTGCCCAAGCTCGACGCCCCCGAAGCCCGCGCGCGCAAGCTGCTGCCCGACGTGAGCCTGGAAGAATTGCTGATGTCCATGGCCGAGGTGCTGCGCCGAGGCGATATGTTTGAAAGCCACCAGGTCAGCCGTGAAGCGCTGTCGACCCGCGAGCGCATGAGCGATGTGCTGGAGCGCCTGAAGGGCGGTGGTTTTGTGCCTTTTGTCGAACTGTTTACTAAAGAAGAAGGGCGCCTGGGCGTAGTGGTGACCTTTATGGCGATCCTCGAATTGGTCAAGGAGTCCTTGGTCGAGCTGGTCCAGAATGAGCCTTTTGCGGCTATCCACGTGCGGGCGCGAGCCGAATAAAGAGCTGAATCGATGAATCTGACTGAACCCCGCGAACTGGCGCCGTTGCTGGAAGCCTTCCTACTGGCCTCAGGTAAGCCGCAATCCCTGGAACGCCTGTTCGAACTCGTTGAAGAAGCCGAGCGCCCTGAGCCGCCGGTGTTCAAGAAGGCGCTGGAGATCCTGCGCAAGTCCTGCGATGGCCGCGCCTTTGAACTGCGCGAAGTGGCGTCGGGTTACCGCCTGCAGATCCGTGAGAAGTTTTCCCCGTGGGTCGGCCGTTTGTGGGAAGAGCGTCCGCAACGTTATTCGCGGGCGATGCTGGAAACCATGGCGCTGATCGCCTATCGCCAGCCGATTACGCGTGGCGAGATCGAAGATGTGCGGGGCGTGGCGGTCAACAGCCATATCGTCAAGACCTTGCTGGAACGCGAGTGGATCCGCATCGTCGGCTACCGCGACGTGCCTGGCAAACCGGCGATGTTCGCCACCACCAAGGTGTTTCTCGACCATTTCAACCTGAAAAACCTCGACGATTTGCCGCCTCTGGCGGAACTGCGCGAGATGGAAGCCGAGCCGGTGCTCGATTTCGACGACGCGCCGGTCCCCGCCAGCCTGCAGGAGTTGGCCGACGCCAGCGCCGAGCCGGAAGAGCCGAAGGACGAGACCAGTTTTCATACGTTGTTGCTGGAATTGGACGACATGGAGCAGGGCATCAAGACTGATTTTGACGACCTGCTGCGTGACGGTGCCGCTGAACCTGAAACTCAACCGAACGTGGACGTTGAGCCTGAAGTCGAAGCAGAACCGGAGCCGGAGCCAGAGGAAGACATCCTTGGCGTGGCTGAAGCCCGTGCAAAGCTCCTCGCCGCCGTCGCCGCTCTCGAACAACCGCCCCTGAGCGACGAGGAAGACGAAGCCCGCGCCCTGGCAGAAGCCATCGAAGCCGAGCGTCGCCAGTTCGAAGACTGACGCGATACACCTGTGGGAGCGGGCTTGCTCGCGAATGCGGTGTATCAGCTTGCAGATGCATTGACTGAGCCACCGCATTCGCGAGCAAGCCCGCTCCCACATTTAGATCTCCAGTGTCAGGTACAAAACATGAGTTCCACCAAAGACCCCTGCATCAGCATCTGCAAATTCAGCGATGACATCTGCGTCGGTTGTGGCCGCAGCAAGCGTGAGATCCGCGCCTGGAAGAAACTCGACAAAGCCGATAAACGCAGCGTCCTGGCCGAAGCCGAACTCCGATTGTTGGCTCTGGGTGCCACCGGTCGGCGGAAAAGCAAATGATTAGGGTGTTATCGACTAGTCTCTGATGCGCAACGCGCACCATGCGCGTATGATTCGCGACCCTTTGCCGAGGTATTCGGCCAAAGCCCCGCTTTCAACACTCTTCAGGCCACGCCTGAATCGACCCACCGGGAGGTGCTTAAGATGAACGACAAAGACCAGAACGACAGCCAGGAAATCGGCCCAGCAGGCGAGAAACTGCAAAAGGTGCTGGCGCGTATCGGCGTGGGCTCGCGCCGCGACGTCGAAGCCTGGATCACCCAGAAGCGCATCAAGGTCAACGGCGTCGAGGCCACCCTCGGCCAGCGCGTCGACCTGCACGATGCAATCACCATTGATGGCAAGGTCATCAAGCGTGAAGAGGCCGCCGAATCGGTGCGCCGCGTGATCATGTACAACAAGCCGGACGGCGAGATCTGCACCCGTGACGACCCGGAAGGCCGTCCGACTGTGTTCGACAAAATGCCCAAGCCCAAAGAAGGCCGTTGGATCAACATCGGACGTCTGGACATCAACACCACCGGCTTGCTGATGTTCACCACTGACGGTGAACTGGCCAACCGCCTGATGCATCCGTCCTACGAGATGGACCGCGAATACGCCGTGCGTGTACGTGGCGAAGTCGATGACGAGATGATCGAGCGCCTCAAGGCGGGCGTGGTGCTGGAAGACGGCCCGGCCAAGTTCACCGACATCAAGCAGGCGCCAGGCGGCGAAGGTTTCAACCACTGGTACCACTGCGTGGTGATGGAAGGGCGTAACCGCGAAGTGCGTCGCCTGTGGGAATCCCAGGGCCTGGTGGTCAGCCGCCTGAAGCGCGTGCGTTTCGGCCCGGTGTTCCTGAACTCCGACCTGCCGATGGGCCGCTGGCGCGAAATGAGCCAGTACGAAGTCGACATCCTCAGCGCCGAAGTCGGCCTGACACCGGTCGCGATGCCGCAGATGAACGCCAAGAGCAAAGACAAGCTTGAGCGTATGCAGCGTAAATCGTCGCGTCCTGTGGCGCGCACCGAGCGTGTGGCCCGCACCCTGCGCCCGGCGCTGAATGCACCGGCAACCGGCGGTCGTATCTCCCGTGAGCCGCAGATCGAAGGCGAGCGTCGTCCAACCGCGCCATCGCGCCAGGAAGGTGAGCGTGCGCCACGTGCACCGCGCCCGGCCCCGGCGGGTGGTCGCAGCAACCGTGGTGAAGCCGATCGCCCGGCTGATAACGCCAGCACCAAGCGTCCAGCCAAGCCGGCGGCGAACAAGCGCCCTGGCCCTAAACTGGTCGCGGACGAGCCGTCGGGCAAGCGCCGCGGCGCCCCGGCCGGTTCGGGTCAGCGTCCTGGTTTTGGTCGCAAGAAGCCGCAGTGATGTTTTAATTGCTGCATAAAAACGCCAACCCTCGGGTTGGCGTTTTTTTATGCCTTGGAATACGGTCAAAAATGTGGGAGCGGGCTTGCTCGCGAATGCGGAGTATCAGGTAACACATGCATCAACTGACACGCAGCCTTCGCGAGCAAGCCCGCTCCCACATGTGGATCGTCATAGATTTCTAAATCACTGATCAGAACGCGAAAGTGCCGTCGAATACCGGCTTGTCATCCAACGCCAACACCCCACTGGCAAAGATCAGGTCCAGGTGATGACTGCCTTTCTGCCCACCGCCCAAGCCAAGGTGCAAGCCACAATGGCGCTCCTCGAACCCGGCATTGCGCGCATACAAATCCTTGACGCCTTCATTGGTACCAATCCCCAGTTCCTCGACGCGACGGTTCGATGGATTGGCGTTCAGGTACTTGTTGAAATCATCCGCCAACCCCGGCACGTCACTGGCTACGCTGCAGACCGTCGAATTTTCGATCCACAACTCCAGCGGTGATTGCAGCACACCATATTTACGCGCGAACGGAATGGTGCTGAGAAAGGTGCCGACGAACCGCACCTGGCCATTGATGGCTTCGCTGTGAGTCGCGATTTCGCCAGGCGCCAGGTCGTGGTTGCCAACGCCGTTGATATTGGTCCACTTCTTGATGCTGCTCATCGGCGCTTCCAGGCGTGAACCGTGCTTGTCGGTAAAGCTCAGCACGGTGGCTTGCGACATGCGCCGGATCAACGTGGCGTTGAGGTCGGCAATGCGTTGGGGCTCGACGCTGAAGGTGTCGTAGAAGTAGTCGCCGTAATCCTTGAACAGCAGGGATTTTTTCCAGTGTTCGGCCATCACACCCTGCAGGGCGCGGATAAAGTCCGGGCCTTCGGCGCGAGGGTTGGGCAAGGTGGAAGAGTCGTAGAGAAACAGGTAGAGGTCGCAGGCTTCGATGGCCTCGGCCAAGGTGTCGCTGGCGGCCAGGTCCAGGCGCTGCACCTGGAAGTTGAAACGCGCGGCGCTGCTGTGGGTGATTGCCTGGGCGATCGCGTCGTAGCGCTCGGTATGGCCCAGCAGCACGGTGGGGCGACTCAGGCCATTGAGGGCCGGGTGGTGCGCGAGGTAGTAGAGAAAGTGTTCGACGGCGCGGGCCTTGTCCATGACGTGTTTCCTTCTGTGCCTTGGGTAAGGAGGCAGATGCCGTGCACAGCACCTGCCGGATGCCTGCCGATATTTAGAATGGCCACATCGCGGTGCCGAACGGCACAACGGCGTCGGCTTGCATCATTTCAACGGCGGCCTCATGGGTCGGCGCTTCAAACCAATCGTCGAGTTGCAGTTCGGTTTCCAGGTCGTTTTCCAGTGCTTGCATGGTGTATCTCCTAGAGGACGTTGTTTGAGAACGGCTTGCCAACGGGCTTCGCTGGCAAGTGGGAAGAACCTAGGAGAGAGTGTTTCAAAATACAAAATTTTTATTGACACGGTTTCATTTGGATTTTTTGTTCTGTTTTTCGGGTTTGATTTTTTCTTGAGGAAATTCAGGCAGCTGCGGAAGCTGAATTGTAGGAAATTTCCGAGCGACAATTTTTCTTCAGATCACGGCTGTAACGTTAATTTTCCATGCTGTAACGATTAATTTACGAGAAAATGGCGGCATAATTGCTCGGCGCTACCCCGTAAGGATTTGCTGACAGATCGTCGCACACGCCCCTTGGGGTCGGCCGCAAGCTGTCGAGCGGTGTACAATCCGCCGCGTTTTACTGTGACCCCCTTGCGTAATCACGCAAAAGGCCAAGACCTCGGGGTTTACCCACCCTGATCACTCCGCCTGGCCACGAGCCGGACGGGTTCGATTTCGTCACAGATAAAAACAAACAGGTGACGCATGACCGTTAGAAAGACGCTGTACTCCTGGTGCCTGCGCTGGGGTTTGAGCAGCGCTGCTTGAGTCGGTAATTCAAGGCAGCAACCTGCATTCAATATCATCAAACCTTGCGTGAGAGCCTTTTAATGAGTGTTCCCTCTTCCTCTTCAGGCGAGCTGAAACGCGGCCTGAAAAACCGGCATATCCAGTTGATCGCCCTGGGTGGCGCCATCGGCACCGGCTTGTTCCTCGGCTCGGCCGGGGTGCTCAAATCCGCCGGCCCGTCGATGATCCTGGGCTATGCCATCTGCGGCTTCATTGCCTTCATGATCATGCGCCAGCTCGGCGAAATGATCGTCGAAGAGCCGGTTGCCGGTTCCTTCAGCCATTTTGCCCACAAGTATTGGGGCGGTTTCGCCGGCTTCCTGTCGGGCTGGAACTGCTGGATCCTCTATATCCTGGTGGGCATGTCGGAGCTGACGGCCGTCGGCAAGTACGTGCACTACTGGTGGCCGGAGATCCCGACCTGGGTCTCGGCCGCGGCGTTCTTCGTGCTGATCAATCTGATCAACCTGGCCAACGTCAAAGTTTTCGGTGAGGCAGAGTTCTGGTTCGCCATCATCAAGGTGGTGGCCATCGTCGGTATGATCGCCCTGGGCAGCTATCTGCTGGTCAGCGGCAGCGGCGGGCCACAGGCCTCGGTGACCAACCTGTGGGAACACGGCGGTTTCTTCCCCCATGGCGTCGGCGGGTTGGTGATGGCCATGGCAATCATCATGTTCTCCTTCGGCGGCCTGGAAATGCTCGGCTTTACCGCCGCTGAAGCGGACCAGCCACGCACGGTGATCCCAAAAGCGATCAACCAGGTGATCTACCGCATCCTGATCTTCTACATCGGTGCTCTGGTCGTACTGCTGTCGCTGACCCCATGGGACAGCCTTTTGACCACCCTCAACGCCTCCGGTGATGCCTACAGCGGCAGCCCGTTCGTGCAAGTGTTCTCGATGCTGGGCAGCAACACCGCTGCGCATATCCTCAACTTCGTGGTCCTGACGGCGGCGCTGTCGGTGTACAACAGCGGCACCTACTGCAACAGCCGTATGCTGCTGGGCATGGCCGAGCAGGGCGACGCGCCCAAGGCCCTGGCTAAGATCGACAAGCGCGGTGTGCCAGTGCGTTCGATCCTCGCGTCGGCGGCGATTACCCTGGTCGCCGTGTTGATGAACTACCTGATCCCGCAACACGCGTTGGAACTGCTGATGTCCCTGGTGGTGGCCACGTTGGTGATCAACTGGGCGATGATCAGCTTCTCGCACTTCAAGTTCCGCCAACACATGAACCGTACCGGGCAGGTGCCATTGTTCAAGGCGCTCTGGTACCCGTACGGTAACTATGTTTGCCTGGCGTTCGTGGTGTTTATCCTGGTGATCATGCTGATGATCCCGGGGATCCAGGTGTCGGTGTACGCGATCCCGGTGTGGGTGGCGTTCATGTGGGTGTGTTACGGCATCAAGAACAAGCGCGTTGCGCAGCGAGCCTTGGAGGTGGCTGCTCCAGCAGTGAAGTGAGGCGTGCGTGAGATAAACCAAACCCGGCCTTGTGCCGGGTTTGTTGTTTCAGGAATGGGCGCGCGCATTCGCGTATCCTTGGTTGCCCCCACAGAGGTTCCCGCTGCCCATGCTGGTGATTTCCAACAACGTCCACCTACCCGACGCCGAGATCGAGCTGACCGCCATTCGCGCCCAGGGCGCCGGTGGGCAGAACGTCAACAAGGTGTCGAGTGCGGTGCACCTGCGTTTTGACATCCCGGCGTCGTCGCTGCCGGAGTTCTATAAGGAGCGCTTGCTGGCGCTGCGCGACAGTCGTATCACCAGCGAGGGCGTGCTGGTGCTCAAGGCCCAGCAATACCGGACCCAGGAGCAGAATCGTGCGGATGCGTTGGAGCGTCTGGTGGAATTGATCCTCAGCGCCACCAAGGTGGAGAAGAAACGCCGCCCGACCAAGCCGACCCTGGGGTCGAAAAAGCGCCGCCTCGAATCCAAGACCAAGCGCGGCAGTATCAAGGCCGGGCGCGGCAAGGTCGACTTCTAGTCGCCACGCGCCTCACGGGCCTTGGGGGCTTGACGGTACAGGTACACGCTCAGCAACAGACCACCGAGGGCGGCAAGCGCGGCGAACAGGAAGATCGACGCAAAGCCGAAGCCGGCTGCGACAGCCCCGGCGAGTGGTCCGGTGATGCCCAGTGAAAGATCGATAAACAGCGAGTAGGCGCCCACCGCCGAGCCGCGGCTGGACGCCGGCACCAGGTTGACGGCTTCGACGCCCAAGGCCGGAAACACCAGGGAAAAGCCGAACCCACTCAACGCCGCACCGGCCAGGGCCAGGTTGGCGTCCGGTGCCAGCCACAGCAACAGCAGGCCAAGGATCTCCACTGACAAGCAGGCAATCGCCACGCGAAAACCGCCGATCCGGTTGATCAGGTTGCCGAACAACAGCCGCGCACCGATAAAGCTGGCGCCGAACAGGCTCAGGGCCCACACCGCGTTATCCCAGTGCTGGGTGGTGTAATACAAGGTGATGAAGGTGGCGATGGTGCCAAAGCCGATGGAACCCAGCGCCAAGGCGCAGCCGTGGGGCAATACGCGGCCCAGCACATTCATGAAGGGCAGGCGTACGCCGGCAACAATCGGTGCAGCGACTTTGTTCCAGGCCAGCAGCAGGCCGACGATGGCCAGCAGAATGATGCTGACGCCCATGCTCCACAGTCCGAAGTTTTTTACCAGCAGTACCCCAAGCGGCGCGCCGACGGCCAGCGCGCCATAACTGGCGATGCCGTTCCATGAGATGACCTTGGCGGTATTCTCTGCGCCGACACGGCCAATCCCCCAGCCAATCGAGCCCGAACCCACCAGGCTTTCGGCGCTGCCAAGGACCAGGCGGCCGATCAACAGGCTGCCCAGGCTGACGGCTGGCAGGCTTGCGAACCACGCAGCCAGCAGCATGAACACACCGCTCAAGCCGCAGCCCGCCAAACCGATCAACACCGCGCGCTTACTGCCCAGGTTATCGATGATTTTGCCCGCATACGGGCGGCTCAGCAGGGTGGCCAGGTATTGCACGCTGATCACCAGGCCGGCAATCACCGCGCCGTAACCCAGTTCACTGTGGACATAGCCTGGCAATACGGCGAGGGGAATGCCGATGTTCAGGTAGCCAATGAAGGTGAACAACACGATGGAAACAACTTGCAGCGTGACCGCCATGGGGCGCTGGGTATCGGGCATGGGAGAGGTCCACTGTCGCGGCAGGTAAAGATAGGTTGCTAATAATACCGGTGGTTTGGCTCGCGCAGGGCGGTAAAACGCAAAAACCTCAACTCAGAAAGACGTCAGGCTTTGGTGGGGGCCAGCAATTGGGTGGTGACCAGGGCGGCCAGGGCGTTTTCCTGGGTGCCGAAACGCTTGAGCAGCAGCGCTTGTTTGTCGGCGCTGAGGCGGTTCCAGATCTCGACCATCTGCAAGGCCGCGTCGAGTACAGCGGTATCCGGGTTGTCGGGGAGGGTATCGGTCATGGCGGGCGTCTCGATGGGTTCAGGCAGTGTGGAAAGCGCTCAAAGCTGCGCTTTCCACACGGTCTGGTACGGCGTCAGTCCTGGCTTTCGCTGTCGACTGGTTTTGCTTCTTTGGCCTCAGGCTGTTTGTCACTGGCCTGCTGCGGTGTTGGCTGCTCTGTTGGGTGCAGGCTTGGGAAGGGGAGATTAGGTATCTCGTGCATCGTCGTCGCTCCTCGCAAGTTCTGTTTTTTCAATCGCAGGTGATTCCGCGCTCTCAAAAAGCCTTGGCAGGATACAGCACTGCAAATGACAAAAAGACTTTAATGTCGGCAGATGGATGAACTTTCATTGTTTAAACGGTCGTTTGGCTAGAAGGGTACCTTGCCCAGGATCATGTCGCGGTACATCACGAAGTCCCCCAAAAGGCTGTAGAACGGGTGTTGAAAGGTCGCTGGGCGGTTCTTTTCGAAGAAGAAGTGGCCGATCCAGGCAAAGCTGTAACCGGCAATCGGCAAGGCGATCAACAGGAGAAGCGAACCTCTGCCAATGGCATACGCCAGAATGCCGATCACCAGCGTGGTGCCGATAAAATGCAGGCGTCGGCATGTGCTGTTGGCGTGCTCGGCCAGGTAATAGGGGTAGAACTCAGCAAAGCTGTTGAATCGCTTGACGTTTTCCACGGTGACCGGCCCTTTGATTGTTGTGCCGCCCAACAGATGTTCGGCGGGGAGCTTATTTGAGTCTAGAGTGATCAGTGGTAACAGCCAGTGACAATAGATGCCACTTTAGTATCCTTGGCTTCCTGGCTGCCGTTTGAGCCTGCTTTATTAAGAAGACGCCATGAGCGAACGAACAACTTCTGCAAGCTGGGCGATGGGGATAGTCAAGGCATTGGAAATGGACGGCCTGGATTGCCGCGCCTTGTTCAAGCAGCTCGGCCTCGACTATGCCGCCCTGAGCGATCCCGATGCGCGGTTTCCGCAGGATTCCATGACCCGCCTGTGGCAGCGGGCGGTGGAGCTGTCGGGCAACCCGGCGATCGGCCTGAACATGGGCAAAGTGGTGCGCCCGGCGTCATTTCATGTGGCCGGTTATGCGTTGATGTCCAGCAACACCTTGGCCGAAGGTTTTATGCGGCTGGTGCGCTACCAGCGGATCATCGCTGAAAGTGCCGACCTGAGTTTCCGACTGATCCCCGAAGGTTATGCGCTGATTCTGACGGTACACGGTGACCACCTGCCGCCTACCCGGCAAAGCGCCGAAGCCTCGCTGGCCAGTGCCTTGGCGCTGTGCGGCTGGCTGACCGGCCGCACGCTGCAGCCGCGTAAAGTGGTGCTGCAAGGTGAGCAACCGGCGGACCTGGCCCCGTACAAACAAGCCTTCCATGCGCCGCTGGAGTTCAACGCGCCCTATGATGCGCTGATTTTCGAGCAAGCCGACATGGACGCGCCGCTGCCCACGGCCAACGAAGCCATGGCCCTGTTGCATGACCGATTTGCCGGTGAATACCTGGCGCGTTTTTCGGAAAGCCGCGTGACCCACAAGGCGCGGCAGGTGTTGTGCCGTTTGTTGCCCCAGGGCGAGCCCAAGCGTGAAGTGGTGGCCCAGACGTTGCACTTGTCCCAGCGCACCTTGCAGCGGCGCTTGCAGGAGGAGGGCACCAGCTTCCAGACCCTGCTTGATGACACCCGTCGCGAACTGGCCGAGCAATACCTGGCGCAACCCAGCATGACCCTGCTGGAAATTGCCTACCTGCTGGGCTTTGCCGACCCGAGCAACTTCTTCCGCGCGTTTCGACGCTGGTTTGATGCCACGCCCGGCGAATACCGGGCGCGGTTGCTGGAAGTGTCGGGCGTCAGTGGCGCCAAAACGCCGGAATGCACAGAACAAAGACCGTAATGATCTCCAGCCGGCCGAGCAGCATGCCCAGTGACAGGATCCACTTGGCCGCATCCGGCAGGCTGGCGAAATTGCCCGCCGGACCAATGGTTTCGCCCAGGCCCGGGCCCACACCCGAAACGGTACTCGCGGCACCGGTCAAGGCGGTCATCCAGTCCAGGCCGAGCAGCGACAAGGCCAGGGCGATGGCGCAGATGGTGATGGCGAAGAAGAACGAAAAGGTCAGGATCGAGCGTACGATCTCTTCGTCGAGACGGTGGCCGTTGTACTTCTGCTTGATCACCGCACGCGGGTGAATCAGCTGGTTCAAGTTGGCCTTGAGCAGGATGTAGGCGACCTGGAAGCGGAAGATCTTGATCCCGCCCGCCGTGGAGCCCGAACAGCCGCCGATAAAACCGAGGTAGAAGAACAGCATCAGGGAGAAATTGCCCCAGAGGCTGTAGTCCCCGAGTGCAAACCCCGTGGTCGTCACCACCGACGTGACGTTCAGCGCCACATGACGCAGCGCGTCCAACCAATGCAGGTTGGTGGTCCACCAGTACCAGGTGCCGAGCACCAGCCAGGTCACGATCAACAAACCGAGCAGGCCTTGCACCTGTTGGTCCTTGATCAGCGCCCGACGGTTGCCGCGCAACGTGGCCACATACAGGGTGAACGGCAAGCTGCCGAGGATCATCACCACCACCGCCACCCAGTGCACCGCCGGTTGTTTCCAGTGCGCCAGGGACTCATCGGAGGTGGAGAACCCGCCCGTGGAGATTGCCGACATCGCGTGGTTGATCGCATCGAACAAGCCCATCCCAGCCCACCAGAACGCCAGGCTGCCGAGGATGGTGATGCCCACGTAGGCCGCCACGATCAGCCGCGCCACCATGTGCGAGCGGGGCATGACCTTTTCCGAGCGGTCCGAAGATTCGGTCTGGAACAGGCGCATGCCACCGATGCGCAGCAGCGGCAGGATCGCCACCGCCATGCCGATAAAACCGATTCCGCCGAGCCAGTGCAGCAACGAACGCCACATCAGAATGCCGGGCGACATGGCATCCAGGCCGCTCAGCACCGTGGAGCCGGTGGCGGTGATGCCAGACATGCTTTCAAAAAACGAGTCGGTGTAGCTGATGTGCTGGGTCAGCAGGAACGGCAGCGCAGCAAAGATACACACCACCACCCAGCTACTGACGGTCAGCAGGTACATGTCCCGCGGGCGCAGGTGCACATGCTCGGGACGACCGGGGATCACCAGCGCCAGGCCGGCGATAAAGGTGATCATGCTGGCCCACAGGAACGACGGCAGGTCGCTGGTGCGTTCGAAGATCACCAGGGTGGCCATGGGCACGACCATCGCGATCGCAAGGGTGATCAGGAAGATGCCGATGATGAAACCGATGATGCGCAGGGTCGGCAACGCCATGAAATTCGCTCGAGATAGGGCAGAGGCGCCATTCTACCTGGGGTGCAGGGCATGTAAACCACGCTCGCATTGGCCTGTAGCTATATAGCGCCTGGGCTTTCATGGATGACGGCACGATGAAGGCTACTTCCCCTCTTCGAGATGCCACGATGCCATCTGATTCACTACTACCCGCCCCCTTGATCCTTAACGACACCCAGCAACAAGTGGCTTTGCGTGAGCAATGGCTGGCGCTCAATCGACAGATCGTCGAGCAGTTTCAGCCACCTCCGACGTTTCACTCATTTGTACAACATGAGTTCGAGCACGCTTTCCCGACGTTGACGCCAGGCCTTGATGTGCGCCATGGCTTCATCCAACTGCCTCAGGTCGAGGCGCCATCCCCACCGGAGACCGTATTGCTGCCCACGCTGCTGGACGCGGTGGTGCAACGGCTTGTGGGTAACCAGCCATCGACCTACGCGAGCCGTATGGCCACGCTGCTTCGGCTCCCGGCGATTGGCGACGATTTGCAGTCGCTGGGCGGGGTTACGACGGCTGGCCTGGATAAATTCCTCGACCGGCTAGCCGAGGGGGCGGCCACGTACTTTGCAGCCTATATGGATGCCTATTGGGCACGCCCGCGCAGTCTGGCCGATGCGCGCCCCCAGAAACAATGGCTGGTGCACACCCATACCGAACGGTTGGCGGCAGAGGCTGCGCTGCTGGCCACAGACCGTTTGCTCAGTCCCGCCGCCCAGGACCTGTTCGCGCAGGTACGGCTTTACCCAGAGGCCCAGGCACGGCAGATGTTGCGTGCTGACCGACCGTGCGTCTGCGCGGTTGCCCTTAGCGGTGATTTGACCTTACGCGGAGCATTTGTGCTGACTGCCAGGGACCCGGAGCAAACCGTGGTCAGGCCTGTGAGTGAAGTCGAGCCGGTCAGCGTGCGCTCGGTGGACCCGAGCATGAACCTGGGCACGGTGTTGTTGTTTCTCCCGGACACCGGCGTTGAGGCGTTTGACTCCCTGGCCAGCCTTGACCGTGAACTGCATCGGCGCTTGAACCACGCCGTAGAGTTCGCCGGTGTGCTGGACCTGCTGGCAGACACCGAGCAACCCCAAGGCTTGGCCCTTCATCGTCAGCGCAAGGGATCGGGGCAAGTGGTGTACCGCGAGCGGCTGGATTCACCGTTCAACTACAGCATTGAGTCCCAATGCCAACGGATGCTGGACAACTTCACCTCCACGCTCACTCGCTACCAGGCGCAAGGTGAGCAGTCTGAGATGTACCACCTGCCGAAGGTGTTGGACCGGGTGATGGACGCAGGTCGTCAGTTCAACGCCATCGGCGCGGTTGTGGGGCGGGAAGTAAAGAAGGGCCAGGCACAGCTCAAGGCATTTCTCCAGGATGCACTCCCTGCCGATAAAGAGGCCTGGCGAGTGGCGATGGCCGACTACTGCGACCAGTTGTTAAACCTGCCGGATGCCGAGGGGTTGCCTTCGCTGGCGCAATACAGCGATAAGCCTGCCTTACTGGCGTATGCCAACCAACAGTTGCGTATCCGACTCATGGCCGAATATGCGCTGGAGATTGATCCCGATGATATTTTGGTGCACACCAAAGAACCCTATATTCCGCCTACGGTGGCCGTGCCCGGTGCCCCGGCGCCTGCACCTCGCGAGCCCGGGACGCCGTTGTTCCAGCATCGCAGCAGAACGCTCACCGAACTGGGCCTGGAAAATATCGGCGGGCTGGATCTGAATTTCACGCATTTCTCCAGGCTCAGTGAAAACACTCGAAAAAAGCCTGATGAAGCCCTGCTTCCCGAGGATCTCAAACCGTCCATACCCTACGAGGGGCTGACCCTGCAAAACATCAAGGACCTGGTGCGCGCAGCCAATATTGGACAGGGTTATGAGGCTCTTTTGAAGGATCGCCTGATCACCTCGCCTGGCGCGGTAGCGCAGAAACACACCTATGGTCAGGTCATGCTACGCCAGCTACGGCTAGACGCCATCGAGGCCAAGATCAACGGTGATTTTCTGCCGGACCGCCTGGCACGAGGTTTCAATTGGGTGCGTGTGGTACTCGACGAGCCGGTGGACAGCGACCGCCGCGAGCGCGTCGAAGGGCATCGAATACTGGTGCAGCATTTGAAACTGCGGGGGCAGCGCGTGCGCGGGGTGCTGCTGTTTTGCACCGCGACCGTCGGGGTTGGCTCAATCGTGGTGTATACCCCGCAGGCGTCCGGTGGCCGGGTATTCCATGAGTTCGCCAACGACCGCTTGATGAGTGACTTCGTCATGAACAGCTCCTGGCGCGACTACCTGTTGGGCCGCGTGGAGCGAGCGTTCGAGCCCCATGTCCGGGCGGTGCTCAAGGGGCGTGGGGACGTGTCGATGGTGAGCCTTGGCAGGATCGCGCACGATCTTTTCGAGGATGCCTATGAGGTGGAGGCCAACGTTGCGATCAATGACGCGGGGGCGCAATCGAGGAGTACCCATCAAGTCAACGTCGAGACCGGCCTGACAGTAGTCACCGTCGCCTTCGACGTCTTGTCCATGGTGTTACCGATCAAGATCATGCTGCCCATCGGCCTGGCCCGTAGCCTCTACTCGGTGTTCAACGCCGTTGAAGCGCTTAACCTAGGGGATCGCGTCGGCGCTGCTCACTACTTCGTGCGGTCGTTGGGCGAACTGATGGGTGCCTTGATAGACGGCGCCATGGGGGCGCGCGGCGGTGCGGCGGGTAGCAAACCGCGAGGGCTACCGGCGGAAATGGCGTTGGGGAAAAAACCTGAGGGCGTTGTGCCATTGGCCGGTTGGGAAGGTAAAGGGCTGTATCACAAAGCTTCAAAGGCCGACGGTGCCCAGCACTACTTTCTCAATGACGGCGAGCACTGGTACTCGATCCTCGATGACGGTGACAAGCTCGCTTGGCGCCTCAGGGATGCGCGCAAGCTGACGCAATATCACTACGCACCCATCCGGCAGAATGCCTCTGGGCAGTGGGAAATCGGCTCGCATCCTGTAGGCGGGTTAAAGGGCGGTAACCCGCCGGAGCGCCAACTCATGGACCTCTATCCTCGTCTGGATGAGACCCAGGCCCGGCGTGTCTTTGAGTCGTTCAATTTCCCGGCGGGGCGTGAAGTTGAGTTTCAGGTAGCCCTCGTCCATACCCTGCGATTGAAGCTCTCCACGGCTGCGTTTGAGCCCTATCTGAACGTACCGCTTTTGCGATTCGAGTGGCGTTTGGACGGGATTGATCTACCGGACATACCGGTTGAGACATCTGTCTCGGTTACACAGCGCCCACGCCCTGTCGAGCCGCAACCGGGTCCGAGTCGTCCACGCCCCATCGCACCTGCCCCCGAGGCAGCACCGGTGCGCCCCGCAAACGAACAATTTGTCGAGTGGGGCAGGGCCATAGATGTGGCGGAACTTGAAGTGGTGGATGCGACAAGGAAAATATATCGCCGGATTGCAGGCGACGAGCAGGGGCAGGAGTACATCGAATCGGGCCAGCGTTATTTCGCGATTTTGCCTAGAACCCCCTCCAGGCCCAATGAGGTGTTTATTCGTGACCCTGGGCGACCTGCCGCGAATTTTCTGGATCTGGAACATCTGCTGCACGCTGGCATCTTCAACCAGCCTCGGCAGGCGCAATTCATAACTGGCGACGGCCTATGGAGAATATCCACTGACGTACCCTTGAAGAAAACGCTGACCCTGTATGTGGGCGAGGCGTTTCCCCTGTTGACCCTCGCCAGCCAGGTGGACGTCGCCGTGACGCTGTTCAACCGGGCCAACCCCACCGGCCTGACCCAATTGGGCTTGAACTCGGTGGTACGCACACTGCGCGATTGGCAGTTATGGCTACGGGCGCCCGATACGCGATTGGCTGATCCGTTTTCGTTGCTCCCGCGAACCCCGAGAAGCGCCGACAATAGCTTGCAGCTGGTGAATGTGCTTGGGCGTTACCACCGTTTGAGCTTTCGCCCTGAGCCGGTCGCTGTCCCCCTGTTCAATGCGCTTCCGTCCGGCATCGATGGCCGACTGAGAGCATTGATGAGCGAGGTCGTGACCCGCTGTCGCTTCGACATTCTCAGTGGTTACAGCCACCCCAGCGAGCTGTTGTTCCGGCGCGGGGTGCATCCAAGGCTTTATTGGCTGAGGTTGCGCCGCGTGAGTGGTGATCGTATTGCTGGGGATCAGGTGGTTTCGCCAGACGTAAACCTGATGGACGCGCCGACGCGCAACTTGGTAGCCCAAGCCCAAGTCAGCAATAGCCTTGTCGCGCTGATGGGCGGTATCCAGCTGACTACGCCGACAGCGTCCCCGCAGATATTTATCATCAGGGTGTAGTGCAAAAAAATGCCCCGAACATGTCGGGGCATTTTCAGCAACCTGGTGGGGCGCGACGGATCAGAACTCGTGATCAGCGTTATCCGGGTTCAAGTCGCTGATACCCAGCTTGCCCGCCGCCGCTTCGATCGAACCGGTCTGCTTGACCAGTGCCGCGATGGCGTCACGTACGATCTGGTTGCCGGCATCGTTACCGGCGGCGATCAACTGGTCGTAGTGCTCACCTTTGCCAGCGTGGTCAACCATGACCTGGATCTTCGCTTCGGTGGCTGCCAGGTCCGCTTTGAGCGCGGTGTCGGCAGCCGGGTCGGCCTTGGCCACCAGGGAAGACAGGCTGGCGCCGGTCATTTTGGTGCCGTCGACGCGGGTGTACTCACCCAGGTAGACGTTGCGGATGCCCTTGGCGTCGTAGAAGTGCGAGTTGTGGGTGTTGTCGCTGAAGCAGTCCTGCTCGTCTTCCGGCGAGTTGGCTTCCAGGGACACCTTCATGCGCTCACCGGCCAGTTCGCCCAGGGACAGGCTGCCCATGCCAAACAGCATTTTGCGCAGGCCGTCGGTGGCAGGTTCTGCCTCCAGGGTGGCGCGGTAGTTGTCTTCGACGTTGGGTTTCCAGTTGCCGACCATTTCTTCCAGGTCGCTGACCAGCAGTTGGGTCACGGCGCTCAAGTACGCGCGACGACGTTCGTTGTGGCCGCCGGTGGCGCCTTCGCCGGTCAGGTAGTCCGACGCAGGACGGTTGCCGGCGCCTGGGCCGGTGCCGTTCAGGTCCTGGCCCCAGAGCAGGAATTCGATGGCGTGGTAGCCGGTGGCGACGTTGGCCTCGGAACCGCCCAGCTCGTTGAGGCTGGCGAGTTTTTCCGGGGTGATGTCTTTAACGTCGACCTTGTCTTCGCCGACCTGGATTTCGTTGTTGGCGATGATATTGGCGGTGGCGCCTGGGTTACCCAGGGCGTGCTCGTAGGACTTGTCGACGTAGTCGATCAGGCCTTCGTCCAGCGGCCATGCGTTCACCTGGCCTTCCCAGTCGTCGATGATGGTGTTGCCGAAGCGGAACACTTCGCTCTGCAGGTAAGGAACGCGGGCGGCGATCCAGGCCGTGCGAGCGGCTTTCAAGGTTTCGTCGTTCGGTTTGGCGAGGAACGCGTCGATAGCGGTTTGCAGGGTTTTCGCGGTGGACTCGGCATCGCTGTAGACCGCGAACACCATGTCTGCGTAATGCGCGACCACGGCCTTGGCAGCGGCTTCGTCGACCTGGCCGGCAGTGGTGGCAGCCGCTGGAGCGGTAGTGCTGGCAGCCGGGGTCGGCGCCTGGGGCGCTGCGGCCTTGTCTTTACCTTCGCCGCAACCGGCGAGAGAAATGGCAATGGCCAGCAGACTGGCGGTGGCCAGGGGCATACGAATCATGGCGAACATCCTGCTTCGGTTGTTGATGGGGCGCGCGGGGGAGCGCAAAAACTGCGACATAATGCGAAAGATTTGCATTTTGTGTAAAGGGTTAAACGCGGGAAATATTCAGTATCGTTTTGCCATGTCAGAGAATCATCGCGTTATTGCGGTGCGACTGCTTCAAAAAAGCCGCCAGCTCCCGGGCCGGCAAGGGTTTGCTGTAGTGGTAACCCTGACCTTCATGGCAGCCCTCGGAGATGATGTAGGCCTCCTGCTCGGCGGTTTCCACGCCTTCGGCGATCACTTGCATGCCCAGGCTTTTGCCCAGCTGGATGATCGCCCGCACGATGGTGGCGTCGTCATCATCATCCAGCAGGTCCTGCACGAAGCTCTTGTCGATCTTGATCTTGTCCAGGGGCAGGCTTTTCAGGTAACTGAGGGATGAGTAGCCGGTGCCGAAGTCATCGATGGCAATCAACGCACCGGAACGGCGTAGGCTCAGCAGGTGCTGGGCGGCGGTGCTGATGTCTTCCATCAGGCCGGTCTCGGTGACTTCCAGTTCCAGGCTGCGTGGTGGCAGACGGTAGATCTGCATCAGGTTGTTGACCACCCGCGGCAACTCGGTGTGGTGCAACTGCACGGTGGACAGGTTGACCGCCATGCGCAGCTCTGTGAAGCCCAGGTCATGCCATTCGCGCAACTGCCGGCAGGCCTGATCCAGCACCCATTCGCCAATCGGGATGATGGTGCCGTTCTGCTCGGCCAGCGGGATAAACAGGTCCGGCGGCACCAGGCCGTGTTCCGGGTGCTGCCAGCGGATCAGCGCTTCCACGCCGACCACATGGTGATCGCGGTAGCTGATCTGCGGTTGGTACACCAGGTGGAACTGGTCGCGGCTGAGGGCGTCGCGCAGGTCTTTTTCCAGCTCGCGGCGACGGCGCATTTCGCTGTCGACGCTGGCGATATAGAACTGATAGCGGTTGCGCGAACGGGTTTTGGCCAGGGTCATGGTCTGTTCGGCTTTCTGCAGCAGCTTTTCAGTGCTGTCGCCGTCTTCCGGGAACAGGGTGATGCCGATGGTGGCGCGCAGGCGGATGCCTTCATGTTCCAGGGCAAACTCCGCTTCCAGGTCATCCAGGATGCTTTGCGCCAGTTCGGCGGCCTCGTAGGGCTGGTCGATATCGGCCTGCACCAGGGCGAACTGGTCGCCACCCAGCCGGGCCAGGGCGCCGAGGCGTCCGCTGTGAGCGCGCAAACGGTCGGCCAGGGCCAGCAGCAGTTTGTCGCCGGCCTGGTAGGTGAACTGCTCGTTGACGCTTTTGAAGTCATCCAGCCCCACGCACAACACGGCCACCCGGCGTTGGCGGCGGCCGGCGTCGATGAGGATCTTATCCAGTTGCTCCTGCAGCTTCTGGCGGTTCGGCAGACCCGTCAGGAAATCGTACTGGGCCATGCGCAGCAGGCTGCTTTCGGCTTCATGGCGCAGGTGGGTATTGCGTTCGATAGATTCGAGCAACTGGTTGGCGGTATTGATCCACAGCCCCAGCTCGTTGCGCTCATGACCCTTGAGCTGCGGGATCTTGTGTTCGCTGGGCCGATCCGGGTTGATCGAGGTCAGGTGCTCGATAATCCTCGATAACGGCTTGGTCAGCAGCCAGTGATAGACGAGGTACAGCACCAGGCCCATCGCCAGGGCGCGCAACACCCCGGAAATAAAGATGATCACCGAGCTGACAATAAACCCCTTGCCGTAGGTGGCCGTGTCGAGGGTGATGCTCAGGTCGCCGTAATACTCGCTGTAGGGGCCTTTGCCGACCAATGCGGTAGTGAACGTGCGTTCCTGGCCGAGAATCAGGTCGGTCAGCCAACGGCTCGGCGATTGCTGCAGGGCGCGGCTTTTTTCGGCGAGCATGGTTTCGTTGGGATGGCCGATGGACGCCATGCGCACCGCGTCATCCTGGAACAGGCCCTCAATCACTTGCATGCCCATCTCGCGGTCCAGGCTGTAGACGGCCTGGGTCGAGGGGTCGCGAAACATGTCGAGGATGCGCTGGGCATCGCCGGCCACGGCCTGGCGCGTCTTGTAGGCATCGAAAACGATCTGCGCCACGCTCAGCGCCACGCCCACGATCAATGCCGACAGCAGCACAACCCGTAGCAACTTCACCGACAAGCTGTTCTTGAGTTCCAGCTTCAAAGGGTCATTCCTTGTTCCATGCGGGTAGCCTCAATATGCCATGAGTATTGGCAATCTGGTGAGGGCAGTCAAAGGGACATTGGGATACAGGCGCAATTGAGTTTTTGGCGTGAGGGGCTAGGGAGGGATCAAGAAGGGGCGGTGCGTGTCAGAGGGCGCCAAGGCGCTAAGGCCAGGTTGTTGAGAAGGCCGGGCGGGCCGGCCTTCCAGGGTGAGGTGCCCGGAGTCAGTCGTAAGTAATCTGAGCTTGTGACTGCACCCCGGTATCTCCTGGTTTTTGTGCTGCGTCAGGGAATTTGTCCAGCAGTTTGCCTGCCAGGTCCATGCCACCCTTTATCAGATCCATGCCTTTATCAAGAAGGCCCGAAACCATGGGGACTGCGCCTGCCGCCAACGAAATAGGATCCATAGTGATTCTCCACATTTGATTAAGAGGTTTATTCCTCCCGCGACTTGAGTGGAGATGTTTCCAGGATGGGTTCCATGATTCTTCGCTCGCCGTGTGAAATGACGCGCATAAAAAAGCCCGGCATTCGCCGGGCTCTTTCTACTACTGCAAGCGTTGCTTAGGCAGTGAAGGTCTTGCCTTCGAACTGCTCAGCCACGAACTTCCAGTTGACCAGGTTCCAGAACGCTTCCACATACTTTGGACGCACGTTGCGGTAGTCGATGTAGTAAGCGTGTTCCCAGACGTCGCAGGTCAGCAGCGGGGTGTCGCCGTTGGTCAGCGGGTTGCCGGCGCCGATGGTGCTGGCCAGGGCCAGGGAACCGTCAGCCTTTTTCACCAGCCAGCCCCAACCGGAACCGAAGGTGCCGACGGACGTCTTGGTGAACTCTTCCTTGAACTTGTCGAACGAACCGAACGCAGCGTTGATGGCTTCAGCCAATGCGCCGGTCGGTTGGCCGCCGGCGTTTGGCGCCAGGCAGTTCCAGTAGAAGGTGTGGTTCCAGACCTGAGCGGCGTTGTTGAAGATGCCGCCCGAAGAGGATTTGACGATCTCTTCCAGGGTCTTGCCTTCGAACTCGGTGCCTGGCACCAGGTTGTTCAGGTTCACGACGTAGGTGTTGTGGTGCTTGTCGTGGTGATATTCCAAGGTTTCCTTGGAGATGTGCGGCTGCAGGGCATCGTGTGCGTAGGGCAGCGGCGGCAATTCGAAAGCCATGATGATTCTCCTAATCAGGTCAGTTGCGGTGAGCGCAAGGCCGATCACGGGCGGCCAAACAAGCGCCGGGGAGTTTGTACTCTTTGCGGCGCAGGGTCCGGATCATAGCACCGGGGGTGCGGCAAAACCACGCAACAACTGTGTGGGATAGAGGTTCCAGAGCGTTTTGGAATATTCCTCAGGCGCTGATCAGTTGATAGGCCACGCTGAACATCATTACGGCTACCAACAGGTCCAGCAAACGCCAGGTAGCTGGGCGCGCCAGCCAGGGCGCCAGCCACGCCGCGCCGAGTGCCAGGGTGGCGAACCACAGGAACGACGCGCTGGCGGCACCCGCCACGTAGGCGCCGGGTTCGGTCTGTTGGGCGCCGAGTGAGCCGATCAGCAGCACGGTGTCCAGGTACACGTGCGGGTTTAGCAAGGTCACGGCCAGTGCGCTCAGCAGTACCGCGCGCAGTGAGCGCACCTTGAGCGTGTCGCCCTGGTCCAGGCTCTGTTTCGAACACGCTCGGCGTAGTGCACACGCGCCATACCAGATCAGGAACGCCGCGCCGCCCCAGCGCGCCACCGCCAACAGCATGGGGCTTTGCGCCAGGACCGTCGCCAGGCCGAACACCCCGGCGGCCACCAACAGGGCATCACACACCACGCACAGCGCGGCTACTGGCAGGTGATGTTCGCGTCGCAGGCTTTGCGCCAGCACAAAGGCATTTTGAGTGCCGATGGCCATGATCAGGCCCAGCGCCACCAGCAAACCATTCAGATAACTCTGCCACATAGCGTTTACTCTGCGTCTGCAGCCAGTTGCCGCAACACCTGCAGGGCGCGCTCGGCATCGGCACGCCCGACGAACAGGTGATCGTGGTAATAACCGGCAATTACATTGCAACTGATGCCGGCCTTGCCCAGCGCACTGGCGAAGGCGGCGGTGAGGCCCACGGCTTCCAGGGCCGAATGCACATTCAAGGTGATCCACGCGGCGACGTAGCCAAAAGCCAGGCCAGCCTGTTCCGCTTGTTGGCGTTCAACGATCAGGGTCAGGCCTTCCTGCTCGCGAAAGCTGCCGATCACTTCGCAGCCGGCAGGGATGCGGTTGTCGGGCGCGGTGCAGAATACATAGTCGCCGTCATTGAGCTGGGGGCTCATGCTGCGCAGCAGGGTTGCCAGGGCGGTTTCGCCAGCCATGTGGGGTTCCTTATAAAGAGAGACGCAATGCTGGCTATTCTCAGGGTGCAGGCTGTATAAGAAAAACCAATATTGCTGATCGCTCATTAGAGAAACTGATGTTCGACTATAAATTGCTCTCTGCTCTGGCGGCCGTGGTGGAACAG
This sequence comes from Pseudomonas reactans, assembly GCF_013387025.1. NCBI lineage: Bacteria > Pseudomonadati > Pseudomonadota > Gammaproteobacteria > Pseudomonadales > Pseudomonadaceae > Pseudomonas > Pseudomonas reactans. The sequence goes on along the minus strand of NZ_JACAQP010000003.1, from coordinate 57,425 downwards.
GCGGGCTTTGAACGCGCCGCCCAAGTGCTGGGACTGTCGCAATCGGCAATCTCCCAGCGCATCAAGTTGCTGGAGGCACGTATTGGCCAGCCGGTACTGGTACGGGCCACGCCGCCGACGCCCACCGATATCGGCCGGCGCCTGCTCAACCATGTGCAACAGGTGCGCCTGCTGGAGCGTGACCTGCAAAGCCAGGTGCCGGCGCTGGATGAGGAAGGCATGCCTGAGCGCCTGCGCATCGCGTTGAACGCCGACAGCCTTGCCACCTGGTGGGCCGAGGCAGTCAGTGGCTTTTGCGCTGAACAGCACCTGCTGCTGGACCTGGTGGTGGAAGACCAGACCGTCGGCCTCAAACGCATGCGCGCCGGGGAGGTGGCGGCGTGTATCTGTGCCAGCGAGCGACCGGTGGCGGGGGCGCGAAGCCTGTTGCTGGGCGCCATGCGCTATCGGGCGCTGGCCAGCCCCGCCTTTATCGCCCGGCATTTTCCCCAGGGTGTACGCGCCGATCAACTGGCGCGCACCCCGGCACTGGTGTTCGGGCCGGATGATTTCCTGCAGCACCGCTACCTGGCCTCCCTCGGTGTGGACGGCGGTTTCGAGCATCATTTGTGCCCATCGTCCGAAGGCTTTATCCGCCTCACCGAGGCGGGCCTGGGTTGGGGGCTGGTGCCGGAATTGCAGGTTCGCGACCAGCTGGAAAAGGGCATATTGGTCGAGTTATTGCCAGATAAGCCCATCGATGTGCCGTTGTACTGGCATCATTGGCGCAGTGGTGGGCAACTGTTGGGCTTGTTGACCGACCATCTGGCCCAGGCCTGTGGTCAATGGTTGGTGCCGTTGGAGTGATGGCGCGCGTCAAGGCAACAGCGATGAAAAACGAAAGAACATGGGGTAATACATGAAGATTCTGGTCACCGGCGCAAGCGGCTTCATTGGCGGGCGCTTTGCGCGTTTCGCCCTGGAGCAGGGCCTGGACGTGCGGGTCAACGGGCGACGTGCCGAAGGTGTGGAGCACCTGGTCAGGCGCGGCGCCGAGTTTATCCAGGGTGATCTGAATGATGCCGACCTGGTGCGCGACCTGTGCCGCGACGTCGAAGCCGTGGTGCATTGCGCCGGCGCCGTCGGCTTGTGGGGCAAGTATCAGGACTTTTACCAAGGCAACGTGCAGGTGACCGAGAATGTCGTCGAAGCCTGCCTCAAGCAGCACGTCGGGCGTTTGGTGCATCTGTCGTCGCCCTCCATTTACTTCGACGGCCGCGACCACCTGGGCCTGACCGAAGAGCAAGTGCCCAAGCGCTTCAAGCACCCTTATGCCGCCACCAAATATCTGGCTGAGCAGAAGGTGTTCGGTGCCCAGGAGTTTGGCCTCGAAGTGATTGCCTTGCGTCCGCGCTTTGTCACGGGGGCCGGCGACATGAGCATCTTCCCGCGCCTGCTGAACATGCAGCGCAAGAACCGCCTGGCCATCGTCGGCGACGGCCTGAACAAGGTCGACTTCACCAGCGTGCACAACCTCAACGAAGCCTTGCTCAGCAGTTTGCTCGCGCCGGGTTCCGCGCTGGGCCGGGCCTACAACATCAGCAACGGTGCGCCGGTGCCGGTGTGGGATGTGGTGAATTATGTGATGCGTCAAATGGAGTTGCCCCAGGTGACGCGTTACCGGTCCTACGGTTTGTCCTACAGCGTGGCGGCGCTCAACGAAGCGTTTTGCGCGATGTGGCCCGGGCGTCCGGAACCGTCGCTGTCGCGCTTGGGCATGCAAGTGATGAACAAAGATTTCACCCTCGACATCAGCCGTGCCAGGCATTATCTGGACTACGAGCCCAAAGTCAGCCTGTGGACCGCCCTCGACGAGTTTTGCAGTTGGTGGAAAGCCCAGGATCCTGGGTTCAAGTAAGCACACAAGCGGCAACACTTCGGGAACCGAATCTGGCGTTCCGGGTCGATCAGTGCGCCGGGAACGCGGTTTATACTCCCGTCGCTCGCCACTTCACCGATTCAGGGTTGATACATGCGCAACGATGCTAAAGACGACTTCGACAACGTTCCCAGCCTGCGGGCCGATGTCGGGGATGACGATGATTTCGAACCGACCCCGGCCACCTCGGTGCGCTCGCGCAACCCCCAGGTGGTCAAGGTCAAGAGCGCCAGCACCGGGCCATTGTGGGCGTTGATCGGCGCGCTGCTCATCGCCTTTGCGGGCCTGGCCTGGTGGAGCTTCCAGCAGATCTCCCTGATGGGCCAGCAGTTGGTGGCTACCCAGGAAAGCTTCGCGCGCATCAGCGAGGAAGCGGCGGGGCGCCTGCAGGACATTTCCGGCAAGGTCGTGGCCAGTGAGGCCAGCGTCAACAACGGCAGCGAAGCGCTGAAACTGCAGATCAAGCAGCTTGAAAGCCAGTTGCTGGAGCAGGGCAAGCAGCAGGTAGGTGTGGCCGGGCAAGCCACCGAGTTGGATAAGCGCCTGGCGCAGATGACCGCCAGCACCACCGACCTGTCCAACGCCAACAGCAAGCTGCAGGGCCAAGTGCAGGCGTTGACCGACGCCGTGGCGACACTTAAAGCGTCGCAAGGTGATGTCGGCAAGCGTGATGGTGAAATCAAAGAGCTTTCCGCTGACGTGGCCGCCTTGAAGAAACAGGGCAACCCGGGTGCCGCCATTGCCCGTATCGAGCAGGACCTTGTGGTGCTCAAGAGCGCCCAGGAGAACCAGCCGGCCAACAGCGATGCACCGACCAATAAAGAGTTCGACGTGTTCCGCATCCAGACCACGCGCAACATCACCACGTTGCAAAGCCAGGTGCAGAACCTGAACCAGCAACTTAACGCGCCGGCGAAGATCACCCCTCTCGGCCAATAAGGGTGTAATGGGAATGTCACCACTTGGTGACATTTCCCATCCCCTTCGTTACTTGCCGTCACCGCGCCCTTGTTTAGACTCCGGTCATCCCACAAAAAACAATAAGGGCTACCCATGACCACGCAACCACTGCCTGCCAGCAGTTGGCTGAACGCGCCTGCCCATCACGCCTGGCTCGCCGCAGAAGGCCAGCGCCTGCTGGCATTTGCCAAGGCGTCCCGACTGCCCGACGGCTTTGGCAACCTGGACGACAAAGGCCAATTGCCAGCCGATGCTCACGCCGAAACCATGAACACCGCCCGCATGACTCACAGCTTCGCCATGGCCTACGCCCTGGGGTTGCCGGGATATGCCGATCTGGTTGCACATGGCGTTGCTGCCCTCAGTGGCCCGTTGAGGGACGCTGAACACGGTGGCTGGTTTGCCACGCCCCACGCCCTTGATGGCAACCGTGGCAAGGCCGCCTACCTGCATGCGTTTGTTGCCCTGGCCGCCAGCTCGGCGGTGGTGGCTGGCGCGCCCGGCGCGCACACTCTTCTGACCGACGCCGTCCATATCATCGACCAGTTTTTCTGGAGCGAGGAGGAGGGCGTAATGCTCGAATCGTTCGCCCAGGACTGGAGCGGCGTTGAAGCCTATCGCGGCGCCAACAGCAACATGCACGCCACCGAAGCCTTCCTTGCGCTGGCCGATGTGACGGGCGATACGCGCTGGCTGGACCGCGCCTTGCGCATCGTCGAGCGGGTTATCCACACCCACGCCGCCGGCAATCAGTTCATGGTGATCGAGCATTTCGACACACACTGGCAGCCTTTGCTCGGTTACAACGAAGACAACCCCGCCGACGGCTTCCGCCCCTACGGCATCACCCCCGGCCACGGTTTTGAGTGGGCGCGGCTGGTGTTGCACCTGGAAGCCGCGCGCCTGCAAGCCGGGCTCGCCACCCCCGAGTGGCTGGTGATCGACGCCAAGGGCCTGTTCGCCAGCGCCTGCGAATATGCCTGGTCCGTGGATGGCGCCCCTGGCATTGTCTACACCCTCGACTGGAACCAGCGCCCGGTGGTGCGTGAACGCCTGCACTGGACCCACGCCGAAGCCAGCGCCGCAGCCCAGGCCTTGCTCAAACGCACTGGCGAGTTGCACTACGAAACCTGGTACCGGCGTTTCTGGGAGTTTTGCGAAACCCAGTTCATCGACCGTGTTCACGGCAGTTGGCACCACGAACTCAGTCCACACAACCAACCCAGCAGCAATATCTGGGGTGGCAAGCCGGACCTGTACCATGCCTGGCAAGCGGTATTGCTGCCTGCGCTGCCGCTGGCGCCAAGCATGGCCAGTGCCATCGGGGCTGGGCGCTATGTCACCAGATGGTGACATTTGTGCATCCCTTTGTTACCTGCGCCTGAAAAATCCATGTTTAAACTCCGTGCAGCGCAAGCCTAAGACTTGCATGCATAACAACAAGAAAAGGTACTCAGATGAACGCGATTAATCGCCTCGCCGTTGCTATTTCCATTGCCTCGTTGTTTCCCCTCAGTGCATTTGCCGCCGACTCGAAAGGGACGGTTGAAGTTGTGCATTGGTGGACCTCGGGCGGTGAGAAGGCGGCCGTAGATGTCCTGAAGGCCCAAGTTGAGAAAGATGGCTTCGTCTGGAAAGACGGCGCCGTCGCAGGTGGCGGTGGCGCCACCGCCATGACCGTGCTGAAAAGCCGCGCGGTCGCCGGCAACCCGCCCGGTGTTGCCCAGATCAAAGGCCCTGACATTCAGGAATGGGCGTCCACCGGCCTGCTCGACACCGACGTGCTCAAAGACGTCGCCAAAGAAGAGAAGTGGGACTCCCTGCTCGACAAGAAAGTCTCCGACACCGTGAAGTACGAAGGTGACTACGTCGCCGTACCGGTCAACATCCACCGCGTGAACTGGCTGTGGATCAACCCGGAAGTCTTCAAGAAAGCCGGTATCACCAAGAACCCGACCACCCTCGAAGAATTCTACGCAGCCGGCGACAAGCTGAAAGCCGCGGGCTTCATTCCGCTCGCCCACGGTGGCCAGCCTTGGCAGGACAGCACTGTGTTCGAAGCAGTCGTGTTGTCGGTGATGGGTGCCGATGGCTACAAAAAAGCCCTGGTCGACCTGGATAATGGCGCGCTGACCGGTCCAGAAATGGTCAAAGCCCTGACCGAACTGAAGAAAGTCGCGACCTACATGGACGTCGACGGCAAAGGCCAGGACTGGAACCTCGAAGCGGGCAAGGTCATCAACGGCAAGGCCGGCATGCAGATCATGGGTGACTGGGCCAAGTCCGAATGGACCGCCGCCAAGAAAGTCGCCGGCAAGGACTACGAGTGCGTAGCCTTCCCAGGCACCGACAAAGCCTTCACCTACAACATCGACTCCCTGGCGGTGTTCAAGCAGAAAGACAAAGGCACCGCTGCTGGCCAGCAGGACATTGCCAAAGTCGTGCTGGGTGAGAACTTCCAGAAAGTGTTCAGCATCAACAAGGGTTCGATCCCTGTTCGCAACGACATGCTGAACAAAATGGATTCCTACGGCTTTGACTCGTGCGCCCAGACCGCTGCCAAGGACTTCCTGGCAGACGCCAAGACCGGCGGCCTGCAGCCAAGCATGGCGCACAACATGGCCACTACCCTGGCGGTGCAAGGTGCGTTCTTTGATGTCGTGACCAACTACATCAACGACCCGAAAGCCGACCCGGCCGACACCGCCAAGAAATTGGGCGCTGCGATCAAGTCTGCCAAGTAACACAACCCATCTGTAGGAGCGAGCTTGCTCGCGAAAAACTCAAGATCACCGCGTTCATCCTGTATGCACGCGTTATCGTTGAAGTCCTTCGCGAGCAAGCTCGCTCCTACAGGGGACGGTTCATCTGCTAGTCCTTTTTCCCTGTACTGGATTTCCCCATGAGTTCTGTTGCTGTGTTCAGCAAAGCCTCGCCGTTCGATGCACTGCAGCGCTGGCTACCCAAGCTGGTGCTGGCGCCCAGCATGTTCATCGTGCTGGTTGGCTTCTACGGCTACATCCTGTGGACGTTTGTGCTGTCGTTCACCAATTCCACGTTCCTGCCCACCTACAAATGGGCGGGCCTTGCGCAATACGCGCGGTTGTTCGACAACGACCGCTGGTGGGTAGCGAGCAAGAACCTGGCGGTGTTTGGCGGGATGTTCATCGGTATCACGCTGGTTATCGGCGTGACCCTGGCGATCTTCCTCGACCAGAAAATCCGTCGTGAAGGCTTTATCCGCACCATTTACCTGTACCCGATGGCGCTCTCGATGATCGTCACCGGTACCGCCTGGAAATGGCTGCTCAACCCAGGCATGGGCCTGGACAAACTCCTGCGTGACTGGGGCTGGGAAGGCTTCCGTCTCGACTGGCTGATCGACCCGGATCGCGTGGTCTACTGCCTGGTGATCGCTGCTGTCTGGCAAGCCTCCGGCTTCATCATGGCGATGTTCCTTGCAGGCCTGCGCGGTGTGGATCAGTCCATCGTGCGCGCTGCACAGATCGACGGCGCGAGCCTGCCGCGCATCTACTGGAGCGTGGTGCTGCCAAGCCTGCGTCCGGTGTTCTTCAGTGCGGTGATGATCCTGGCGCACATTGCGATCAAGAGCTTCGACCTGGTAGCAGCGATGACGGCTGGCGGCCCGGGCTACTCGTCCGACCTGCCGGCGATGTTCATGTACTCGTTCACCTTCAGCCGTGGCCAGATGGGCATGGGTTCGGCCAGTGCCATCCTGATGCTCGGTGCGATCCTCGCGATCATCGTGCCTTACCTCTACTCCGAGCTGAGGACCAAACGTAATGACTAGTCTCGCCTCAAAATCACCTATCAGCCTGAGTCGCATCGCGATCTACGCGGTGCTGATTCTTGCCGTGCTGCTGTACCTGGTGCCGCTGGTGGTGATGCTGCTCACCAGCTTCAAGACCCCGGAAGATATCAGCTCCGGCAACCTGCTGAGCTGGCCGACCGTGGTTACCGGCATTGGCTGGGTCAAGGCCTGGGCCACTGTGGACGGTTACTTCTGGAACTCGATCAAGATCACCGTTCCGGCCGTACTGATCTCCACCGCCATCGGTGCATTGAACGGTTATGTGCTGTCGTTCTGGCGCTTCAAAGGCTCGCAGCTGTTCTTCGGCCTGCTGTTGTTCGGCTGCTTCCTGCCGTTCCAGACCGTGCTGCTGCCGGCGTCGTTCACCCTCGGCAAGATGGGCCTGGCCAGCACCACCACCGGCCTGGTGTTCGTGCACGTGGTCTACGGCCTGGCGTTTACCACGCTGTTCTTCCGTAACTACTACGTGAGCATTCCGGATGCGCTGATCAAGGCCGCGCGTTTGGACGGTGCAGGTTTCTTCACCATCTTCCGTCAGATCATTCTGCCGATGTCGACCCCGATCATCATGGTCTGCCTGATCTGGCAGTTCACCCAGATCTGGAACGACTTCCTGTTCGGCGTGGTGTTCTCCAGTGGTGACTCCCAGCCCATCACCGTGGCGCTGAACAACCTGGTCAACACCAGCACCGGGGCCAAGGAATATAACGTGGATATGGCGGCGGCGATGATCGCCGGGCTGCCGACCCTGCTGGTCTATGTGATCGCAGGCAAGTATTTCGTGCGCGGCCTCACGGCCGGCGCGGTCAAGGGGTAATCATGGCTACGCTTGAACTTCGCAATGTAAACAAGACCTATGGCGCCGGCCTGCCCGACACCTTGAAGAACATCGAACTGTCGATCAAGGAAGGCGAATTCCTGATCCTGGTCGGCCCTTCGGGGTGCGGCAAGTCCACGCTGATGAACTGCATCGCCGGCCTTGAGACCATCACCGGTGGCGCGATCATGATCGGCGACCAGGACGTCAGCGGCATGAGCCCCAAGGACCGTGACATCGCCATGGTGTTCCAGTCCTACGCGCTGTACCCGACCATGAGCGTGCGCGAGAACATCGAGTTCGGCCTCAAGATCCGCAAGATGCCCCAGGCCGATATCGACGCCGAAGTGGCGCGCGTGGCCAAGCTGCTGCAGATCGAACACCTGCTCAACCGCAAGCCGGGCCAACTCTCCGGCGGCCAGCAACAGCGCGTGGCCATGGGCCGTGCCCTTGCGCGTCGGCCGAAGATCTACCTGTTCGACGAACCGCTGTCCAACCTCGACGCCAAGCTGCGCGTCGAGATGCGCACCGAAATGAAACTGATGCACCAGCGCCTCAAGACCACCACGGTCTACGTGACCCATGACCAGATCGAAGCAATGACTCTGGGCGACAAGGTTGCGGTGATGAAGGACGGCATCATCCAGCAATTCGGTACGCCGAAAGAAATCTACAACAACCCGGCCAACCAGTTCGTGGCGAGCTTTATCGGTTCGCCGCCGATGAACTTCGTGCCGCTGCGCCTGCAACGCAAGGACGGTCGCCTGGTGGCCCTGCTCGACAGCGGCCAGGCCCGTTGCGAACTGGCGCTGAACACCACTGATGCCGGCCTTGAAGACCGTGACGTGATCCTGGGCCTGCGCCCGGAGCAGATCATGTTGGCGTCGGGCGAGGGCGACAGTGCGTCGAGCATCCGTGCCGAAGTGCAGGTCACCGAGCCGACCGGCCCGGACACCCTGGTGTTCGTGCAACTCAATGACACCAAGGTCTGCTGCCGCCTCGCGCCTGACGTGGCACCGCAGGTGGGCGAGACCCTGACCCTGCAATTCGATCCTTCCAAGGTATTGCTGTTCGACGCCAACACCGGCGAACGACTGGGCACTGCTTCTTCATTGCCCGCACAGGGGCATGCCGACAATGTGGCCCAATTCAAAGGCCGATGAAGCAGGTAGGAGCGAGCTTGCTCGCGAAGGTCGTTAACGATGACGCGCGCTTTCTGGACGAAAGCGGTGGCCTTGAGTTCTTCGCGAGCAAGCTCGCTCCTACAGGGTAGTAATTTGGATTTAAGTTGTTGTTTTAGATAAAAAAAGTAAACCGCGTTAGATAAAAACAGTTTAATAACAATAAAGACGAGGATGTAGGGATGAAAAAGCAACACAACAACACTCGGCTGATCTGCCAAATGTCAGCTGCAGCAGCCCTGGTATTGTCCGCCAATGCGATGGCGGCCGATGCATTCAGTGCTGATTCGAAATGGATGACCGGCGATTGGGGTGGTGAGCGTACCAAGCTGATCGAGCAAGGTATCGACATCAAGGCTGACTACGTTGGGGAGATGGGCTACAACGCCAAAGGTGGTTACAACAACGACAAGACCGGTCGTTACTCCGATCAATTCGGTCTGGGCGTAGCACTGGACCTGCAAAAGTTGTGGGGTTGGGATAACACCCAAGCCAAGATCCAGTTGACCAACCGTAATGGCCAGAATATCTCCAATGACCGTATTGGCGACCCGCGTGCCGGCACCTTGAGTTCGTCTCAAGAAGTCTACGGGCGTGGCCATATGGTGCGTCTGACCCAGTTCTGGATCCAGCACCAGATGTTCGACAACAAGCTGGACGTGAAACTCGGTTACTTCGGTGAAGGCGAAGACTTCAATACCTTCCCGTGCGACTTCCAGAACCTGTCGTTCTGCGGCTCGCAAGTGGGTAACTACGTAAACACCTGGTACAACTGGCCGGTCAGCCAGGCTGCAATCCGCGTGAAGTACAACATCACGCCTGAGCTGTATGCGCAGATCGGTGCATACAACCAGAACCCGTCGCAGCTGGAGCACGGCAACGGCTTCAAACTCAGCGGCAGCGGCACCAAGGGCACCGTAATTCCGGTGGAATTGGTCTGGTCGCCGAAGGTCAACAACCTGCCGGGCGAATACCGTGTGGGTTACTACAAAAGTGCCGCCGATGCTTCGGACGTTCGTGAAGACATCAACGGCAACGATGCAGCGACCACTGGCGCGGCTTACCGTACCCGCAGCAGCAAGAAAGGCTACTGGTTCGTTGCCCAACAGCAACTCACCACGCATAACGGCGATGCCTCGCGCGGTCTGAACATCGCGGCCAACGCCACCTTCCACGACAAGGAAACCAACCTGGTCGACAACTATCAGTCGATCATGCTGGTGTACAAAGGACCATTCGACGCGCGTCCAAAAGATGACGTTGGTATCGGTGTCGCTCGCCTGCACGTCAACGATGACGTGAAGAAGAACTCTGAGTTGCTCAACGCCGCCAATGGTGTGAGTGACTACGATAACCCGCTGTACACGCCGATCCGTGAGACTGAGTACAACGTCGAACTCAACTACGGTTTCCACGTCACCAACTGGCTGACCGTGCGTCCAAACCTGCAATACGTTGTGCAACCTGGCGGCGTAGATAAAGTCGACAACGCGTTGGTAGCCGGCCTGAAAATTCAGTCTACGTTCTAACGCTGTTGCGATAAGCTCCTTCTCTCTGTGCGCATTTTGCGGGTAGCCATGGCTACCCGCTTTTTTTGGGCAGCACCGTGAAGACATTCAGGACTGTGGCACATGCATGAGCAACCGCTGCAACGCTTTTTCAAATCCCTGCGCGAGCGTCCGGTGTTCGCCTGGGAACGCTTCCAGATGCGTGACGTGTTGGTGATCGACCATCCGCTGTGCCAGGCGGTGTTCAGCCGCCAGGGCGCGCAATTGCTGCACTTTCAGCCCACGGGTCAGAAACCTTGGCTGTGGTGTGCAGCCAAGTGGCCGCAAGTCGGCGCCATCCGGGGCGGCATACCGGTGTGCTGGCCGTGGTATGGCCGTCACCCCAGCGAAAATGCCTGGCCTTCCCATGGCTGGGCACGGCTGATCGACTGGAAACTGCTCGACAGCAGTACCGACGACGACGGCGTACGCCTGCACTGGCAATTGCAGTTGTGCGACTGGCAAGTCGACCTGCACGCGCATCTGGGCGAAACCCTGGAACTGCGCCTGAGCACCGAGCATCAGGACGAGCTGCCGTGCCAATTGAGCCACGCTTTGCATGCTTATTGGCGTATTGGTCACGTTGATGAGGTAGCGCTGTCTGGGCTTGAAGGCGCGCAGGGTTACGACCAGCTCAATCGCCAGGTTTGCCAGCAGGAAGGCGAGCTGCGGGTAGACGGCGGGTGCCAGCGGGTGTTCCAGCACGAGGGCGAATTACAGCTTAAGGACCACGCCTGGCAGCGTGAGCTGTGCATCGACACCGGCGACAGCGCCGACACGGTGGTATGGCATCCGGGCAGTCGGCCGTTGCTGGGCGTGAGCTTCAATGAGGCATCGGGGTTTGTGTGCGTGGAGTCGGCGATGGCCGGGGCCAGTCTGGCGCCGGGAGAGAGGGCGCATCTCAGCCTGCAGGCGCGGGCTGGGGTTTAGCGGTGCTGGTCTCTGTGGCGAGGGAGCTTGCTCCCGCTGGGCTGCGAAGCAGCCCCAATAAGGTCACCGCATTCTTTCAGTAAGGACTCGGTTGCCTGATTTAGGGCCGCTTCGCGCCCCAGCGGGAGCAAGCTCCCTCGCCACAGGGGGAGACTTATTAGTTGAACTCATCCCCCACCGGATACCGGCTGTCATTCAAACTCTCTTTGATCTTGCGCAGATGCGGCTGGAAATCCACTCCACGACGCAAGGTCATGCCGGTCGCCAATACATCCAGCACCGTCAGTTGGATGATCCGCGAGGTCATCGGCATGTAGATGTCGGTGTCTTCCGGCAACGGGATGTTCAGGCTCACCGTGCTGGCCTTGGCCAGCGGCGAGTTTTCGGCGGTCACGCCCAGTACGGACGCGCCATTCCCACGTGCAATACGCGCCACTTCCACCAGCTCACGGGTACGCCCGGTGTAGGAAATGATCACGAACAACTCGCCCGTATGGGCCACCGACGCGATCATGCGCTGCATCAGCACGTCGGCGTGGGCGGTCACCGCCAGGTTGAAGCGGAAGAACTTGTGCAGCGCATCCATCGCCACCGGGGCCGAGGCGCCCAGGCCGAAGAAGTGGATCTGCCGCGCCTGGATCAACAGGTCCACGGCTTTACTGATCAGGTTCGGGTCCAGTGCCTGGCAAGCACTGTCCAGCGATGCAATGGCGCTGCCAAAGATCTTCTGGGTGTAGGCCTCAGGGTTATCATCGGCCTCGACTGCGCGGCTGACATACGCCGCGCCACTGGCCAGGCTTTGCGCCAACTGCAATTTCAGTTCAGGGTAGCCGCTCACGCCGAACGAACGGCAGAAACGGTTGACCGTCGGTTCACTGACCGAAGCGGCCTGGGCGAGGGCGGCGATCGAGAAGCGGGTGGCCTGCTGTGGGTTGAGCAGGATGACTTCGGCGACTTTGCGCTCGGCCTTGTTCAATTCTTCGAGGCGGTTCTGGATCTGTTCCAGAAGATTTCGCACGCGGTCCATTCAGTCTTTCCTTCGGGCGACGATGCAAATTAGGGTGGCAACCAATCGACGAGTGGCCTTTTGCGGTGGCCTATCCTACTGAGGGTAGCTGAACACCACCACTCGGAATGCGTATTTCGGGAAAATGTTGTGGTTATTACTACATTTTTCCTTGAGTGATGCCTTGAAAAAAGGTATTTGTAGCTTAACTTGATAAAAGAACAAACATCATGCCTTCGATAACCGTAGAACCCTGCACCTTTGCCCTGTTTGGCGCCTTGGGTGATCTGGCGCTGCGCAAGTTATTTCCTGCCCTCTATCAACTCGATGGCGCCGGGCTGCTGCACGACGACACGCGCATCCTGGCCTTGGCCCGTGAAGCCGGTTCCGAGCAACAGCATCTGGCGCACATCGAGCAAGCACTGCGCGAATTCGTCGGCAAGGAGCTGGATGAAGCCATTGCCCAGCGTTTCCTGGCACGCCTGACCTATGTGCACGTCGATTTCCTGAAAGCGGATGACTACGTGGCCCTGGCGGACATCGCCGGCACCGAGCAACGCCTGATCGCCTACTTCGCCACCCCGGCGGCGGTGTATGGCGCGATCTGCGAGAACCTGTCCAAGGTTGGCCTGGCGGAAAACACCCGCGTGGTGCTGGAAAAACCCATCGGTTCGGACCTGGAGTCCTCGCGCAAGGTCAACGACGCCGTGGCGCAGTTTTTCCCGGAAAACCGCACCTACCGCATCGACCACTACCTGGGCAAAGAGACGGTTCAGAACCTGATCGCCCTGCGTTTCGCCAACAGCCTGTTCGAAACCCAGTGGAACCAGAATTACATCTCCCACGTGGAAATCACCGTGGCCGAGCAGGTCGGTATCGAAGGCCGTTGGGGCTACTTCGACAAGGCTGGCCAACTGCGCGACATGATCCAGAACCACTTGCTGCAGCTGCTGTGCCTGATCGCCATGGACCCACCGGCCGACTTGTCCGCCGACAGCATCCGCGACGAGAAGGTCAAGGTGCTCAAGGCCCTGGCGCCGATCAGCCCGGACGGCCTGACCACCCAAGTGGTGCGCGGCCAGTACATCGCTGGCTACAGTGCCGGCAAGCCGGTGCCGGGGTACCTGGAAGAAGAGAACTCCAACACCCAGAGCGACACCGAGACCTTCGTCGCCCTGCGTGCCGATATCCGTAACTGGCGTTGGGCCGGAGTGCCGTTCTATCTGCGTACCGGCAAGCGCATGCCGCAAAAGCTGTCGCAGATCGTCATCCACTTCAAGGAGCCGTCCCACTACATCTTTGCCCCTGAGCAGCGCCTGCAGATCAGCAACAAACTGATCATCCGCCTGCAACCGGACGAAGGTATTTCCTTGCGCGTGATGACCAAGGAGCAGGGCCTGGACAAGGGCATGCAACTGCGCAGCGGCCCACTGCAACTGAATTTTTCCGACACCTACCGCAGCGCCCGGATCCCGGATGCCTACGAGCGGTTGTTGCTGGAAGTGATGCGCGGCAATCAGAACCTGTTTGTTCGCAAAGATGAAATCGAAGCCGCGTGGAAGTGGTGTGACCAGCTGATCGCCGGGTGGAAGAAATCCGGTGATGCGCCCAAGCCGTACGCGGCGGGGTCCTGGGGGCCGATGAGCTCCATTGCACTGATCACGCGGGATGGGAGGTCGTGGTATGGCGATATCTGATTTGAAACTGCCCCAGGGCGTAACCCCCCACGAGTACCGCACCCCGGTGCTGTTGGCGGAAGGCCTGGCGACTGACGTGGCCGAGCAACTGCGCACGGCCATCAGTGCCCGTGGCGAGGCGACCCTGGTGGTGTCCGGTGGCCGCAGCCCGGTGGCGTTTTTCCAACACCTGGCCAAACAGGCGCTGGATTGGTCCAAGGTCACCATCACCCTGGCCGACGAGCGTTGGGTGCCGGTGGAACACGCCGACAGCAATGCGGGCCTGTTGAAGCAGCACCTGCTGCAAGGCCCGGCGGCCAAGGCCAAGTTCCTGAGCCTATACAGCGCTGCCGCCAACCTCGAAGACGCTGCCGAGCAGGCCGATCGCCTGCTGGCCGAATTGCCAGCCATTGATGTGCTGGTGCTGGGCATGGGCGATGACGGCCACACCGCGTCGCTGTTCCCCAACAGCCCGAACCTCGCCGAAGCGCTGAAGGCCGACGGTACCCGCCGTTGCTGGCCGATGCTGGCGCCGACCGTACCGCACCAACGCCTGACCATGAGTCGCGCGTTGCTGGCCACGGCGAACTACACCGTGCTGTCGATTTCCGGCAGTTCGAAATTGACCACCTTGAGCGCCGCGCTGGCCAGTGACGACGTTGCTGCCATGCCGATTCGCGCGTTTCTGCAACCTACATTAGAGATTTACTGGTGCCCATGAGCCAAGGATCAGCCGCTATGAAAAGCCCTCAACCGACCGTGTCCATGGCGGATAAAGTTGCCTTGATCGACAGCCTCTGCGCCAAGGCGCGGATCCTGCCGGTGATCACCATCGCCCGCGAACAGGACATCCTGCCGCTGGCCGATGCCCTGGCAGCCGGCGGTTTGACCGCATTGGAAGTGACCCTGCGTTCCGAGTTCGGCCTCAAGGCCATTCAGGTGCTGCGCGAGCAACGCCCTGAACTGTGCACCGGTGCCGGCACCGTACTCGATCGTCACATGCTCGAAGCCGCCGAAGTGGCTGGTTCGCAGTTCATCGTCACCCCGGGCATCACCCGCGACCTGCTGGAAGCCTCGGTACACAGCCCGATCCCGCTGCTACCGGGCATCAGCAATGCCTCGGGCATCATGGAAGGTTATGGCCTGGGCTATCGCCGCTTCAAACTGTTCCCGGCCGAAGTCAGCGGCGGCGTGGCCGCGATCAAGGCCCTGGGTGGCCCGTTCGGCGAAGTGAAGTTCTGCCCGACCGGCGGCGTCGGCCCGGCCAACATCAAAAACTACATGGCGTTGAAAAACGTGATGTGTGTGGGCGGTAGCTGGATGCTCGACCCTGAGTGGGTCAAGAACGGCGACTGGGCCCGCATCCAGGAAGTCACCGCCGAGGCGCTGGCGCTGCTGGATTGATCTGATTTACCGAATCGTTGTTGCTGTGCTTAACGGCATTTTTGCGGTGCACTTGGTCGGTGTACCGCTTTTTTTTGTCTGTTGAAAAACTCAAGAACACTGATGTTCAAATGTGGGAGCTGGCTTGCCTGCGATAGCGGTCTTTCGGCTAATGCAAGGGTGACTGGCCCACCGCCATCGCAGGCAAGCCAGCTCCCACAGTTCTAATCGGTGCTCATTTCGGTGATGGCGTGGACCAGTACGTTGATGTCCGCTGCTGACGTCACCAACCCCGGCGTCACCCGGATACAGGTACCAAACGACGCACCCACACGCGTCGTGGTGAACAGGTTGTAGTCCTTGAGCAAACGCTCCGCCATCACCTGCTGATCCCGCCCAATGAACTTGAACGCCGTGATCCCACAGTACAAGCGTGGATCATCCGGCGTCAGCACCTCGATCCCCGGCAGTGCCCGCACTTGGCTGACCCACAAGTCCCGCAAGTAATTCACGCGCGCGCCCTTGGCCGCCGCGCCGCCCAGTTGCCGATGTTCTTCAAGCACCAGCGGCAAGGTCATCAGCGCCGGGAAATTCGGCGTGCTGTAGGGCGTACGTGCACGAACGTCGGTGGCGGGGTAGTGGAACTCGCCCATGTCCGGATCAATGTCTGCCAGACGTTCCGGGGCGATGTACAGAAAGCCCAACGTCAGCGGGGCGCCAATCCATTTGTGCAGGTTGAAACCGGCAAACTGGATCCCCAATTCGGCCAGGTTGAATTCGATCTGGCCCAAAGCATGGGCGCCATCGAGAATCACATCGATACCCTGCTCGCGCGCCGCCTGGGCAATCGCGGCCACGGGCATGACCAGCCCGGTGCGGTGGGTCACGTGGGTCAGTGCCATCAGCTTTAAGCGTGGGTACTGCACGAATGCATCGCGATAGGTCCGCACCAGGCTGTCGAAACTTGCCGGGTGCACGTGGGGCAGTTCGATGACTTCCACGCCGCGATAGCCCGCCAACCAGCGCATGGCGCCTTTCACCGTGTCGTACTCCAGGTCGCTGATCAGCACCTGATCGCCCGGTTGCAGGCGGTTGTAGTTGCGGATCAGCGATTGCAGGGCTTCGGTGGCATTGCGGGTGAAGGCCACGGCGGCGGGGTCGGCATCGATCAGCCCGGCCAGTTGGCGGCGGATCGCGTCGTTGTCACCGCGTTCGAATTGTTGGCGTATATGCAGCGAGTTGCTGCGGTTGATAAACGCCACGTGCTCCAGGTACTGCGCCTGTACCGCTTGGCTCATGCGGCCGAAGTAACCGTTTTCCAGGTTGATCGGGCCGGGCTCCAGCGCATAGCGCTGGGCGATGGCGTGCCAGTGGTTTTCGTTGTCTGCATTCCTTGGCATGGCATGACTCTTTAATGGCGGGGGGCGGGTTTGCCGTGTTTGGCGCGCAGCGGTTCGAGCAATTCAGACAGGCCGTTGCTGTCGATTTCCTGCATCAGGGCCAGCAGACCGCCCAACTCGCCGTGGGGGAAACCTTCGCGGGCAAACCAGTTCAGGTAGGGGCCGGGCAGGTCGGCGATGATCCGTCCCTTGTATTTGCCGAAGGGCATTTCGCGGGTGATCAGCAGTTCGAGTTTTTCGGGATTCATGAAGGCTCAGGTGTTTGTATCGAGAGCTTGGAAAATACAGGCATTCTGCATGAAGGCCAAATGACAGATCATGCAAATAACGTACATACAGATGGTTCAATTTATCGTAAGTTATTGAAATATAAGATTAATTACATTTTTGAAAACCTGGCACGGGCGCTGCAACCACTAAGACAACCTTCTAACCCGTACAAGGAATTGAAAAATGACTGACATCAATAAAGAATCGATCTCCGTACTGAACGACCTGATCGAGACCAGCATCGACGGCCAAAAGGGTTTCAAGGAGTGCGCTGAAGACATCAAGCACCCAGAACTCAAAGCCCTGTTTGCCAAGCGTTCCGCTGACTGCGCCACCGCCGCTGCTGAACTGAAAACCGCCGTACGTGCCTTGGGCGGTGATCCTGAAGATTCCGGTAGCGTTGCTGGTGCTCTGCACCGTGGTTGGGTCGACGTCAAGTCGATGCTCACCGGCAAGGATGAAGAGGCAGTGCTGAACGAAGCCGAGCGTGGTGAAGACCATGCCCTGAAGGCTTATAAAGAAGCGATCGAGAAGATCAACAAGCACAACCTGCTGGGCATTCGTGACCTGGTTGAGCGTCAGTACCACGGCGTACAACGCAACCACGACCAGGTGAAAGCCCTGCGTAACCAGGCTCGTGCTCAGTCTTGAGTCGTCGCTGAATAGAAAAAGCCCCGCCGATGCGGGGCTTTTTTATGCGCCAGGATCAGCCAATGCTGATCGGCGGCAATTCGGTCAAGGTCACGACTTGCTGCTTACGCGGTGCAAGGATCTCCGCCTCACCGTCCACGACCAACTCATCACGCTGGTTGAACACACGGGTGGCGATGCGCACGCGGAATTTCGGCAGCTTTTCGAGGATTTCCAGGCGCACGGTCAGGGTGTCGCCAATCTTCACCGGCTTCTGGAAGCTCATCTGCTGGCCGATGTAGATGGTGCCCGGTCCAGGCAACTCGCAGGCAACGGCCGCGCTGATCAAGGCGCCGCTGAACATGCCATGGGCGATACGCTCCTTGAACATGGTCGCCTTGGCGTACTCGGCGTCCAGGTGCACCGGGTTGTGGTCACCGGACATCGCGGCGAACAGCTGGATATCGCGTTCTTCCACCAATTTGCTGTAGCTGGCGGTCTGGCCGACTTCGAGGGCTTCGTACGGGGTGTTGGTTACCTGGGTCATCTAAAGGTGCATCCTGTGGCTAATCGGTAATTTAATTGACTGATTTTAAACGAAAAATTATTCGCAGCGGGTCGGCCTGCGTAATGTCAGCGCCTGGTCGAGCCACGCCAGCACATCCGCTGTGACAGCGTCGCGGTTGGTTTCGTTGAACACTTCATGACGCGCCTGCGGGTAGACAGCCAGTTGCAGGTGCTGGCAGCCAGCGTCGCGCAAGGCGTCGGCCAGACTGTTGAGACGCTTGCCCTCACTCACCGGATCACATTCGCCGCCCATCACCAGGATCGGCAGGCCCGGATCAATCTGCGCGAGATTGGACGCTTTGCTGATCTGCTGCAAGCCGCCGAGCAGGTCGATCCAGAGCTGGTTGGTACAGCGGAACCCGCACAGTGGGTCGTTGATGTATTTGTCCACCTCATCGGGGTCACGGCTGAGCCAATCGAACGCGGTGCGATTGGGTTTTAACGCTTTGTTGAATGAGCCAAACGACAGGAATTCGATCAGCGCACTGCGCCCGCGCAACCCCTGGCGCAGGCGCTCTATGCGTGCAATCACCCGAGCGGCGCGATAGAGCGCCACGGGTTGGAAGTTCGAGCCGCTGAGAATCGCCCCATGCAGGCTGGCGCTGTGGTGCAGCAGGTAGGCCTGGGCGATGTAACTGCCCATGCTGTGGCCCAGCAGAATGATCGGCAACCCCGGCTGCTGCTGGCCGATATGCTGGTTGAGGCTGGCCAGGTCGCCTACCACTTTGTTCCATCCATCCGTTTCGGCGTACAGGCCCAGGGTGCCTTCATCGGCGGTACGGCCATGGCCGCGCTGGTCCAGCGCATACAGGCCGTAGCCGGCGCCGCACAGGGCCTCGGCCAGGCGTGCATAGCGCCCGCTGTGTTCGGCCATGCCGTGGGACAGCATCACCACGGCCTTGGCTGGGCCCTCGGGCATCCATTGATTGACGTACAGGCGGCTGCGGTCATTCGCGGTCAGCCAGAAGGTGCTGTGGTTCATGGCGCTTCCTTTGCTCGGGGTCGTTGCAGTGTATAGCTCATCTGTTGATAGGCCGCGTATCTGTCTATGCATCCTAGGCATCAGCGGCAAGATTCATACAATCAATGACACGATTTAGCGTATTTGCCTGTTTGGCCATAGCTGCTAACGTCCCCAAAGCTCCGCTTTTTATAGCGTCAGGAAAGCGGCCGGACACACTCAGGTAAGAGGACAAGAATAATGCAACCTGATTTCTGGAATGACAAACGCGCGGCGGGCGTTCCCAATGACATCGACCTCTCTGCCTACAAATCGGTGATCGAGGTCTTCGAGCGCTCCTGCAAGGCTTTTGCCGACCGTCCGGCATTCAGCAACATGGGGATCACCCTGACTTACGCCGAGCTTGAACGCCAGAGTGCGGCGTTCGCCGGCTATCTCCAACAGCACACCGACCTCAAGCCGGGCGACCGCATTGCGGTGCAGATGCCCAACGTGCTGCATTACCCGATTGCCGTGTTCGGTGCCTTGCGCGCCGGGCTGATCGTGGTCAACACCAACCCGCTGTACACCCCGCGCGAGATGCGTCACCAGTTCAAGGACGCCGGTGTACGTGCGCTGGTCTACCTCAACCTGTTCGGCTCGCGCGTGCAGGAGGTGTGCAGCGACACCGAGATCGACTACCTGATCGAAGCCAAGATGGGCGACTTCATGCCCGCCGCCAAAGGCTGGCTGGTCAACACCCTGGTCGACAAGGTCAAAAAGATGGTCCCGGCCTACAGCCTGCCGCGCGCGGTGTCGTTCAAGCGCGCACTGCGCATGGGCGCGGGCCTGGGCGTGACGCGTCACCCGGTGACCCTGGACGATATCGCCGTGCTGCAATACACCGGCGGCACCACCGGCCTGGCCAAGGGCGCGATGCTCACCCACG
This sequence comes from Pseudomonas reactans, assembly GCF_013387025.1. NCBI lineage: Bacteria > Pseudomonadati > Pseudomonadota > Gammaproteobacteria > Pseudomonadales > Pseudomonadaceae > Pseudomonas > Pseudomonas reactans. The sequence goes on along the minus strand of NZ_JACAQP010000003.1, from coordinate 37,419 downwards.
GCAACCTGGTGGCAAACATGCAACAGGTGCGCGCCTGCATGTCCCAGACCGGTGAGGACGGCCATCCGTTGATCAAGGAAGGGCAGGAGGTGATGATCGCGCCGCTGCCGCTGTACCACATCTATGCCTTCACGGCGAACTGCATGTGCATGATGGTCTCGGGCAATCACAACGTGCTGATCACCAACCCACGGGACATCGGCGGCTTTATCAAGGAGCTGAAAAAGTGGCGCTTCACCGGGTTGTTGGGGCTCAACACGCTGTTCGTGGCGTTGATGGACCATCCTGATTTCAAGTCCCTGGATTTCTCCCATCTCAAGCTCACCAACTCCGGCGGCACCGCATTGATCAAGGCCACCGCCGAGCGCTGGGAGCAGATCACCGGTTGCGCGATTGGCGAAGGCTACGGCCTGACGGAAACCTCGCCGGTGGCCAGCACCAACCCCTACGGCAATAAATCCCGCCTGGGCACCGTGGGCATCCCGGTGCCGGCCACGGCGATGAAAGTGATCGATGACCAGGGCGTCGAGTTGCCACTGGGCGAACGCGGCGAGCTGTGCATCAAGGGTCCGCAGGTGATGAAGGGTTATTGGCAGCAGCCGGCCGCCACCGCCGAGGCGCTGGACGACGAAGGCTGGCTCAAGACCGGTGACATTGCAGTGATCGACGAGGATGGCTTTGTGCGCATCGTCGACCGCAAGAAAGACCTGATCATCGTCTCGGGCTTCAACGTCTACCCCAACGAGATCGAAGACGTGGTGATGGCTCACCCGGCGGTGGCCAACTGCGCGGTGATCGGCGTGCCGGACGAGCGCACGGGGGAGGCGGTGAAGCTGTTTGTGGTGGCACGTGCCGAAGGGGTGAGCCTTGAGGAGTTGAAGGCCTACTGCAAGACCAACTTCACCGGGTACAAGGTGCCCAAGCATATTGTGTTGCGGGAGTCGTTGCCGATGACGCCGGTGGGCAAGATTTTGCGCAGGGAGCTGCGCGACATCGCTTGATGTGAGATGCGGTCAAGAATGTGGGAGGGGGCTTGCCCCCGATAGCGGAGAGTCAGTCACCAGATGTATCGACTGGGGCACTGCAATCGGGGGCAAGCCCCCTCCCACATTTGTTTCAGGTTGGCCTGAAGAGCTTGTTCCAGAGCCTTTTATAGAGGTATTTAAGCTATGTTTAAAGTGTGACCGAATATTGTAGGACAGTCGCGTTTATGACCACGGGGCACACCTTTGGCTCTAGGCGACCTTTGGCAAAGCTGCTACTCTCGGCGCGCTTTGTGACGTCTCGGCCTGCTTGAAAGCGCCAGATTCACCTAAAAAAACATACACCAATAATAATCGCATCAAATGCGATGATGAATTCGCGTCGCTGACGTCGCTGAGGAGTGGGCTTCCATGAACGAAGACTTTTGGAAGGATAAGTACCCCGCCGGGATTGCTGCACAAATCAATCCAGACGAGTATCCGAATATTCAGGCGGTACTGAAGCAGTCCTGCCAGCGCTTCGCCAACAAACCGGCTTTCAGCAACCTGGGCAAGACCATCACCTACGGTGAGTTGTACGAATTGTCCGGCGCCTTCGCCGCGTACCTGCAACAGCACACCGACTTGAAGCCCGGCGATCGCATCGCCGTGCAACTGCCCAACGTCCTCCAGTACCCGGTTGCCGTGTTCGGTGCCATCCGTGCCGGGCTGATCGTGGTCAACACCAACCCGCTGTACACCGCGCGGGAAATGGAACACCAATTCAACGACTCCGGTGCCAAGGCCCTGGTCTGCCTGGCCAACATGGCGCACCTGGCGGAAAAGGTCGTGCCCAAGACCGCCGTCAAGCATGTGATCGTCACCGAAGTCGCTGACCTGTTGCCGCCGCTCAAGCGCCTGCTGATCAACAGCGTCATCAAGTACGTGAAGAAAATGGTTCCGGCCTATCACTTGCCCAACGCGATCAAATTCAATGACGTGCTGGCCAAGGGGCACGGCCAACCGGTCAACGACGCCAGCCCGGCCAGTGGCGATGTCGCGGTGCTGCAATACACCGGCGGCACCACCGGCGTGGCCAAGGGCGCGATGCTCACTCACCGCAACCTGGTCGCCAACATGTTGCAGTGCAAGGCGCTGATGGGCTCCAACCTCAACGAAGGTTGCGAGATCCTGATCACCCCGCTGCCGCTGTACCACATCTATGCGTTCACCTTTCATTGCATGGCGATGATGCTGATCGGCAACCACAACATCCTGATCAGCAACCCGCGCGACCTGCCGGCGATGGTCAAGGAACTGTCGAAGTGGAAGTTCAGTGGCTTTGTCGGCCTGAACACGCTGTTCGTGGCGCTGTGCAACAACGAGGCGTTCCGCAAGCTGGACTTCTCCGCGCTGAAAGTCACCCTGTCCGGCGGCATGGCCCTGCAATTGGCCGCCGCCGAGCGCTGGAAGGCCGTGACCGGCTGTGGCATCTGCGAAGGCTACGGCATGACCGAAACCAGCCCGGTGGCCACGGTGAACCCGATCCAGCACATCCAGATCGGCACCATCGGCATTCCGGTGCCGTCCACCGTGTGCAAAGTCATCGCCGACGACGGCACTGAACTCGCCCTGGGTGAAACCGGCGAGCTGTGCGTCAAGGGCCCGCAAGTGATGAAAGGCTACTGGCAGCGCCAGGACGCCACCGACGAGATGCTCGACAGCGAAGGCTGGCTCAAGACCGGTGACATCGCGATCATCCAGCCCGACGGCTACATGCGCATTGTCGACCGCAAGAAGGACATGATCCTGGTCTCGGGCTTCAACGTGTACCCCAACGAGCTGGAAGACGTGCTGGCGGGCCTGCCGGGCGTGCTGCAATGCGCAGCCATCGGTGTGCCGGACGAGAAGTCCGGGGAACACATCAAGCTGTTTATCGTGGTCAAGCCGGGCGCGACCCTGACCAAGGACCAGGTGATGGAGCATATGCGCGCCAACGTCACCGCCTACAAGGTGCCCAAGGCCGTGGAATTCCGCGATGCATTGCCGACCACCAACGTGGGCAAGATCCTGCGCCGTGAGTTGCGCGATGAAGAGTTGAAGAAGCTGGGCGTTAAAAAGTAAATTTCCCACCGTTTCAGCCAAACCCGTACTTCGATGAAGTACGGGTTTTTTATTGGCTGCTGTTTGATTGACGGCCTGTTCTGATTGGTTGCATATAGCCACTAGTGCGGCGAAAAGATACACAATTGGGTCTTTTCTCGCAGCAACGCGTGGTTGGCCTGAATGACTTATTTACCGACCCGCCGCCAGTCCTGTTGGACTTGCGCGGCACCTAAACTTATTTACCCCAATCAACCTACCAAATCTTGTAGTTGAGCGTCGTCGCCCTGTGCTCTAAAACTCTCATGGCTGTTTCAGGGGTGACAGAATGTCGCATTTGTTCATCAAGTGCGTCAGCCCCCGAAAAGTGATAGCCGATAACGGCATTCCATTATTCGAGGAAACGAGTATGAATAACGCAACTAACGAAACTTTCGCACTTGACGCTTCTGCTGTAGATGCCTTTGCTGACATCCTGAACGATGAAGGCCAAATGCGTGCAGGCTTCGTTATTCACGAATCCAACAACAATATCTCCGCTGATATTGAAGACGCCGGTAAGTAATACACTGCGTGCTATTCGATCGCTCGGATAGCACGCAACTAGCGATCAGTATTTCAACGGGCTACTTTATGTATCGCATGACCTCAAGTTTGCGTAAGGCCTCATTGTCCGACACCTTGGCCCATGCCAGGAAACTTGCCGTGGAGTTGGGTATCACGCGTGTGACCAATACCACTTGGCTGGACAAGATTGGTATTCCGGTATTCGCCAGTATTCGGCCCGATGCCGTTGAGGGCTCGCTCTGCGTCAGCGCCGGGAAGGGCATGCGCATGGAAGAGGCACGTGTCGGTGCCTATATGGAGGCCATCGAGTTTGCGATCGCCGAATACCGCAATAGAAACATCGAGGTATTTGTCTCCACACCGCGCAAGGTCGCGGCACAAGCCGGCTTTGCCCACGATTTCGTTGATTTCTGCCCGATCCTCGGTGCGCCGATCGACCCCGATGGACCCTTGGCGTGTGTCCATGCGCAAGACATTGCCACCGCGCAGACGTTTGCCGTGCCGGCCGAACTGATTTTTTCGCCGTTCAGCGAAAACCAGGGGCAGCGTATTTTCGGTACCAGTACAAACGGCTTGAGTTCTGGCAATAACGTCGACGAAGCCAGCGTGCATGGCATCGCCGAAATCGTCGAGCGTGACGTGCAAGCCTTCAACTTCATGAAAGACACTTCGCGCCTGATCTTGCGCGATTGCCCAGTGGAAACCCTGGATCCGCTGTTTACCCGGGTCGAGGCTGCCGGGTTGAGCGCCGCCGTGCGCTACACCCCCAGCGTGATTGGGTTGCCGTATGTCCAGGGGTTCATCATGGAGCCGTCTGACGACGCGCCGATTGCGATCTCCTGCGGCTCCGGCTTGCACCTTTGCCGTGACATTGCCGCCGTCCGGGGCCTCGCCGAGGCTGCGCAGTCTCGGCTTTCCTACATCCACGGTGGTCGGGATGATCTGATCGAGCGCTTCAAGTACTTCAGCGCCAGTGATCGCCAGGCCGAGCTGGACGCGGTTGCGCGCTTGCGTGCCCACGTTAACGACGCACGCCAGGCCGTTGCCTACTCCGAAATCGAAGACGCCAACGCGCAGATCCATAGCATTGATTCTGCGTTGGAATGTCTGCTTGAGCGTCTGCGCGGTGCAGGGTTTCGCCAGGTCCTGCGAGTGGTGCTGAGTAAAAATGATTCACCGCTGGCGGTGGTCAAGATTGTTATTCCAGGCATGGAATCGTTCCAGCCGGCACTCAAGCGTGCAGGTCCTCGCCTGTCCCGCTATATCGCACGCTAGGGTAGGAGCACGCATGAAGCTGCATTTATTCGTAGGGCCGACCGCGTCCGGTTTGGAGCAGGTCCTGGCCGGATACCGCGAGGTGGTGATGCACGCGCCGGCCAGGCGCGGCGACATCCAGGCACTGGTTGCGCAATACCCGGAGCCTGGCTGTATCGCCATTGTCGATGGCACGTTCCACAGCTTTCCGTCCGTGGGGCATATCGAGATCCGTCGTGCCATCCAGGGTGGCTGGAAGGTATGGGGCCTGGCGTCCATGGGGGCGATCAGGGCGGCCGAGATGCGCTTTCTGGGTATGCAGGGCTACGGGGTTGTCTATGGTCATTACCGTGACGACCCGGAGTTCGACGACGATGAGGTCACACTGGTGCATGAAATTGACGCGCCGTATCGCGCCATGTCAGAACCGCTGATCCACCTGCGGGGTTTCGTCCGTGACTTGTACGAACAGCAGAAACTCTCCGGGGATCACGCACAGGCCATCATTCAGGACCTTAAGGAACGCTGGTACGCCGAGCGCACGCTGTCCCGGTTGAAAAAAAGGTTGCTGGCCACCGGTCAGATGACGCGTCAGGAGGTGGATGAGGCGCTGGGTGGCTTCAATGGATTTCGCGTCAAGAGCCAGGACTTGCAAGGCTTCCTTGCGTCTCGGTGCTGGCACGCCGAGGTGATGGGGTGAACGGCCGATGACCCCGGATACGTTTTTCCACACCATTGGCGGCCTCCCTTTCATCGATGAAGGAGTGCGACCGGCGACGTTGTTGAGCGCCGTTGCCTGTAGCCGGCGCAACGCGGCGCCGCAGGCCCATGAGGCCTTGACCGATTACCTGGATCCGGTCAATGCGCGTGCGCTGTTTAAGCGATTGGCCACCAGCCAGGTCGAGGAATTCGACGCCACTGAGTGTTCGGCTGTGGAGCAACAGCGCATCCAGACAGCCACGGCGCGGATCTGCCAAGTGAGCCCGGCGTGGCGCAGCTTTTTCAACATTCCCATTCGCTATCGCAAGCTGTTGCAACCCATGAGCAGCTCGACCAGTGCGTTGATCCCCCAGACCCTTTACCTGGGCGAACAAGCCTTCGATTCAGCCATTCCCCTGGAAGAAACCCTCGTGCACGAGCATGCGCATATCTGGCTGAACTTCGTGATGGAGGTCTATGACCTTCAAACCTCGCAGGCGCCCAGAGACTATGTGCTGCCTTCGGGCACGCGGGGCAAGACGCTGCGGGGAGTAATGGCGGCCGCGCATTTTGCCGCGGCAGCGTTGAAGTACTACCGCCATCTGCCCGATCCGGTGGCAGACACCCCGCGCCAGGTGTACCTGCAACGGTACTTGGCCGGTTGCCTGGAGATGGCCGCCGAACGCCCGTATTTCACGCCGATGGGCCGCTTGGTGTTCAACGCACTGACCGACTGCCATCACGACCTGAATCTGTACCCGCAAGGAAACCCGCCATGCCTCAAATCATTATCGCCAGCCAGTTCGCCGACCTGACCAACGGTCGAAAGTCCTGGTCGCTACCCTGTGCAAATGCTCTGCAACTGATGGAGGGCCTGCGTGTCGACGAGCCCTTGCTGTACAGCGCCATTGTTGAAGGCGAATACCGCCTCAAGCCGTTTATTAGCCTGGTGATCGATGACATTCCCTACGCGGATGAAGAGCAGTGGAGCGAGATTCCCCTCAGCGCGCATTCCACGGCACTGATCATCAGCGCTGTGGCGGGAGGCTGACATGAGCGATGAACGTTTCAGCGGGGACGAACAGGCGCACTATGCGCGGCATTTCCTGGTCAAGGGCTTTGGCTCCGCTGGCCAGGCCCGTCTCAAGGCTGGCAAGGTGCTGGTGGTGGGGGCCGGAGGGCTTGGCTGCCCGGCGCTGATGTACCTGGCGGCCGCCGGTGTCGGCCACATCGGCATCGTTGAGGATGACACCGTGGACGTCAGCAACCTGCACCGTCAGTTATTGTTCGGCGTTGGCGACATCGGTGCGCCCAAAGGCGCCGTGGCCCGGCAGAAGCTGCTCGACAACAACCCGCATATCGACATCCGGCATTTCGCCGAGCGGCTCAGCCAAAGCAACGTGCTGGCATACGTGCACGCTTATGACGTCATTGTCGACGCGACGGATAACTTCACCACCAAGTACCTGCTCAACGATGCCTGCTACCTCGCTGGCAAGCCTCTGGTGTATGCCTCGATCAGTCAGTTCGAAGGTCAGGTCGGGGTGTTCAACCTGCCGGATGCCGAGGGGCGGCGCTCGACCAATCTACGCGATATTTTCCCCGAACCGCCGCCGGCCGGCCTTGCGCAAAACTGCGGCGAGGCCGGTGTACTGGGCGTGTTGCCGGGTATTGTCGGCTCAATCCAGGCGCTGGAGGCGATCAAGATTCTCGCCGGGGTGGGCGAGCCTGCGGCCAACCGCTTGATGTTGTTCGATGCCTTGGGCCTGCAGTTGCGCCAAGTGTCTGTACGTCATCGCGCGAGCAACCCCTTGAGCGGCGAGTGGCCGTCGATCCACCAGCCCCACGCGATTGAGGCGAGCTGCGCTGTGGCCGTCGGCGAGCGCTATGCCATTTCCCCCCTGGCGTTGGAGCAACGGTTGCGCAGTGACATGCCGTTGCAATTGATCGATGTGCGGGACGAGCATGAGCACCTGGCGATTTCCCTGGGAGGGCTCAACATTCCCTTGAGTGAGCTGCCACAGCGCCTGGCTCAGGCGACGCGCGCCGTCGACACGGTGGTCTACTGCAAAAGTGGTGTGCGTAGTTTGAAAGCCCTGCACGCGATTAACGCCCTCATCGGTGACGGGCAATGTCGCAGTCTGACCGGGGGGCTGGATGCCTATATGGCCGCCGGTTGCCTGGAACGCTTGAGCCGTGACGGAGCGCCGCAATGAGCAGCTCGTCCCTCAATGGCTTGGGACGTGATTTCTACCTGATCCAATGGGCGGCGTTCCTCAACGCGGTCGGCACGCGCTGTGGGCAGTTTGCAATCGCGTGGTGGGTACTGGGCAAGACCGCAAGCCCGGTCGCCTTCGCCGGTTTTGTCGCGGTTGCCACCCTGGCGGATGTGCTGTCGCGTGCCGTGTTCGGCTGGCTGGGCGACCACTATGATCGCCATCGCCTGCTGGTGGGCTGCTACGCCATCAGCGCCGCCACCACGCTGGTGTTGGCGGGGCTCGGGACACTGGACCTCTATCAGCCGTGGTTGATCGCCGCTTGCCTGGCGGTTTCCGGTATTGCCATCGGCATCCGCGATCCGCTGCAGATGAGCCTTACGCCTGCCCTGGTTGCCACGCACAGGGTCAGCGATGCGGTGCGCCTGAGAAGCATCGTCGGCTCCTCGTCGGCACTGATGGGGCCACTGGCCGCCGGCATTCTGCTGGGGCCGCTGGGGGTATTGGGCACGCTCTGGCTCAACGCAGTGGCGGTGTTGCTGGCGCTGGTGCTGATCGTCATGGTCAGGGCGCCAACCGCGAACCTTGCGCAGGGCGCGCGCCAGCTTTCCTATCTGACGGCCTGGTACACACGCACCCGTGAAGGGTTCACCGCCCTTTATCGGGTCAAGCCCGAATGGAATTTGAGCCTGCTGGCGTTCATCGTCAATTTTTCGCTGTACCCGCTGTTCGCCGTGCTGTTCCCGGTGTTGATCAACCGCTATTTTCCCCAGGACCTGTGGCTGATCGCCGTGACGGAAGGTGCCTTCGCGGTGGGGCTGCTGGTGGGCAGCCTGTTTCTGGTCAAGCGCGCCAACGGGCGCTGGGGCAGGCCCAATGTGGTGTTTGCCGGTTTCCTGCTGGTCGGGCTGGCCATGCTGGGCTGCGGGCTGTTCAGTCAGTTTTTCCACGCCCGGCCCGGGTGGTTCGCCAGCGTCACGGTGCCTTTGCTGTTTATCGGCGGCGTAGGCCTGGTCATGGTCACGGTCAACACATCAACGGTGCGGATGCTCGCCACGCCCGACAACTACCGCAATCGGATCGGTTCGGCGACCTCGTTTGTTTCCGGCTTGATCATTCCCTTTGGCGCACTGGTCGGCGGGGCATTTTCTGGCGTGCTGGGCGTGAGCTATGCCATGGCCGCCTTGGGTTTGCTCATTATCCTGGCCGTTGTCCCGTGCATGTTCAGTGCCGTACTGGTGCGTGTCCTGGGCATGAGCGATGACCAGATCAAAGACGTCTACAAGGATTTTTACCCTGATGCTTTCCCGGACTGAAGGAAACGAAAGATGACTGTCACGACCCGCGCACGTTTGTGTAACGCTCGCAACACGCCGACGGTGCCGGCCGCGTTCTGGGAGCACTTCGTCAGTCTCTCCCAGGACAAAACCCAGCCGGTGGTGATGGGGCAGGATGCGCTGAACGAGCCACTCATGTGCCTCGAGGACGTTTTTGAACTGGCGCGTAACGTTGTCGAGTCAGGCGACATGACCGTCAATGCGGACGGCCAGATGCTCAAGCAGCCGGCTGTGCCTGGGTTTCCCCAGGCATTTGACGGTTTCGAGCAGTTTGTCCGCGATTTCGCCGCGCTCAATGACGCCGAGGGCATCACCTTTACCCGCGACTACTGTCTGAAGCATTCCGGTACCGTGGCCACCCAGCTGCGTGCGTTCACCCACGGTTACATCGAGCGCTACGGCATGCCTTATCCGGGGGCCAACGCAGTCTTTATCGGAGGGCGCTACCGTTCGACATGGATCGGCCTGCATAACGATTCGTGCGATACCTTCCTGTTTCCGTTGTATGGCCGCAAACGCATGATGATCTGGCCGCCGGCGTACTTCGATGAAATGGCCCTGGAGAAAAAGTCAGCCCTGAATGGTGTCTGCTTCGGGCATATCGATGTCAGCCCCTATGTCGCCGATGCCACGATTTATGAAGTGGAGGCCGGTGAGATTTTCTTCATTCCCGCTGGCTGGTGGCATTACAACAAGCTGGAGGCGTTGGAAACGACCCTTACCGTGTCGGTGGGCATGTTCAGCCACGGCACGGCGCAGGGCTTCTGTGAAAACCCGATCAAGGCGGCGATTGCCTCGAACGCGGGTAGCGCACAGACCGGCGCTATCGCTCCGGTGCCAAGTGGCGTGTTTGACTCGCTCGCCGACGTCGAGCTGCCGTTGCAAGTGGCGAGGTTTGTCGACACGATCCGGGATAACAGCAAAATCCAGATGCTGCTCAAGTTGTCGGCCAACGGCGTTATTCGTGATCGCGCCTTGGCACGCTCGCAGGTGCTGGACTTTTCGCAAACAACGATCCAGGCCAGGGCCGATAGCCCGTTGTATCTGCTGGCACTGAACGAGCAGGCAGGGCTGCTGTTTGCGGCCGGGGCGATGTTGCGCGTGCAGCAACTGAGCGCAGTGCGTGCGTTGATCACTGGGTTGCTGGGCGGGGCGCCTGTGCCGGTACACACCGCTGGGGATGAAGTACAGAGCGTGGTGCGCTGGCTGTACGACCAGGCCGCCATCGACACCTTTGCGTGACGGGCGTGTGGGCGTAGCGGCTGTGGGCAGCTACGCCGCTATGCCTTATATGTGGCCTTGGGCAACTGCATAGGTGACGGCCTGGACCCGATTGCAGGCGCCGATTTTCTTTTGGATATTGCGCAAGTGGAAGTTCACCGCGTCGGCGGTCACATTTAATATGCGACCGATTTCTTCCGAGGTCTTTCCATCCGCAGTCCAACGCAGCACTTCTTTTTCTTTTTGGCCGAACTCGAGATCCAGCGTGTTCATGAGTGCATCTTCCAATTCGAAGATGCGATAACCCACTGTTTCAGAGAATGCTTTGATTAACGGTTTGAGTGTTTCCCACTCGGCATCATCAACCGCATTGTTTTTTCTGGCCAGGGACAGCAGCGCAATATACCCGCGGGCATTGAAAGAAGGTTGGGTAACTCCAATATTGAGTTGGACGGCTTTTGCATCAGCCCATAATTGTGGGCACTCTTCAAAAAGATCCTCATGCCAGCGCACAGGCTCGGACGAGACTTTGCAATGGCGTATAGTCGGATCAATGACCGCATGGTTCTGCTCTTTGTATCGATGCAGCCACTCAGTGGGGTAGTTGCCGAATACATGAATCTTGGGTCGAGTGAACGGCGTGGTTTCACACACTGTATAGGAAAAAAAGTCAAACCCCAGTGTGTGGCTGAATAACGTGGCTGATTCAATAAAACCCTCGCGGGTTTGAGGGGGGGCACTGCACTGAGTGAATTGTCTGATCCATGACAAGTACCGCTCCATATACCCTGATCTCCATTTTCAAAAAAAATGCAGGTCAGTATAGTTACATTTTGAAATATATGTAAACGCTAAGGTCGCGCGACGGCATTAATACAATCGCACGATCCTTTCAGGTATTTATTAGTTGCGCAGGGGCCGCGGCAAATTGCTATTAATGAGCGAACTGCGCGAAGCTTACGCCTGCACCGGCTGGACGCACGTCCTTCAAGAACGAATCCTTGTCCGCGCTCAGTTCCAGGGTGATCTCTGGTTTGCGCTTGCCTGCGTTGCGCACCACCAGCCCTTCGATGTGTTCACGCAAAAACGCCGTCGGCACCTTCAGGTGCAGCAACTGGTCGGTCTCGGCGTTGTGCATCAACAGGTGGATCCACTCGTACTGGCCCACGGCAATCCGGCCCACCGGCAGGTCGAACCACCAGATGTTGCGTTTGCGGTCCAGGTCGGTGAAGTGGCAGTTGTTGACGCCGAGTACGGCACCGCCCAGTTCGGTGTTTCGGCGGGCGATGGCCTGTGCTTTATTGAGTTTCATAACCTTCCTACGGGATCTGTTATTCAGCGTTTGAGCCTGAATGTGCCGGGCATTCTCAGGGGTTGGCGGCAAAACATAAAGCCAAACCTGCGGCCGGCGATGAAATGCGTGGGCAAAAATAATTGAAACTCTGCCGAACGGCCTTGGGTCAATCTCTAGGTAATGACCAAAACCCTTGATTGTTCTCAGGAGAAATACCATGGGCAGCACAGCGGATAAGGCAAAAGGTTTGAAAGACGAAGCCGTCGGCAACATCAAGCAAGGCATCGGCAAAGTCACCGGTAACGACAAACTGCGCGCTGAAGGCGTGGTGCAGGAAAAGAAAGGCCAAGTCGAAAAAGCGATTGGCGACACCAAGGACGCCGTGAAGAAAGCGACCAAGTAAGCGCGTTTTCAAGCAGTCCAAACGGCCATCCACGGATGGCCGTTTTTGTGTCACCTGTTGCAGTTAAAGTTTCGAAATTGTTTCAGGGTCGCCAAATAGGCTACCTTGATGTAGAAAACGGCCCCTGAGTCGCCCACGAACTCAACCTTTTTGCGGCGAAAGGAGACGCTATGATTTTTCCGGTTCTCGATGGTCTCAAGCTGCACAAAGTGCTGCTGCGCACCGTCAAGGAATTCGTCGATGACGAAATGCCCACCTACGCCTCGGCACTGGCCTACCAGATGCTGTTCTCGCTGTTTCCCTTCCTGCTGTTCCTGATTGCCCTGATCGGTTTCCTGCACCTGCCGGACTTCTTCACCTGGCTGCGCCTGCAGTCGGAACTGGTGCTGCCGCCCCAGGCTCTGGAGCAGGTCAACCCGGTGATCGACCAGTTGCAGCAATCCAAGGGTGGCCTGCTGTCGGTGGGTATCGTGATCGCGCTGTGGACGGCCTCTGCCGGCGTGCGCCTGATGATGAGCGCGATGAATGCCGCCTACGACGTGGTTGAAGGCCGGCCGATCTGGAAGCGCTTCCCGCTGTCGATTTTCTACACCGTCGGCATCGCCGGCATGCTGCTGGCCGCCGCTGCGCTGATGGTGCTGGGCCCGCAAGTGATGGAGTGGCTGGCCGGGCAGATCGGCATGCAGGAGTTCGTGGTCACCCTGTGGACCATCCTGCGCTGGCCGTTGATTGTGATTCTGCTGATGTTCGCTGTGGCCCTCATGTACTACGTGATGCCCGACGTCGAGCAGAAATTCCGTTTCATCACCCCAGGCTCAGTGCTGGCGGTGGTGGTGTGGATCGTCGCGTCACTGGGTTTTGGCTACTACGTCAAAACCTTTGCCGACTACAACGCCATGTATGGCAGTATCGGTGCAATCATCGTGTTGCTCCTGTACTTCTACATTTCCGCCGCCGTGCTGTTGCTGGGCGCGGAGATGAATGCGGTGATCGAACACATGTCCGCCGAGGGCAAGGACCCGGGTGAAAAAGAGTTCGATGAGCCCGGCCACACCGATGAAAAACAGCACGTCTCAGGCCTCGGCCGGGACCACTCCAAGCCCACTGCCGATGAAGTCTGATCGATGATCCGTGAAATTCTGAAAATGGGCGACGAGCGCCTGCTGCGTATCGCGCCTCCGGTTCCGCCGGAAATGTTCGACAGCCCCGAGCTGTGGCAATTGATCGATGACATGTTCCAGACCATGGAGCACGTGGGCGGCGTCGGCCTGGCCGCACCGCAGATCGGTGTCGACCTGCAATTGGTGATCTTCGGTTTCGAGGCCAGCGAACGCTACCCGGACGCGCCGCCGGTGCCGCAGACGATCCTGATCAACCCGCTGATCACGCCGTTGAGTCCGGTGCTGGAGGAGGGCTATGAAGGTTGCCTGTCGGTGCCGGGTTTGCGGGGTGCGGTGGATCGCTATCAGCAGATTCGTTATGAGGGCTTCGATCCCAAGGGCGAGCCGATCGTGCGCATTGCCGAGGGCTTTCATGCGCGGGTGGTGCAGCATGAGTGTGATCACCTGATCGGCCGGTTGTACCCGTCGCGGATTACCGACTTCACCAAGTTCGGGTTTATCGAAGTGATGTTTCCGGACATGGATCCCACGGCCGACGACTAACTCTCAGACATACTGAGATCAACCTGTGGGAGGGGGGTTATTGGCTCGGTTTAATGAACCGCAGCGTCATCCGATCCGACTCCCCGATCGCCACATACTTCGCCTTATCCTGCTCGCCCAATCTCAGCGTCGGCGGTAGCGTCCACACGCCAGCCGGGTAATCCTTGGTGTCCTTCGGATTGGCATTCACCTCGCTCTGTCCCGCCAGCTTGAACCCGGCATCGGACGCCAGCTTCACCACCTGCGCCGTTGTCAGGTAACCGCTGTCCTTGATCGCTTCCAGATCCGCGCCGTCCTTGGCCCGGTGATCTTCCACGCCCAGCACGCCGCCCGGTTTCAGTACCTTGTAGAACGCACTGAACGTGGCCGGCGCAGTACCTGCCTCGACCCAGTTATGCACATTGCGGAAGGTCAGTACGGCATCCGCCGAAGCCGGCTTGCCGAACACCGGCGCCTTGGGGTCGAACTCGACCACCTCGGCCTTGGTGTAGTGAGCCGGATCAGCCGCGAATTTCTTCTTCAGGTTCTCTTCGGACGTCCGCGCGTAAGCACTGCTGCTGGCGGCCTGCACGGCGGCAATGTACTGCCCGTGATCCTTGAGCAACGGGGCCAGCACTTCGCTGTACCAGCCGCCACCGGGGGTGATCTCGATCACCGTCTGCTTGGCGCCCAAACCGAAGAATTCCAAGGTCTGCTGTGGATGCCGATAGCCGTCGCGGGCGCTGTTGGCCGGGTCGCGCCAACTGCCGGCGAGCACGCTTTGGTACTGCTTGGCGGTAATGGGCGCGTCGGCTGCCTGGCTCAAGACTGGAACGAGCAGGGCGGTGAGGGAGAGGGCTGCAAGCGTCGTTTTCATGATCATCCTGTAAAGGGCCACTGTGCCGCCGAGGCTAGCATGGGCCCTGCAGGCGTCGATCACACATTATCTGCGGTCGACCTTACCAAACGATCTAAGCCCATCGCGATCATGGGTTTGTTGCGCTTGTAGCGTACCCAGCGTTCGCTGAGGGATTGCGGCAGCACGGTGTCCTGGGTGAAGCCCATGCGTTGATACAACCCTTCCAGGTCTGGATGACACAACAACCACAGGGTGCCGTCGACATCGGCAACCGCTGCCGCGATCACCCGCGCCGCCAGCCCTTGGCCGCGATAGGCAGGGTCAACGAAAACCCCGGTCAACCATTGCCCTCCCACCACGGGCGTCAGGCACAACCCGGCGACGATCTCATCGTCCCGCGCGACCCACAACCGCCCACCCTTGAGCGCCTTCATCGACGAATTGTGGTTGCGGTAAAACTTGTTCAGCAGCGGCCACAGCGGCTCTGCCAGCGGTTCGATGTTCAATTCGGGCATGGTGTTCAGGCAGCGTTATCCAGGGCTGGGGATTATAAGCGCCTTCTGCCGGGCAATAGGTGGTATACCCAGTGCTACATCCCCTGTTAGTGGAGCATGCATCATGGCCAAAGGTATGGATTCAAAGAAAGCCGCGAAGAAAAAACCGGCAAAGACCGCCGATGAAAAACGCGCAGACAAAAAGGCCAAGAAGTCTGAAACAGGCCTGTTCGGTCACTGAGTTACAAGCTTAGAACCAAACGATCTGCAAGATTTTCCCGCCCCATTGCACAGAGCAGGAAACACCTGCTCTGAGCGGCTGATGGCCAACTACCTTGATCTGACCCAACGCCGGGAAATCGAAGCCCTGGCCAGCACCTTTACCGCAAGAACCGAATGGCCGACCTGGCTGTTGTTGATCGGCGTGTACGCCGGTTGGTTCGCCGTGATCCTCGGCAGTCAATGGCTGGGCCTGGGGTTGAGCCTCTTGCTGCTGATTCCGATCGTGACGCTGTGGTTGTCGTTGCAACACGAATTGCTTCACGGCCATCCTACCCGTTCGTTGCGACTCAATAAGCTGCTCGGCTATGCGCCCTTTGCGGTGTGGTACCCGTACACGCTGTACCGCGACAGCCACCTGCTACACCACAACGACGAAGACCTGACCCTGCCGGGCATCGACCCGGAAAGCCGTTACCTCAACCAGCAGCAATGGGACAACAGTTCGCTGTTCGAGCGTGGCGTGCATTGGCTGACCAAGACTGTGCTCGGTCGCTTTGTGTTGGCCGCACCCTTGGCAATCGGCCGTTTGGCCCGTGATGAATTCCAGCGCCTGCCCCAGGTGTGGCCGATGTGGCTGAGCCACGGCGCCGTCACCGTATTGATGCTGGGTTTCATCGCTCATTACAGCGCGCTCTCGGTGTGGCATTACCTGCTGCTGGTCAGCGTGCCGGCCTTGTCCCTGGCGTCGATCCGTTCCTACTATGAACACCGCCCGCACCCGCAGCCGGAGCAACGTACAGTGCTTAACGAAGCGTCCTGGCCGTGGACCTGGCTGTTCCTCAACAACAACCTGCACCTGGTGCACCACGACTTGCCGAAACTTCCCTGGTACTTGCTGCCCACGGTCTACCATGCCCGCCGTGAACAATGGGTGGCGCGCAGCGGTGGGTTCCTGGTGCCGGGTTACGGCCAGTTGATCAGTCGCCACGGCCTCAAGGCCATCGATAGCCCCCGGCACCCTTTTGCGTGAGAGATGACCATGAGTGACCACTACGCCGAGCTGCTGATGTATGTCGCGCCCGCGCCGATCGATCAGGCCAACCAGCAATGGATTGCACGCATCCTCCAACACCTGAACCTGGGTCGGCGCAACGCCGATCATCTCGATCTGCACAGCCTGTGGCTTGCGCCCGAATTGGTCGTGACCCAGACCTGCGGTTATCCGTTGATGACTCAACTGCGCGGCCAGGTCCGCGTCATCGGCCGCCCGCGCTACGAGTTGCCCCATAGCAGCCAAGGCGAGCATTGCAGCTTGCTGCTGACCCGCGATGACAATCCGCGCCGCACGTTGGAGGATTTCTACAACAGCCGTGGCGTAATCAACGGCCACGACTCCAACAGCGGCATGAACCTGCTGCGCGAACGCCTGGCACCCTTGCAACGCGACGGGCACTTCTTCGCCAGCGTCGCCATCAGCGGCGCCCACCGCGAAAGCCTGCGTTGGCTGCGCGAAGACCGCGCCGACCTGGCGGCCATCGACAGCGTCACCTACGACTACCTGGCCCGTTTCGCGCCGCAGGAAGTGGCGGGGCTGCGCATCGTCAGCCGTAGCGCGCCGAGCCCGACCTTGCCTTACATCGGCCCCTTGGGCTTAAGCGATGAGCAGGTCATTCAACTCCGCCAGGCCATGAACCAGGCGTTGCAGGACTTGCCACAAGTCGCCGAGACGCTGGGCCTGCAGGCCGTGATACCCGCCAGCGAAGACGACTACGAAGTGCTCCTGGGCTACCAACGACAGGCCATCAGCGCTGGCTACCCAATACTTCAATAAGGTTATATAAAAATACCTTTTAAATATTATTAAAGAATAAGCAGCCTTGCTAGGATCGCTCCACCGGAACACCGGACATAACGCGCAACCTACTCAGATGGAGCCACTATGTCCGGCGCCGACACATCTCACAGCGATTACGTGGGCGGATTGTTCCGCAGTCATTACGACTGGCTGTGCAGCCGTTTGCACCGCCACCTCGATTCCCGTGCCCACGCCGAAGACATCGCCGCCGACACCTTCGTCCAGCTGCTGAGTGCGCCGGGTGTCGTGCCCATTCGCCAGCCGCGTGCGCTGCTCACCACCATCGCCCAGCGGCTGATGTATCAACTGTGGCGGCGTCGTGATCTGGAACGGGCCTACCTCGACGCCCTCGATAACGACGAAACCTCCACTGCGCCATCTCCCGAAGAGCTGGCGCAAATGCTTGAAGCCCTGCAAGCCATCGACCAGTTGCTCGACGGCTTGCCGGCCAAGGTCAAGGCGACCTTCTTGCTCTCGCAGCTCAATGGCCTGACCTATCCGGAAATTGCCAGCGAACTGGGGATTTCCCAGCGCTCGGTCAGCGATTACATGACCCGCGCCTTCAACCGCTGCCTGCGGCTGTGCCTGGAATGAGTGACGAGTTGATCGACAGCGCCACGCGCTGGTACGTGCTGTTGCGCTCCGGCCAAGCTTCGACGGGCGACTGGCAACGCTATGAACAATGGCGCGCCGCCGACCCGCGTCATGACGCCCTGTGCCGACAGTTGGAAACCCGCTTGGGCGTGTTCCAGGTTCCCCAGGCGCAAGGGGTGAGTGGCAAGGTGTTGCAGCAGGCGCTGGAGGCACCGTCCAGTCGACGGCATGTGTTGCAGGTCGCGCTGGCCGGTGCTGGTGTGGCAGTTGGCGCGGTGTTGTTGGCCAAGCCGCTGGGCCTGCCATTGACTGAACTGACGGCGGATATCCGCACCGGTACCGGCGAGCGCCGTACCGTCGCGTTGGACGATGGCAGCGAATTGCTGCTCAACGCACAAAGCGCGGCCGACATCCAGTTTGATCCGAAACGCCGGCTGATACGCCTGCGCGAGGGCGAGTTGCTGGCCAAGGTCGCCAGCGACCGCATCCGACCGTTTTTGATCCAGACCGACCAGGCGCGTCTGCGCGCCTACGGCAACCGTTTTTTACTGCGCGAACGGGAAGGGCAGGGCCAGGTCGTCGCGCTAAACGGCGCGGTGGAAATCGACGGTCAGAACGGCGAACGCCTGCAACTCGCCGCTGGCCATGAAGTGCATTACGACCGCGCCGGATTCGGCCCGGTGCAGGCCAGTTCCTCCGGAGCCACGGCCTGGGTCGATGGCTTCCTGCAAGTGCGCGACCGGCCGCTGGCTGAAGTCATCGACGCGCTGCGGCCCTATCACAATGGCGTGCTGCGCCTGGACCCCGCTGTGGCGGGCCTGCGCGTCAGCGGCTTGTACCGGCTCGACAACCCACAGCAAATCCTCGACACCCTGGCGCGCACCTTGCCGATCCACATCACCCGCCGCAGCGGTTTTTGGGTGACTGTCAGTGCGGTCTAGCAGGTTCACGCGGTGCCTGTGGGAGCTGGCTTGCCTGCGATGCAGGCGACTCGGTCCATCAGCCCTACCGAGGCGATTTCATCGCAGGCAAGCCAGCTCCCACACTGATCGGGTTCTCACTTCAAGTGTGGGTTCTAAGGACATAACCAAACGATCTGCAAGTTTTCCCTCCGCTGTCCCACATCACTCCCGTAAGCGCTGCGGGGAGCAGCGCCGTCGAGTTTCCTTGGGGGGAGCCAAAGTGAATCAGTTCAACCGTGTGCCGCTTCGAACCTTTGCCCTGGTGCCGTTTGCCAGCCTGTTGTTCTCGTTTGCGGCCAGTGCAGAAGAGTCGCGCCAGGTCTATCACATCGCACCTGGCCCGCTGGATGAAGTGCTGCTGAACATCAGTCGCCAAAGCGGCCAGGTGATCTCGTTTACGCCGCAATTGGGCAACTATTCCTCGGCCAGCGTGGACGGTTCTCTGTCGGCGCAGCAGGCCGTAGACGCTGCGCTCAAGGGCACCGGCCTGCAAGTCCAGGTGAGCCCGGACGGCGCGTTCATCATCAAGGAAGGCGCGAGTAAAAATGCGACCAGCAACGTCAACGCGCAAACCCGTGCAGCGCAAGCGCCGACCCTGGACCGCGTGGTCGCCATCGGCACCCGGCGCAGTGACGCCACCGCCTTGACCAGCGCCGCGCCGGTGGATGTGATCAACGCCGAAGAACTCAAGCAGACCGGCGCCACCAGCCTCAACCAGGCGCTGTTCCAACTGCTGCCGTCGTTCAACTTCCCGCAGAACCAGAGCGCCACCCGTGGCCAGAACCCCAAGGGCGCGTCCCTGCGTGGCTTGGCGCCGGACCAGACGCTGGTGCTGATCAACGGCAAGCGCCGCCATGCCTCGGCGGTGGTGAACATCTCCGGCGGCGTGCCGTTCATTGGCGCACAGCCGGTGGATCTGGACATGATCCCGATCAGCAGCATCGACCACGTCGAAGTGCTGCGCGATGGCGCCTCGGCGCAATACGGCTCGGATGCGGTGGCGGGCGTGGTCAACATCGTGCTCAAGGAGCGTGACAGCGGTGGGCAGGTCAACACCCAACTGGGCAAATACGCCCAGGGCGACGGCTTCAGCAAAACCACCGACGGCTGGTACGGCCTGGGGTTGCCGGGGGATGGCTTCCTGACCCTGAGCTTCAACACCCTCAATAACAAACCCACCGACATTGGCGACAAATACGTCGCCGACGGCCAGTTGCAAGACCCGCGCTGGGGCGGGGCCGGGCGCGATAAATTCAACCTGGCGGCCAACGCCGAAATCGGCCTGAACGACCAGTGGCGTCTCTACAGTTTCGCTACTTTCGGCCAGGACAAGTCGGTGAACAACACGCCGCCGCTGCTGGCGAACAATCCGAACAACGTGCCGGGCATTTACCCCAACGGCACCATTCCCAAATACCGCTACCGCTATGAAGACGGCGCGCTCACCGTCGGCACTCGCTATGAAGACGAGACCCTAGGCCGCTTCGACCTCAGCGCCACCTACGGTCGCGACAAGCACGATGAGTTGGCCTTCAACACCGTCAACCCGAGCTACGGCCTGAACAGCCCGACCAAGTTTGATGTGGCTACCCTGGTCAACGAGCAGACCAACCTTGGCCTGGATTACGCCAAGGATCTGGACGTCAACTGGTCGAGCCATCCGCTGACCGTCTCGGCAGGCATTGCCTACCGCCATGAGCAGTATCGTCTGGAGGAGGGCGACTACGAGTCCTACTCCTTTGGCGGCATCAACGGTGTGCAGGTCGGCGCGGTCCAAGCCTCGGGCCTCACGCCAGACGACGCCGGTACCTACAAGCGGGATGTCGGCGGCGTGTACTTCGGTCTGGAGCACCAGCTCACCGATAAATTCCAGGTCGGCCTGGCCGGGCGCACCGAGCACTATTCGGACTTCGGATCGGCCACCACCGGCAAGCTCTCGGCGCGGTATGACTTCACGCCGCAGGTGGGCTTGCGTGCCACGGTGAACAACTCCTTCCGTGCGCCGACCCTGGGGCAGATCGGCACGTCGTGGACCACCACCACCAACGTCGACATCAACGGCAACCCGGTGCTGACGCGCATGTTGCCCGCCGACAACCCGGCCGCCCGAGCCTTGGGCGCCGAGCCGCTCAAACCGGAAAAATCCACCAACTACTCCTCGGGCCTGGTGTTGCGTCCGGTCGAAAACGCTTCATTGACCATCGACGCCTACCAGATCTCGATTCGTGACCGCCTGCTCTACAGCGGCGGCATTTCCGGGCCGCGCGCCGAGCAGATCCTGCAGCAAGCCGGGTTTGGCCAGTACACCTGGGCGCAGTTCATGACCAACGCGGCCAACACCCGCACCCGTGGCGTCGACATCGTCGGCAAGTACAACCTGGACCTGGCGCAGTACGGCGCGTTGAGCCTGTCGGCCGGCTACACCAAGGCACGCACCACGATCGAGAAGGTCCACGAAAACCCCAACGGCTTCGACATCCTCACCCGCGAAGCCCGTGGCTTCCTGGAGCACGGTTACCCCGAAGACAAACTGGTGCTCGGCGCGACCCACCGCATCGGCGCGTGGACCATCGCCCTCAGCGAAACCCGCTACGGCGAATACCGCAAATACGCTGCCAGTGAAGCCAACGCCCAGTACGACCAGACCTTCGCCGCGCAGTGGAACACCGACCTGGACGTGAACTACGCCTTCACCAAACAACTGCGCTTGTCGGTCGGCGCCAACAACCTGTTCGACAGCAAACCCGACGACTTCAACACCCGCCTGCGCCAGACCCCGGGCCAGCAGTACAGCTACCTGTCGCCGTCGGCGCCGGAGGGAGCGTTCTATTACACGCGGCTCAGTTATGACTTTTAACCGATCTTGAATCCGCAGAGATCAAATGTGGGAGCGGGCTTGCTCGCGAATGCGGTGGGTCAGTTGATGCAAGTGTTGACTGACCCAATGCCTTCGCGAGCAAGCCCGCTCCCACACTGGATCGTCTGTGCTCTGGAAATTGATTCACCACGAGGTTCTGCATGAAAACACTTAAACACCTGCTCGGTGGCTCGCTGCTGGCACTGGCCGTTTTGGCGCAGCCAACAACGGCGGCCGAAGCCGTCAAACCCATTCACTTCGGTGACATTACCTGGGAAAGCGGCAGCCTGATCACCGAGGTACTGCGCCTGATCGTCGAGAAAGGCTACGGCCTGCCGACTGACACTTTGCCCGGCAGCACCGTGAGCCTGGAAGCCGCCCTGGCCAAGGACGATATCCAGGTGATCGGTGAAGAGTGGGCCGGGCGCAGTCCGGCGTGGGTCAAGGCGGAAAATGAAGGCAAGGTGTTCGGCCTGGGCGACACGGTCAAAGGCGCCACCGAAGGCTGGTGGGTGCCGGAGTTCGTGATCAAGGGCGATGCCGCGCGCGGTATCAAACCCCTGGCGCCGGACTTGAAGTCGGTGGCCGACCTGCCGCGCTACAAGGACGTGTTCCGCGACCCCGAAGACCCGAGCCGTGGGCGCTTCCTCAACAGCCCCACCGGCTGGACCTCGGAGATCGTCAACAGCCAGAAACTCAAGGCCTACAAACTCACTGACAGCTTCGTCAACTTCCGCACCGGCTCTGGCGCGGCGCTGGATGCCGAAGTGGCGTCGTCGATCCGTCGTGGCAAGCCGGTGCTGTTCTACTATTGGTCGCCGACGCCGCTGCTGGGTCGGTTCAAGCTGGTCAAGCTGGAAGAACCGCCGTTCAACGCCGAGGCCTGGAAGACCCTGTCCGACGCGAAAAACCCCAACCCCATCGGCACTCGCTCGATGCCGGCGCGTCTGGCGATTGGTGTGTCGGCGCCGTTCAAGGCGCAGTACCCGCAACTGGTCAGCGTGTTTGAAAAGGTCGACCTGCCGATTGATCTGCTTAACGGCATCCTCGGCGAAATGAGCGAGAAACGTACACCGCCGCGCCAGGTCGCTGAAGCGTTCCTCAAGAGCCATCCAGACATCTGGCAACAGTGGGTGCCGGCTGATGTGGCTGCCAAGCTGAAGGGAGCGCTCTGATGCTTAAAATCTTCGCTGCTGCGGTACTTTCGCTGGTCGCCGGTCAGGTGCTGGCGGCCGAACCTGCCACGTTACGCATCGGTTACCAGAAAAGCTCGGTGAGCATGGTATTGGCCCGTGAGCACAAACTCTTCGAGGACGCGTTGCCCGGCACCCAGGTGCAGTGGATCGAATTCCTCGGCGGCCCGCCGCTGATCGAGGCGCTGAACGGCGGCAGCCTGGACATCGGCAATATCGGTGACATACCGCCGATCTTCGCCCAGGCCGCTGGCATCGACTTGCAGTATTTCGCTGTCGAACCCAACGAAGGCAAGACCGAAGCGGTGTTGGTGCCCAAAGCCAGCAGCGTGCACAGCGTGGCCGAACTCAAGGGCAAGCGCGTGGCGCTGCTCAAGGGCTCCAGCGCCCACAACCTGTTCCTGAAAAGCCTGCTGCGCGCCGGTTTGCAATGGAAGGACGTGAACGTGGTGTACCTGTCGCCGTCCGATGGCCGCGCTGCGTTCGAGCAAGGCAAAGTCGACGCGTGGGTGGTGTGGGACCCGTACTACTCCGCGGCCGTGGTCGACGGTTCCGCCCGCGTCCTGGGCGATGGCCAGGGCCTCAATCCGGCGGGCAGTTTCTTCGTGGTGAGCAGCCCGTTTGCCAAGCAATATCCGCAATCCATTGGCGCGATCATCCAGACGCTGGCCAAGGCGCAGCGCCTCTCCCTCGACCAGCCCGAAGCGAGCATCGCGCTGATGGCCAAGACCCTGGGCCTGCAACCGGCGGTGGTCAAGAGCTACTTCGAACACCGCTCGCCCGCGCCGATTCGCCCGCTGGAAGCGGTCGACGTCGGCAACCAGCAACGCACTGCCGACCTGTTTTTTGCCAACGGCCTGATCCCGAAAAAGGTCGATGTACAGCAAGCTGTCTTCAAGGCGCCATAACCATGCAACCAATCTACATCGACTTTCTCAACGGCCTGGACATCGACGAACTGGGGCTCACCAATGATGAAATTCTCACTGCCATCGAAGCCAGCCTGGCGATCCAGGGCCGTGGCGAGGCGGTGATCGAGCCGCGTACCCACCTGATTCCCGGCGGCGAGATCAACGGCCACTTCAACGTATTACGCGGTGTGCTGGGCGGCGATATCGGCTATGCCGGCGTCAAAGTGGTGGGGGATTTTGTCGACAACTATCGCAAGGGCTTGCCCTCGGAATTGGCGATCCTCAACCTGCTGGACCCGGCCAGCGGGATTCCCAAGGCGATCCTGGATGCCTCGGCGATCACCGATATGCGCACCGGTGCCATCACCGCCATCGGCGCCAAATACCTGGCCCGGCCCGACAGCAAAGTGCTGGCGCACATTGGCGCGCGTGGCACGGCGTATTGGAACGTGCGCTTGCTGGATCACCTGTTCGACTTCGACGAAATCCGTGTGCACTCACGCCGCAGCGAAAGCCGTGAAGCCTTCGCCGAGCGCCTGCGCAAGGACCTGGGCAAACCGGTGATTGTTACCGACGATTGGGAATCCACCGTACGTGGCGCTGACATCGTGGTCGAGGCGTCGCGCCTTGATCAGCCCGAACCCTTATTGCGCACCGACTGGATCAAACCCGGTGCTTTCGTGGTGCCTTACGGCACCATGAGCGCGGTGGAGTTGTCGCTGACCGACATCATGAGCAAGCTCGTGGTGGATGATTGGGGCCAGTGCAAAGGCGGGCTTTTTGGCTCGCTGCGCGCCCACGTCGACGCCGGAAAACTCAGCGCCCAGACCCTGCATGCCGAACTGGGCCAGATCGTGGCCAGCTTGAAAACCGGCCGGGAGAACCCCGAGGAAACCATCCTCTTCTGGCACCGTGGGCTGAGCCTCAGCGATATCGCGTTGGGCCATGCGCTGCTGGAAAAAGCCGGGCGCCTGGGGATTGGCCAGCGGTTGCGCTGGGCATGATTCACTTCGACCCTCAAGGTTTGGCCCTTACCGATTTACTGGCGATTGCCCGGCAAGACGTACCGGCGGATTTCTCTGCGCAGGCCCGTCAGCGTATTGAAGAAGGCCACCAGTTGTTGGTGAAACTGGCGGCTGAAGGCACGCCGATTTATGGCGTGAATACCGGCCTCGGTGCCGCGGTGGATACGGCGGTGGTGCCCGTACAGGCGAACATTCCGTTGGGGCGCGCGGTGGGTGTTGGACGCCTGGCCAATCGTCAGGAGCTGCGCGCCATCACCGCCGCGCGCTTGGCCGGATTGGCCCAAGGGCGTTCGGGCATTTCGGGGCAAGCAGCGCAGGCGTTGCTGGATTTACTCAACGCCGGTGCCGAACCGCAAGTGCCGTTACTCGGCTCGTTGGGCGAGAGCGACTTGGCGCCATTGGCGCACCTGAGCCTGGCACTGTCGGTGCCGTTGACCGGCAAGGACGGGCTGGCGCTGGTCTCGGCCAATGCTGCCAGTGTCGGGCTCGGCGCGTTGCTGGTCGCCGAGGCGCAGCAAGTGTTGGCGGCGGTGCTGGCGGCGCTGGCGTTGTCGTGCGAGGGCTATCGGGCCAACCTGAGTCCGTTCCAGCCATGGGCTTCGCGCCTGCGGCCGGCACCGGGGCAAACCGAACAGTCGGCGGCGTTGTTGCAGTTGCTGGCGGGCGGTGAGCTGGCGGACAGCCCGCGTCGTCTGCAGGACCCCTTGAGCTTCCGCTGTGCCACGGTGGTCCAGGGTGCGGCGCAGCAGGCGTTGCGACAGCTGCATGAGCTGGTCGAACTGGAATTGCGCAGCGGTGCGGATAACCCGGCGTTGATCAGCGAAGAGGCGTTGGTGTTAGCCACGGCGAATTTCGACAGCACGCATTTGGCGCTGGCAGCTGAAGGCTTGGGCCTGGCGCTCAATCGAGTAGCCGCATGCAGCGCCGAGCGGATTGCCAAATTGCTATCGCCGGCTTCGAGTGGTCTGCCGCGCTTCCTCATCACTCAACCCGGTCATGTCGGCCTGGCCGCCTTGCAGCGCACCAGTTCGGCGTTGGTCGCAGAAATCGGTCACTTGGCCAATCCACTGCCGGCGGTGAGCGTGCCGGTGGCGGACCGTGTTGAAGACTATGCGGGCCAGGCGCTGGCCGTGGTCGACAAGACCCGTCGCTTGACCGAGCGGGTGTTGTGGCTGGCCAGTATTGAACTGATCGTCGCCGCGCAGGCAGTGGACCTGCGCGGTGAGCTGCGTCTGGGGGACGGCGCTCGGCAGATCCATGAAACCGTGCGCAGCCAGGTGGCCCATCTGGATAAGGATCGTGCGGGTTCGGTAGATGTGCTGGCGCTAAGCGCCTTCATCTCGACTCATGGGTTTTCGGCGGCCAACGCCGCAATCACCGCCGGCCGCTCACCCACCCGCTGCTGAAACGCCGCCAGCGCTGGCCAGTCGCCCAGATCCATCGCGTGAAACGCCGCCCAGCGCAGCACCACGAACAGGTAGGCATCCGCCACCGAGTACTGCGCGCCCAGCAGGTAGTCCTGACGCTCCAGCGTGTGCACCAACACCGCGAAGCGCTTGAACAGCGTGGCCTGGAATGAGGCTTTTACTTCGCCTTGAATCGCGTTGTTGAAGAACACCGCCAAGCCGCCATGAATCTCGGTGGCAATGAAATTCAGCCATTCTTGCAGGCGCACGCGCTCCCAGCTGCCATTGGCCGGCGCCAGGCCTGCGGCGGGTTTCAGGTCGGCCAGGTATTGCAGGATTGCACTGGCTTCGGTCAGTACCTGGCCATTGTCCAGTTTCAGCGCCGCGACGTAGCCCTTGGGGTTGATCTGCAGGAAGTCTTCGCCGTCGGCGGTGGTCTTGGCCTGGTTATCCACCAGTATCAGATCGAACGGCAGCGCCAATTCGCGCAGCACGATATGCGGGGCGAGGGAACAGGCGTGGGGGAAGAAGTACAGTTTCATCTGGGGCAGCTCCGTTGAATTTGCGCCAGTCTCGCGGGCGTGGCACCGTGCGTAAAATTAAACGTTCAGACCCCTGCCATAAGGACAGCTACTGCGATGATGAACCTGATGCACTGGCGCTTGCTGGTGGCCGTGGCCGATCACGGCAGCATCACCGCCGCCGCCGAGCGCGTGGGCATGACCCAATCTGCCGCCAGCCAGGCCATGGCCGGTATGGAAGCGACGCTGGGCGCGCAGCTGTTTACCCGTGAACCGCGCAAGACTTTGCCCACCGCCCTCGGTTTGAGTGTGATCGAGCAGGCGCGGGTGATGCTTGGGGCCTTGCAGACGATTCGTAGCACCGTGGACGAAGCCCGGCCCATGTTGCGTGGGACGATTCGCATCGCCAGTTTCCCCATGGTGCTGGCGACGTTTCTGACACCCGCGTTACAGCGTTTTGCGCAGCTTTATCCCGGGATAGAGGTCACTACCCTGGATGTCACTGACAACGAGGTGCTCACCTTGCTCGACACCGGGCTCATCGATTTGGGCGTGGTGCTCAATCCCAAGCCGGAGCGCAATGCGACGGTGCTGGGCCGTGACTTCTGGATGGCCGTGCTGCCTGTGGACCATACGCTGGCCCAGCGCCCGGTGGATGCCACGGTGTCGCTCGAGGAACTGCTTGAGCAGCCTTTCGTGCTGGCTACCGGTGGGTGCACCGCCAATGCTCGCAGCCTGGGCGCCGCCGCAGGGCTGACGCTGCGCGATATCCGCGTGGAAGTGCGTGAGTGGAGCAGTGCCTTCAGCCTGGTGCGTGAGGGCGTGGGCGTTACGTTGGTGCCGGAAATGGCCTTGCCGGCCCAGCGCAAGGGCTTGCGCGTGATGGCGTTGGATGTGCCGCTGCACCGTGAATTTGCCTTGGTCGGTGCGCCGGATCGCCCACCGTCTGCCGCCGCCCTCGCATTGTTAAAAATGCTGGATGACTAGTGGCCTTGCATAGCGCCAAGCCCTGTCTATGCTCATCCAGAACCGTTGATGACGCTTGGCATATAAAGCGATTCGGATGGTTGTTCCCATAAAGATCTGCCAGCAATATTCAATCCGTGAATGGAATGCGCCTCGCCGGGCGCTGGTAATTGAAGGGTGATCCGAACATGTTCAACCGCCATCACAAATCCGACCTGCAAGAAATCGAACGTTTCTCCTGCGCCCTCACCGAATCCAACGCCAAACTGGCCGCCATCAGCCGTTCCATGGCCATGATCGAGTTCGACCCCAGTGGCGTGATTCTCGACGCCAACGACAACTTCTGCAAAACCATGGGCTACAGCGCCGAGGAGATTCGCGGCAAACATCACCGGCTCTTTTGCGAAGAGGCCTACACCCACACCGACGCCTACGCCAAGCTCTGGCGCGACCTGGCGCGAGGCGAGGCCCTCAGTGGCACCTTCATGCGCCTGAACAAGCGCGGCCAGGAAGTGTGGCTGGAAGCCAGCTACATGCCGGTGCTGGACAAGGACAACCACGTGCAGAGCGTGATCAAAGTCGCGTCGGACATCACGGCGCGGGTCCATCACGAACATGAAAACCAGAGCCTGATCGACGCCATCGGTCGTTCCATGGCGGTGATCGAGTTCACCCCGCAGGGCCAGATCCTCAACGCCAACGACAACTTCCTGAAGACCGTGCAGTATTCCCTGGATGAAATTGTTGGTCAGCACCACAGCATGTTCTGCCACCGCAACGAAGTGGAGTCGCCGGCCTACAAGGCGTTCTGGGCGTCGCTCAATCGCGGCGAATACCACTCGCACCGCTTCGAGCGCAAAAACAAGTACGGCAAGACGCTGTTTCTGGAAGCGTCCTACAACCCAATCTTCGACACCAATGGCCGGCTGTACAAAGTGGTGAAGTTCGCGAGTGACATCACGGACCAAGTCACCACCCTGCGTAATGCCGCCGACTCGGCCCACGCCACCTCGGTGCAAAACGACGCCTGCGCCCGCAAGGGCTCGGAGGTTGTGCAGCAAACCGTGCAGATCATCGAAGAAATTTCCCACGACCTGAACCAGGCGGCCGTGAGTATCGACGCGGTCAGCAAGCAATCGGACATCATCGGCGCGATCGTGCAGACCATCCGCAGCATTGCCGAGCAGACCAACATGCTGGCGCTCAACGCCGCGATCGAAGCCGCAAGGGCGGGTGAACACGGACGCGGTTTTGCGGTGGTGGCGGACGAGGTGCGCAGCTTGGCGGCGCGGACCAGCCAGGCAACGGTGGAAATTGTCGATGTGGTGCGCAAGAACCACGACCTGTCGCTGAGTGCGGTGTCGAGCATGCAGTCAAGCTTGAGCCGCACGGGCTTGGGAGTGGAATTGGCGAATGAAGCGGGGCAGGTCATCCTGGAGATCCAGGAAGGGTCACGGCATGTGGTGGATGCGATCGGGCAGTTCAATTCGACGCTGCAACTGCAATAATCTGTAGGAGCGAGCTTGCTCGCGAAAAAACTCACAGGCGACGCGTTCATCCAAGATGCCCGCGTTATCGTTGACGTTCTTCGCGAGCAAGCTCGCTCCTACAGTGGCGGGTACCGTCAGATCGCAGCCAGCGTCTCTTTCACCGCCTGCGCCTGCGGGTCAACGGTCTTCGCTGCTACCTGCTGCTCTTGTTGCTGCTTCAAGCGTTCAGCGACTTCCTTGGCAATGGCGTCCTGTTTTTCCTGCGGCAGCGCCTGCACGTCTTCCTCGGTCAAACCCTGTTCCTTGAGCAATTGCTCACGGATACGCTCGGCCGGGGATTTGCTCATGTAGTCCGTGAACTCGGAGCGTGCGGTGCTGGCAGTCGCACCGGTCTTTGGCACGTCCGGGGTTGCGGTAGCGGCAGTGACGGCTTCTGTGCTGGTCTGCAATTGCACGCGGGTCTTGGCGAAGGCCTCGTCGATGCGGTCGTTGGCCTTGTCCAGTTCCTTCTGCGCGGCCGGCACGGTCACGCTTTGTTGCGCGGCTTGCAAGGCACCGCTGTACAGCGCGCTGGCAGCGGCGTTGGCGGGGTCCATGTCGGGCCGTTTGAGTTGTTGAACGGTCGACACGGCTTGGGTGTTGTTGTTAACCAGCATGATCGGTCACCTGGGGGAATGTTCGGTGCCACAGGTGGAGCAAATAGCGTGCCGGGTGTGAAGTGCCCGGTTCTATTGGGGATCGCCTGGCCGCTGCGGCAAACATTGTCCCGCATGCGGCCAACCATTGCCGTCAGTGGGCGATGTTTTCCAGCGCCAGGTTCCGCGTGCGCGGCCCGAACCAACTGATGGTGATCATCACGATCAACATGCTGCTGGCAATGAACGCCAACACGCCCGGTGTGCCCAGGTGTTCGAGGATAAAACCGATCAGCAAACTGCTGAACACTGTGGACAAGCGGCTGAACGAGTAACAGAAACCTACCGCCCGTGCGCGGATGTTGGTGGGGAACAATTCACTTTGGTACGAGTGATAACTGAAGCTCAGCCAGGCGTTGCAGAAGGTGATCATCACCCCGCAGATCACCAGCCCCACCGCCGTGGTTTGCAGGGCAAACAGACTGCCGAAGATCATCGCGCCCAAGGCCGAGCCGACGATCTGCCATTTGTTTTCAAAGCGGTTGGCCACCCTCACGAACAGCAACGGCCCCAACGGGTAGGCGAGGGTGATGATGAAGGCGTAGAGCAAGCTGTGGGTCACGCTGACGCCCTGGCCGGATAGTAACGCCGGTAGCCAGTTGCCAAAACCAAAGAAACCGATGGCCTGGAACACATGGAACACGATCAGCATCAAGGCGCGGCGGCGATACGGTGGTTGCCAGATATCGGCAAAGCGGCCGTTGCCCTGCACGCTGACGGCTTCGGGCTCGGGCTCATCCAGCGGTTTGCCATGGTCCTTCTGGCAGCGTGCTTCAAGGTTGTCCATGATCGCACCGGCCTCTTCGAAACGACCTTTTTGCGCAAGCCAACGCGGCGACTCCGGCAAACGCTTGCGCAATTGCCAGATAAACAGCGCAAACACGGCGCTCGACAGCACCACCCAACGCCAGCCGGACACGCCGAACGGCGCTTGCGGCACCAGCCACCATGACATCAACGCCACCGCCGGCACTGACAGGAACTGGATAAAAAACGCAAAGGCAAACGCCGAGCTGCGCATGCGCTTGGGCACTAGTTCCGAGAGGTAGGCGTCGATGGTCACCAGTTCAATGCCCAGGCCAATGCCGACCAGGAAACGCATGCAGATGATGCCCACGGCGGAGGTCTGGATACCCATCAATACCGTGGCGACGGTGTACCAGATCAACGCAAAGGTGAAGATCGCCCGCCGTCCGAAACGGTCGGCGATAGGGCTCAGCAGGCTGGCGCCGAGGAACAGGCCGAGGAAGGTTGCCGAGGCAAAGGCGGCCTGGTCCGAGAAACCGAACACGCCCTCGCTGCCGGTGTGGAAAATCCCGTCACTGATCAGGCCGGGGCTGATGTAGGCGGTCTGGAACAGGTCATACAGCTCGAAAAAACCACCGATGGAGAGCAACGCCACCAGGCGCCAGACCGTGGCGACGGCAGGCAGGCGATCGATGCGTGCGCTGATGTGGGCGGCGCGGATTGGATCGATGCCGTCGGTGCTAGAGAGTGCGGGCATGGGGAAACTCAATAAGTGATCGGAATCTCAAATGTTTGAAACGCGTCATCCTGGGGATGGTAACCCAGCACCCGTGTGGTTTCGCTCAGGTCCAGGCGCTTGAAGCGGTTATTGGAAATACCATGGGCAATCAAGTGCTTCACGCCCTCGGCTTCCACCGAACGTTGCAGCAACTGCACCGCATCACGCGGGCTGAGCCAGGCGCTGAGGTCGCGGGCGTTGTTGAGGTCGTGGGTTTCGGGGAATTCGAAGGCACCGATGCGCAGGGCAATGGTCGACAACGGGGTTTTCGCGGCGTAGTAGCCACACAGCGCCTCGCCGTAGCATTTGCTCACACCGTAGAGGTTGGCGGGCATGACCGGCATGCCGGGCGTGATCTGGCGGTCTACCGGGTAGCCTTCGATGGTTTGCGCGCTGCTGGCGAATACCAGGCGCTTTACCCCGGCCGTCACGGCCGCTTCGAACAGGTAGGTGGTGGCGAGGATGTTATTGGGCAGCAACTCATCGAACGTCGCGCTGGCGTGGGGAATGCCCGACAAATGCACGATCACGTCGATACCGTCGAGCAGGGCGGCCAGGCTGGATTTGTCGCTGAGGTCGGCGTGCACGAAGTGGTGTTCGCCCAAGTCGAAATCCGGCGCGATGCGGTCGGTGAGGGTAAAGCGGTAACGGTCTTTGGATGCGTCGAAAAACGTCTTGCCGATTCTGCCGCAGGCGCCGGTGAGCAGTACGTTGAGTCCTTTCACAGTGGGGTCCTTGTGTTTAGTTATGGCCGTCGAGGGCGAAGGTTTTAAAGCCAGGGCGCTGGCTGAGGCGCTGGTAATACGCCTCCACCGCAAGGTAGGGCGGATGTTCCAGCGGAGCGTTGCGCCAGCGGTGTACCGAGAGGCCGACGAGGATGTCCGCCAGGGTGAATTCAGCGCCGGTGACGTAGGCTCCGGTCTTGATCAGCTGTTGTTCGAGCAGGCCCATCTTGTCGTTCCAGCCTTGCACGCCCGCCTGGATGCGTTGTGGGTCCTGGTAGTCCGGGTTCTGGCGCACCAGCGCATGGAACGCGTAGCCCCAGGACGGGTTGAGTTCGGTGGCTTGCCAGTCCATCCATTGCTCGACCCGGGCCCGTGGGGCGGGTTCGGCGGGGAGCAGGTCGTGGCGTTGGTAGAGGCTGACGAGGTAACGGCAGATGGTGTTGGATTCCCATAGCACGCCGTGGTCATCGATCAACACCGGCACCTGGGCGTTGGGGTTCAGGGCGAGGAATTCGGGAGACTGGGTGGGCGTGTAGCCGATGCCCCAGTCTTCCCGTTGGTAGTCAATGCCCAGTTCCTGGCAGGTCCAGAGCACTTTGCGCACGTTGATGGAGGACGTGCGCCCCAAGATTTTCAGTGAATGTCCCATGGTGCTTCCCTGGCAGTGGCGATGACCCTGGGAATTTAACAGCGGTGCCCGGTTGAAGCTACGCAGATGTTGCGGGCAACGCCGAGGCGGGCAAGCCGAAAGTGCGATCGAACAGCCAGTTGAACGCAAAGGTATAGCAGGGGATGAACAGGATCAGTGCCAGGTCGAGCAGGAACGCTTGCACCAGGCTGACGTTCATCCACCAGGCGATCAGCGGAATCAGGAACACGATCAGTGTCAGTTGGAACCCCACAGCATGGGCGATGCGGCGTTTGACCGTGCGCGTGCGGTCGCGCTGGCGGCTTTCCCAGCGTTCGAAAAGCGAGGTGTAGATGAAGTTCCAGGTGACCGCAATCGTGGTGATCGCTACGGCCAATGGCCCAGTGCTGGAGGGATGAGCGCCCGACAGCAACGCTAGGCCGATGGCTGAAAAGGTCATGCCGATCAGTTCAAACAGTGACACATACACCAACTTGCGTTTCACACCTTGCATCGCCACTTCCTCATTTCCAGGTGACAGGACCGTCTGTTGGCAGGGAAGATAGCGTCACTATGGCTGACATAAAAAGTCAGAAGCTTTCAGTTTTTTTGACAGGTTGCGTATGAGCTTTTCAAGCGACAGCGTTGAATTATTCCTGGCGGTGATTGAGTCCGGCTCATTTTCGGCGGCCGCGCGGGCATTGGGCAAAGTCCCTTCCGCGGTGAGCATGGGGATTGCCAACCTTGAGGCCGAGCTGGGTTACCCGTTGTTTGATCGCAGTCATCGTGAACCGGTCCCCACGGATCTTGCGTTGGCGTTGATTCCCCACGCACGGCTGATGGCCGAGCAACTCAAGCAGTTGCAGGTGCATGCGTTGCAGCTGTCCCGCGGCCTTGAGAGCAAGCTGTCGATCGGCGTGGGGGTGGATATCAACACACGCCGCCTGTTGGCCGCCATCGGTGAAATCGGCGAGGCCTTTCCATTGTTGGAAATCGAAGTGCTGACCGCCCCGCAGGATGATGTGCTGCAACTGTTACATCTCGGGCGCGTGCAGGTGTGCGTGGTTTTTGCGGGGCTTCGCGTCAATGTGCTGGAACGCTTTCAGTTTGTTGACAGTGAACAATTGATCGCCTGTATCAGCCCGCAACATCCGCAGGCGGGCGGTGAGCCTTTTCTGGAAGACCTGGTGCGAGTACGGCAGATTCTGGTGGCCGGTCGGGATATTCCCCTCAGTGACCGCCGGCCGCTGGTGGGGCAATCCTATTGGCGTACCGACAGCCTGGGCATGGCCCTGGATATGGTGGAAGCGGGCTTGGGCTGGGGGAATTTCCCGCTGTCGGCAGTGGCGCCGTTGCTTGAGGCAGGCCGATTGCGGCGGTTGAACTTCAAGAACATCGAGAACGGTTTGGCGATGGTGGTGAATGCGGTGTGGTTGAAGAACCAACCGCTGCACAAGGGGGCGTCTGCATTGGTACAGGCGCTCGCTGACGCGGCTCGGTAAATGCAGGCGCCCCGCAGATGGCGTCCTACGTACTCTCCCGCACCTGCAACTCAAACCCCATGTCCACCACCGGCTTGGCGATCTTGTTGCCCGCCATGATCGTCAATAGGTGCTCCGCCGCCCGCCGCCCAATCGCTTCTCGCGGAGTGCTGATGCTGCTCAGGCGCGGCACCATGAAAGACGAGGCAGGCAGGTCGTTGAAACCGAGCACCGCGACGCGCTCCGGCACTTTGATGCCATGGCGCATGGCTTCCAGCAAGGCTCCCTGGGCCAAGTCATCGTTGCCGAAGAAGATTGCATCCACGTCGGGATGGGCGGCCAGCAGTTGCAGGAAGAGTTCGCCGCCCAGGCCGACTGAGGAGGGGCGCGGCGTCAGCAGTTCCAGTGCCGGGTCGTACAGGCCAGCCTGTTGCAGCGCACGACGGAAACCTTCGCCGCGCAGCAACGTGCGTTGGTCCAACTGCGCACCGATGTACGCCAGGCGTTTGTACCCACGGGACAACAGATGCGCCGCCGCCGTTTCGCCCGCGCTCAGTTGTGAGAAACCCACGCAGTTCACCCCGGCGTTCGGGTCCAAATCCATCATGTAGACGCAGGGCACATTGCTGGCCTCGACCATCCGTCGGGCGCTTTCGGTGCGATCAAACCCGGTCAGCAGCAAACCCCGTGGCTGGTAGGCCATGTAATTGCGCAGCAGGTTTTCTTCTTCATCGCGCGAATAGTGGAAGTTGCCGATCAGCACTTCGAAGCCCTTGGGCCGCAGCACCTGATGGATGGCTTCGAGGGTTTCGATAAACAGCAGGTTGGACAGCGACGGCACCAGCACCACCACCGAATGGCTCTGGGCCGAGGCCAAGGCGCGGGCGGCGGGGTTGACCACGTAGTTGAGTTCGGCGGCGGCCTGCTGCACTTTTTCCACCAGTTCGGTGGCGACGGTGCTGATACCGCGCAGGGCGCGGGAGGCGGTAATCGGGCTGACGCCGGCCAGGCGGGCGACTTCGTTAAGGGTCGGGCGACCCGTGGTGCGCAATTTTTTATCGTTCTTGGAGGTCATCAGGCGGCTTGCCAAACAAAAATCGAGGCACTAAGGTAGCGCTGTCTCCAAAAGGCTGCAAATTCTTGAACAAAGGGTTGCCTGATCCTGTTCAAAGCGTTGGAGCGGATGCACGCGTCACTCCATAAAAAAAGACAAGACGGCGCGGGAAAAGCCTGTTTTTGCACTAGCCTTACAGCGTGCAAAGGTAGCGCTATCTGCGTCCTGAGGTGTTTCATGAGTCAACCTGTTACCGCCCTGGTCATCATGGGTGTTTCCGGCTGTGGCAAGTCCAGCGTCAGCGAGGCCCTGTGCCGCCTGAACGGTGCCACCGCCATTGAAGGCGACAGCTTTCACCCTGCCGCCAACATCGAAAAGATGAGCGCTGGTCACCCCCTCAACGACGACGACCGCGCCGGCTGGCTCGACATCCTCTGCGATGAACTGCGCCGTTCGCTCAAAGCGGGCGAGCATCCCGTGCTCACTTGTTCCGCCCTGAAAAAGAAATACCGCGACCACCTGCGCGAAGCCGCGCCGGGCCTGGGTTTTGTCTTTTTGGAGCTGACCCGCGCCGTGGCCGCCGACCGCGTGTCCCATCGCCCTGGGCATTTCATGCCAGCCAGCCTCATCGACAGTCAGTTTGCCACCCTTGAATCGCCCAAAGGCGAACCGCTGACCCTGGCCCTCAACGCCAGCGAAGACAGCATCGAGGAACTGGCCGAGCAGACCAACGCCTGGTGGCTGCAACACGGCTTTGAACCTACTCATTAATTTTTTGCCGGAAAAGATAGCGCTATCCCCGGCAGGAAATTCAACACCCGCTTTAATAACAACAACAAACAGGAGAGACCCCCCATGTTTGGCATGTCCCACGAGTCTTATCTGCTGCTTGATGCAGTGGTCACTATCATCGGGTTGATCGTTCTGATCACCAAGTTCAAGGTGCATCCGTTTATTGCACTGATCATCGCGGCCGGCTTCCTCGGCCTGACCTCGGGCATGCCCGTGGACAAGATCATCAAGGCGTTCCAGGACGGCTTCGGCGGGGTGCTCGGCTTTGTCGGCATCATCCTCGCGCTGGGCACGATGCTCGGCAAGATGATGGCCGAATCCGGCGGTGCCGATCAGATCGCACAAACCCTGATCCGCGCCTTCGGCAAAGAGAAGGTCCAGTGGGCCATGATGTTCGCCGCGTTCCTGGTGGGCATCCCGCTGTTCTTCGAGATCGGCTTTGTGCTGCTGATTCCGCTGGTGTTTATCGTGGCGCGCCGTACCGGCGTGTCGCTGATCAAGATCGGCATTCCGCTGCTGGCCGGCCTCTCGGCAGTACACGGCCTGGTGCCACCGCATCCGGGCCCGCTGCTGGCCATCGGCGTATTTGGCGCCGACATCGGCAAGACCATCCTCTACGGCCTGATCGTCGCACTGCCGACGGCCATCATCGCCGGCCCGATCTTCGGTACGTTCATTGCCAAGTACATCCCGGGCAACCCGTCCCAGGAACTGGTCGATCAACTGGCGCGCGAGTCGGAACACAAGAACCTGCCGAGCTTCAGCATCACCCTGATTACCGTGCTGTTGCCGGTGTTCTTGATGCTGCTCAAAACCTTCGCTGATATCGGCTTGCCGGACGGCCACATTGTGCGCAACTGGATGGACATGATCGGTCACCCGATCTCCGCCCTGTTGCTGGCGCTGCTGCTGTCGCTGTACACCTTTGGCCATCGCCAAGGCATCCACTCCAAGCAGATCCTCAAGTTGCTCGACGCCAGCCTGGCGCCGACCGCTGCAATCATCCTGATCATCGGTGCCGGCGGTGGCTTCAAGCAGATGCTGGTGACCAGCGGCGTGGGCGACGTGATTGGCCATATGGCGGTGAACGCGCAGATCAATCCGATCCTGCTGGCGTGGCTGGTGGCGGCGGTGATTCGCGTGGCAACCGGTTCGGCCACGGTGGCGACCATTACCGGCGCAGGCATTGTGGTGCCGGTGGTGGGGATGATTCCGGGGGTTAACCGTGAGCTGCTGGTGTTGGCGACGGGCGCGGGTTCGTTGATCCTGTCTCACGTCAACGATGCGGGGTTCTGGCTGGTGAAGCAGTACTTCAACATGACCGTGGCGGAGACGTTCAAGACGTGGACGGCAATGGAGACGATTCTGTCCGTCGTGGCGTTGATATTCATCATGCTGTTGTCGCTGGTGGTGTAACAGATACACCACAAAACAACTGTGGGAGCGAGCAAGCCCGCTTGTGTCT